>NZ_JBIWOW010000011.1:32356-268012 GCF_044767945.1 Kitasatospora sp. NPDC101183 | reverse complement strand
ACGAGCGGGTCGGGGTGGGGGCGGGGCTGCCCGCCCACCCGCCCCGACGGGGGGGGGGGGGGGGGGGGATGTCGGCCCGGCCGACTTCCCGCGCACCCCGTACTCGTCGGTCCGGTCAGCAGGACGCCGGCGTGGGCGCGGTGATCACGGAGTCCCAAGCGAAGCCGGCGATCTGGTTGGTGCGGTCGACGACGAGGTCGAAGAGGTGCACCCGGCCGTCGGTGTCCGTGTTGTAGAGGCTGCAGATGGGGGCCACGGTGTCACCGGGGTTGGCGACCAGGTAGCCCCAGTCGGCGTGCGGGTACAGGTGCACCCACGTCTGGGTGGTGACGGTGCCGGGGGTGCCGATGACGCCGCAGTCGGTGGTCGACGGGACGGTCAGGTAGCTCTCCAGGGTGTACCCGGCGAAGGACTTGTTGTGGTCGAGGACCAGGTCCCAGGCCGCCCCGTTCGACCAGACCCGGCACACGGCGGCGATGTCGTCGCCCCGGTTGACCACCAGGTGGCCGGAGTCGTAGTTCGGCAGGAAGTGCACCCAGGCGGAGTCGAGGCTCGGGATCAGCCCCGAGCCGTTCCCGACCCCGGTGATGTTGGCGGAGCCCGCCGTCACCGCCGGCCGCTGCTCGGCGGCGGAGGCCGCGGGGGCGAGGCTGGTGGCCGTGGCGAGGGCCAGGGCGGCGAGAGCCAGTGCGGGCTTGAAGACGTTCCTCATGCTGATCTCCTCCGTTGGCTGTTCTCGTGGACCGAGACGGGCCTTGTCATCTCCCCTGTAACTGTTGCCAGTTGATGACTTCGGCCCGTCTCGTAAATCTGAGTTTATAGACGACCGACGCCCTGTCAACTGCCCCCGGGAGCGGACGCTCGTCAACTAGACTTGACCAGCGAGAACGTCATGGAGGTGCACCGTGCCCGAGCAGCAGTCAGGTCCCACGTCGCTGGCCGAGCGGCTCGACCGGCTCTTCCGCACCGTGCACCCGGCCGGGCGGGACGAGTACACCTACGAGGAGGTCGCCACCGCCATCCGCGAGAGCGGCACGACGATCTCCCACACCTACGTCTGGCAACTGCGCAAGGGCGTCCGCGACAACCCGACCATGCGCCACCTCGAAGGGCTCGCGAAGTTCTTCGGCGTCCCCGCCTCGTACTTCCTCGACGAGGACGTCACCGCGATCGACGCACAGCTCCAGCTCCTCGCCGCGCTGCGGGACGCGCCGGTGCGCACCATCGCACTGCGCGCGTCCGGTCTCTCGCCCTCGGGGCTCGCCGCGATCCAGGCCATGGTCGAGCACGCCCGCACGCTGGAGGGGCTGCCCGACGACCCCGCTGCCCCGCCCGCGTAGCCGGTCCGGCCGGATCCCCGGACCGGCCGACAAGGCCCCGTGGTTGTCGGTAGCCTGACGAGCGACGGCATCGGGGGGCGTCATGGGGTTGGGGCGGCGGCGTGTGCGGTGGTTGCGCACCCGGCTCGAAGGACTGGACCTCCCGCGCCCGTTCAGCGTCGACGCCCTGTGCGAGCAACTGGCGCGGGACAGGGGTCGGCCGCTGCACCTGCTGCCCCTGCCCGGTCCGCCCGGGCCGGGCAGGCCCTGCGGACTGTGGATCGCGACCCCGACGGTCGACTACGTCTTCCACGCGCACGGGACGAGTGCCCTGCACCGGCAGAACATCGTCCTCCACGAACTCGGCCACATGCTCTGCGAGCACACCGGCCTCGGCGGCGCCGAGATCGCCCCGATGTTCTCCCTGCTCGATCCCGCCGTGGTCGGACGTGTCCTCGCCCGCGGCGGCTACTCGACCCCGCAGGAGGAGGAGGCCGAGCTGATGGCCGCGCTCATCCTCGAACGCGCGGGCTGGCCCGGCCGCGACCCCAGCCCCCTCGGAGACCTCGATGACCTGTTCTGATCCCACCGGGGTGGCCCAGGCGGGGCCTGACCCCGTATGGCTCGCCATCCTGGCCGGCCTCTGGTTCGCCGCCCTGCTGCTCGCAGCCCGGTTCGCCCGCTCCCCGCGCCGCAGGCCGGCCGCACTCCTGCTCCTGTTCGTCAGCGGTGCCGTGACGCTCACCGGGTACGCCACCCGGCGCTCGTTCGACGCCGCCACCGGTGTCCCCGACGGCGCCATCCTGGCGGGTCACCTCCTGGGCGTGGCGGCCGTGGCCGCCGTCCTGGAACTGGCGGCCGCGCTGACCGGTGCGACCGCCCCGGCCCGGCGCAGGCTGCGGACGGCCCAACTGCTGCTCGCCGTCGGCGCGTTGGGCCTGGTCGTGCTGTTCGTCCCGGTGCCACGCGCCCTCGACCACCCCGACTTCGGCTGCTGGGAGTCCTCCTCGCCGCTCGTCGTCGCCTACCAACTGCTCTACCAGGCCTGCCTGGCCACAGGTCTGGTGGTCGCCGGCCTGCTCGTCCGGCCGCGGGTGCGCACCGTCGGCACCCGGCTGCACCGCGGCGCGCTGCGGATGGTCGTCGCCGGCTGCCTGGCGGGTCTGGCCTACGTGGTGGTGCGCTGCTGGTACCTGCTCGCGTACGGCTTCGACCTGCCGTACCCGCTGACCGGCGGCCTCCCGGGGACCGTCCCGGTCCTGCTGCTGGAGTCCGCCCTGGTCCTGTTCGGCGTCGGGCTGCTCGCCCCCGCCGCGTACCGCGCCACCGTGTTCCTGCGCCGACTCGTCCGCTACCACCGCCTGCGTCCGCTGTGGGTCCTGCTCGGCGGGGCCGCCCCCGGACACGTCCTCGGCCCCGTGCACCCGCGCTGGGCGGACCTGCTCGACCTCCGGGGCGTCGAGCGCAGGCTGTACCGGCGGACGATCGAGATCCGTGACGCCCAGTGGGAGTTGGCCGGCTACGTCTCCCCGGCGATGGCCGAGGCCGCCGTCGGCCCCCCGTCGAGCGAGGACGCGCTCCTGGCGACGGAGGCGCTGCACCTGGAGCTCGCGCTGCGCGCCAGGTCGGCCGGGCTTCCGTGCACGGACGCGAGGGAGGCCGCCGCGTGGACGGGCGGTGCGGATCTGGACGCCGAGGCCGGCGCGTTGCTGGCGCTCCAGCGACTGAGGGCCGAGCCGTGGGTGCAGGCCGCCGCCGGGGGCGTCCTGGCGACGGGGGAGCGAACGGGCTGAGGGGGGTGTCGGAGGCCGCCGCCGGGCCGGACGGGCCTCCCGTCGTCGGGCCACAGGGGGCGGCGTCCTCAGAGTTCGACGCCCAGGAGGTCGCGGAAGGCGCGGGTGCCCTCGGGGGTGAGGGCGAGGGCGCGGCCGGTGCCGACGGGGTGGAGCCAGTCGCGGGTGAGGGCGGTGGTGCGCAGGGCCGCGCCGAGGGCGCCGGCGAGGTGGGGGCGGCGTTCGGTCCAGTCGAGGCAGGAGCGGACGAGGGGGCGGCGGGAGCGGGCGGGGGGTGAGAAGGCGAGGGAGTCGGCGAGCCAGGCGCGGCCGGTGGGGGTGACGGCGAGGCCGGAGTCGGTGGCGACCAGGCCGCGGTCGATCATCGCGTCGGCGAGGGCGACGCCGAGGCGGCCGGCCAGGTGGTCGTAGCAGGTGCGGGCGCGGGCCTCGGCGGTGAGGCGGGTCGACTCGCGCAGGGAGGTGGGCCGCGGGGCGGGCGGGGAGTAGGAGGAGAGCGTCTCGACCAGGGTGGCCGCCTCCGGGCCCGCCAGGCGGACGTAGCGGTGGCGGCCCTGGCGCTCCTCGGTGAGCAGGCCGCCCGCGATGAGCCGGGAGAGGTGCTCGCTGGCGGTGGAGGG
This sequence comes from Kitasatospora sp. NPDC101183, assembly GCF_044767945.1. NCBI lineage: Bacteria > Bacillati > Actinomycetota > Actinomycetes > Kitasatosporales > Streptomycetaceae > Kitasatospora > Kitasatospora sp. NPDC101183. The sequence goes on along the minus strand of NZ_JBIWOW010000011.1, from coordinate 264,280 downwards.
CCGCACCCCCGCGTGCCGGGCGAGCTCGCCCGCCGTCCAGGCGCGGCCGTCGAGCAGCGCCAGGCAGAAGGCGGCGCGGGTGCGGTCGGCGAGGAGGGCGGCCGTTTCGGCGAGGGCGAGTGGGGGCATGCGGCCATGATGGCGTACGGACGGTTCGGCGGGCGCCGAACCGTCCGTGCCCGCGCGGGCCTCATCGTCGCAGGCGGCGGGCGGCCTCGGCGAACAGTTCGGGCAGCGGTCCGGGGTAGGGGCGCAGCAGGGAGCGGACCTCCCGCCACAGGCCCGGGGGCGACGGGGCGGAGCCCAGGGTGGTGGCCACGTGTTCGAGGGTCGCGCGGTGCACGGCCTCGCGGCCGCCGCCGGGCTCCTGCTCGTGGGCGTGGAAGGAGGAGGTCTGCCCCGCGCAGACGACCACGGAGACGGCGGGCCGGGCCCGGCGCACGGCCGTCGCCGCGTCGAGCAGCCCCAGTTCGACGGCGGAGAACAGGTGATCGGTCGTCACGCCCCGGCCCAGCGGCGTCACGTCCAGCACGGCGGCCGGGCTCGGGGCGGCCAGCGGCCCCGGGTCCAGCGGTTGGCGGTGGTACGGCCGGGGGCCCGGCACCGGGCGCGGCTCGGGCGGCGGCGGGGGCTGCCGGGGCGGCAGCCCGTGCGGGGCCGGGCGGCCGGTGCGCAGGGCCCAGGCCGTGTCGGCGGGGCAGTCGGGGTGGTCGGCGAGGTCCCCGCGCATCACCTTGGGCACCTGCCCGAGCAGCCCGGCCGCGCGGATGACGGCCCAGTCCGGCGCGTACGGCTCCATGAGGGAGGAGCCGCCCCGCCGGTGCAGCCGGCGCTCCTCCGGTGTCCGTACCTCCCGGAGCCGGGCGAGCAGCGCCCCGGCGCCGAGCAGCCGCTGCTCGGCGCTGGTGAGGTACGGCTCGGGGTCGGCCTCCGCGCAGGCCGCGACCACCAGCCGGGTCGCCTCGTCGAGTTCGGCCCCCGCCGGGAGCGTGGCCGCCAGGCGCCGGACCCGCTCGGGGCCGTCGGCGAGGCGGACGGTGCGCCAGGCGGCGGCCCACTCGGTGGGCCGCACCGGCTTCTGCCCGCCGTGGAGGGCGGTGCGCCGGTCGAGCAGCGCCGCCGCCACGAGGTCCGGCTCGCCGGAGAGCAGGGCCCGGCGGTGGTGGTCCGACCGGTACGCGGGCGCGGCGGCGACGGTGGCGGGGTCGCGCAGCCGCAGGCGCCGCTCGGTCTCGTACCCGCGCCGGTGGTTCCCGGCCAGCGCCCGGTCGATCCCCGGGTCGTCGAGGTCCAGGAGCCGCCGCTGCACCGCCTCGCTGTGGACGGTGCGCGCCAGCGCGTACCTGACCCGGTACGTCCCCTCGGTGACGGCGCTCGCGGTGACCACCGGCGGCGGGTCGACGTGGTACTGGAAGAGGAGCGGGTCCACCCCTACCAACTCGTCCAGCGCGGCGGGCCGTTGGGCCTCGGGCAGCAGGGCGAGCAGGCAGCCGAGGTCGAAGTGGAGGTTCAGGCCCTGGGTGAACTCCTGGTACGCGCTGCGCCCGCCCTGCCCGGTGCCGGTCACGGCCCCGTCCTTCCTGTCGACCCGTCGACCCGTCGGTCCGTCGGTCCGTCGACCCGTCCGGACCCTAGCAGCCGGGCTCAGGAGAAGGAGGTGGAGAGCGCGACGTGCCGCCACCGGTCGAGCTCGCCGCGGACGCGGTCCAGCTTCGCCTCGACGCGCTCGATCGCGTCCGCGCCCAACTGGAGCCGCAGCGGCGGCTCCTCGGCCTCGGTGACGTCGACGATCGCCCTGGCGGCCTTCGCCGGGTCGCCCGGCTGGCGGCCGTCGAAGTGCGCCATGGAGGCGCGGACGGCGCTCGTGCCCTCGGCGTAGTCGGGGATGGCGGCGGGCAGGGTGCGGATGCTGGGGGCGCTCAGGAAGTCCGTGCGGAAGCCGCCCGGTTCGACGATCGTGACGCGGACCCCGACCGGGGCGAGTTCGGCGTGCAGCGCCTCGCTGACGCCTTCGAGGGCGAACTTCGAGGCGCCGTACACGCCCACCGCGGGCGCGGTGGCGAAGCCGCCGACCGAGCCGATGGTGAGGACGTGTCCGGAGCGCTGGGCGCGCAGCGTCGGCAGGGTCGCGCGCAGGGTGTTGAGGACACCGAACACGTTGACGTCGAAGAGGGCGCGGGCCTCCTCGTCCGAGGTCTCCTCGACGGCGCCGACGATGCCGTACCCGGCGTTGTTGACCACGACGTCGATCCGGCCGAACCGCTCCAGCCCGGCCGCGACCGCCTTCGCGAGCTGCTCGGGGGAGGTCACGTCCGCGCTCACCGCCAGGAGGCCCTCGGGTCGCTCGGGGTGCGCGGCGAGGACGGCGGAGGCGTCGCGCGCCGTGGCGATCACGGCGTGCCCGCGCTCCAGCGCCTCGCGGGTGATCTCCGCGCCGAGGCCGCGCGAGGCCCCGGTGATGAACCAAACGCCCATGGTCACTCCTGCTGATCGGATGGTGATGTGACTGACCGGCCCGATGCGATGAACCGATGGCCCGACGCTAGGTCCTAGAGTCGGGTCTAGATCAACAGTCGACACGGGGGAGGGTCCGTGGACCTGAGCATCGGCGAGGTCGCGCAGCGCAGCGGCCTGAGCGTCCACGCGCTGCGGTTCTACGAGCGGGAGGGGCTGTTCGCCAACCCCGTACGGCGCCTGCCCAGCGGCCGCCGGGTCTACCACGAGGAGGACCTGGAGTGGCTGGCGGTCTGCGTGCGGCTGCGCTCCTCGGGCATGTCGCTGGCGCAGATCCGCGAGTACATCGACCTGGCCCGCCGGGGGCCGGGCAACGAGGCGGAGCGGCTGGAGGTGCTGCGTCGCCACGAGAGCCATGTGCGGGGCCAGATCGAGGAGTTGGAGGAGACCCTGGCGGTGGTGCGGGAGAAGGTGCGCATCTACGAGGAGCACCTCGCGCGCGGCGAGGCGGACCGGCTGTGGAACCCCTCCCGCCCCTACGGCGGCCCTGCGGAGGCGCCGGAGGGCTGCGCCGGGTAGGGGCGGGTCAGTCCGGCGTGCGGGCGGTGACCAGGCCGGTCTCGTAGGCGGCGATGACGGCCTGGGCGCGGTCCCGGACGTCGAGCTTGCCGAAGAGGCTGGTGATGTGGTTCTTCACCGTCGACTGGCTGATCTCCATGGCCAGCGCGATCGCCGCGTTGTCCAGGCCGGTCGCCATCAGCCGCCACACCTCGACCTCCCGGGGCGTCAGCTCGGCCCCGGCCACCACCACCGGGGCCGTCGGCGCGGCGGCGGGGGCGGGCGCGCGGACGTACGCCGAGATCAGCCGGGTGAGCAGGCGCGGGGCGACGGCCGCCTCCCCGGCGTGCACCGTCCGGATCGCCGTGGCCAGCTCCTCCGGGGAGACGTCCTTGGGCAGGAAGCCGTGCGCGCCCGCCCGCAGCGCGGAGACCACGTACTCGTCCATGTCGAAGGTGCTGAGCGCCAGCACCCGGCACTCGGGCAGGACGCGGGCCAGCTCCTCCGTCGCGCCGACGCCGTCCAGGACGGGCATCCGGATGTCCATCACCACGACGTCCGGGCGCAGCCGCAGGGCGGCGGCCACGGCCCGCTCGCCGTCCTCGGCCTCGCCGACCACCTCGAAGGCCGGGTCGGGGGAGAGGATCAGGGACAGGCCGCGCCGCACCAGCGGCTGGTCGTCCACGATGAGCACACTGATCGGGGCCTCGCCGGTCATCGGGCCGTCTCCTCGCCGCGTACGGAACTGTTCTGGACGGACCCGCTCTGCGCGGGCCCGGAGTGCGCGGAGCCGCTCTGCGTGGACCCGGACTGCACGGCCGCCTCGGCCGACTCGTCGGAGCTGAGCGGCAGTTCGGCCAGCACCGCGAACCCGCCGCCCGGCCGGGGCCCGGCCTCCAGGGTGCCGCCGTGCAGGGCGACGCGTTCGCGCATGCCCACCAGGCCGTAGCCCGCCGGGCCCGTCTTCTCCGGCGGGGGCGCGCCCCCGCCGTCGTCGCGCACCTCCACGGTGACGCTGTCCGGCCCGTACTCCAGGCGGACGGCGGCCCGGGCGGGGCCCGCGTACTTGCGGGCGTTGGTCAGGCCCTCCTGGACGATCCGGTACACCGTCAGCCCGACGGTCGGCGGCAGCGGGCGCCGGGGCCCGTCCACGGTGAGCTCGGTGGGCAGCCCGGCCAGGCAGGACTCGTCCACCAACTGCTGGACGTCCTCCGCCCCGGGCTGCGGCGCGGGCGGGGCCGCCTCCGTCTCGTCGTCGGCCCGCAGGACGGTCAGCAGCTGGCGCATCTCGCGCAGCGCCAGCCGCCCCGAGGACTCCAGGGTGACGAGGGAGTCCCGGACGACCTCCGGCCGGGCGAGGTTGGCCCGGGCGCCGCCGGCCATCAGCTGCATGGTGGTGATGTGGTGCGCCACGATGTCGTGCAACTCCCGTGCGATGCGCCGCCGTTCCTCCGCCACCGCGCGGTCGGCGAGCAGCCGGCGGTTGGCCGCGACCTCGCGCTGCCAGCGGGCGACGGCCAGGCCCGCGCTGCTGACCATGACGGCGGAGATGAGCGAGGCGAGCGAGTCGGCCACGGACGTCGGGTGGTAGTGGCTCTGGTTCAGCGCCGTGACCACCGCCGTGACGAGTGTGGCCGCCGCCGTCACCGGGAGCGTGCAGGTGCTGCTGACGGAGTACAGCGCGATGACGAGCACCGCGCCGAAGTGGACGGTCACCGGCCCGGACAGGTCGGTCGCGGCCTGGAGGACCAGGACGCCGGCCAGCGCCGTCAGGGGGTGGGTGCGCCGGGCGAGCAGCGGCAGGCCGGACACGGCGACGAGGAGGAAGCTCAGCACCGTCACCTGGTGCCCCTCCACGACCTGGCCGACGAGCACCCGGGCGAGCAGGTCCAGCGCCGTGGCGACGACGACCACCAGGGCGTCGGCCTGGCTCCAGAGCGGTGCCCCGCGCCCCTGGCCCCGACGTCCGTCCATCTGTTTCCTCCCGGGTCATCCGTGCTGACCTGGCCATTCTCGCATCGGCCGGCAGGCGCGGGGCTCGTCCCCAGGGGCGAGGAACGGGGAGGGCGGACCAGGACCACGCTCCCAGGTGGGGGCCCGCCGGGGGAGCCAGGACCCCGCTGCGGATCGTCCGCGACTCGGACGCCCGGCGCCGATTCCCCTGATGGTCTGGATACAGGCCGGGAACCCCCGGCGCCGAAGCCGACGCAAGCGTCGCTGAGCCGGAGGACAACGTGATCCGCGCACTGACCGGATTCTCCACGAGACACGCCTGGAAGGTCATCATCGTCTGGGTCGTGGTGGCCGTGGGGATGAGCGTCGTCGCCCCGATGCTGCTGCCCCGGGTGACGCAGTCCCAGACCGGGGACTTCCTGCCGAAGAGCTACGACTCGGCCGTCGCGATGCGCATCGCCGAGGAGAACTTCGGGGTGCGGTCGGACGCCGTCACCGTCACCGTGCTGGTCGCCCGTACGGACGGGGCCAAGCTCGGCGCCGCCGACCAGCACCAGATCGAGGACGTGGCGGCGAAGCTCGCCAAGCGCCGGGTCGTGATGCCCCGGAACCACGACGAGCCCGACTTCATGACCAACGACCGCTCCCAGACGCCCAAGATCGCGCCCGCCGCGATGGCGCCGGACCGCAGCTTCGAGCTGCTCACCGTCGAACTGACCGGCAACCCGCAGGAGGAGGGCGTCCAGGGCGTCTACCGGGCCTTCCGCGACAGCGCCCGCACCGAGTTCGCCGAGACGGGGATGCGCACCGGGTTCACCGGCTCCCTCGCCCAGCTCAACGACACCGTCAAGGACCACGAGACGGCCGCGAAGATCGGCGGCGCGCTGATCATGGGCCTGATCGTGCTGCTCAACGTGCTGGTCTTCCGCAGCGTGCTCGCGGCCCTGCTGCCGCTGCTCGCCGTCTCCTTCGTCGGGATCGCGGCCTCGGGCGTGGTGGCCGCCGCGGCCGACCTCGCCGGCCTCAAGCTGGACGCCGGCACTCCGACGCTGATCACCACCGTGCTGCTCGGCATCGGCATCGACTACCTGCTGTTCCTGCTCTTCCGCTTCCGCGAGCACCTGCGCTCGCACCCCGACCAGCCCGCCCGGACGGCCGCCGCCGAGGTCTCCGGCCGGGTCGGCACCGCGATCACCTCGGCCGCGCTGACCATCGTCGCCGCCTTCGCCACCCTGGGCGTCGCCAGCTTCGGCCAGTTCCGGTCCATGGGCCCGGCCATCGCGCTCGCCGTCCTGGTCATGCTGCTGGCCAGCCTCACCCTGATGCCCGCCCTGCTCGCCGCCTGCGGCCGCAAGATGTTCTGGCCCTCCCGCACCCTGCGGCACACGCCCCGCGAGGGCGTCGCCGCCCGGTACGGCCGATTCGTCGCCCGCCGTCCGCTGATGGTGCTGGCCGCCTCCGTCGCCCTGCTGGGCGCGCTGGCCGCCGGGACGGTCGGCATGAAGATGGACTACAGCCTGGGCGACGACAAGAAGACGGCCGCCGCCGCCACCGCCGCCGAGATCGCCCGGGCCATGCCGGCGGGCATCTCCGACCCGACCAGCGTCTACCTCACCGCCAAGGACGGCGCCGCCCTCGACGCCGGGCGCTTCGACGGGCTCGCAAAGGCCCTGGGCAAGGTCGAGGGCGTCGGGCAGGTCGCCCCGACCGTGATCAGCCAGGACCACCGGGCGGCCCGGATCGACCTCTACCTGAACGTCGACCCGCAGAGCGACAAGGCGCGCGCCCTCGCCTCCGGCCCCGTCCGGGCCGCCGTCGCGGCCAACGCCCCCGCGGGGACCAGCGGCCACGTCGGCGGGATCGCGGCGATCTTCGCGGACGTCGCCGACGCGGTGGACCACGACCTGGCCGTGGTCTTCCCGGTCGCGGCCGGCCTGATCGCGCTGATCCTGCTGCTGCTCCTGCGCAGCCTGCTCGCCCCGCTCGTGCTGATGATCGCCGTCGGCCTCGGCTTCGCCGCGACCCTCGGCGCCGCCACGATGGTCTTCCAGCACGGGCTGGACCGGCCCGGCGTCACCTTCACGCTGCCGCTGGTGCTGTTCCTGTTCGTCGTCGCGCTGGGCACCGACTACAACATCCTCATCACCGACCGCCTGCGGGAGGAGATGGGCCGCCCCGGCCCGGCCCGCGCCGCCGTGGCCCGCGCCGTCCAGCACACCGCCCCGGCCATCACGGCGGCGGGCATCGTCCTGGCGGGCTCCTTCGCCTCGCTGGTGGCCACCCCGGGCACCGAGCAGATGGCCTTCGCCCTGACCGTCGGCATCCTGCTCTCCGCCCTCGTCCTCTCCCTCGCCACCGTCCCGGCCGTCGCCGCCCTCCTCGGCCGCTCCCTCTGGTGGCCCCTGCGCCCCACCCACACCCCGACGGAGCCCCCGCGCACCGTCCCGACCCCCCAGCCCGCCCCGGACCACTTCGCCTCCTACTGACCGCCCCGCCCCCCGAACCCCGCAGGCCCGGCCCCCTCTCCCCGAGGGCCGGGCCTGCGGCCTTCGCCCCACCGGCTCGCGACCACTCCTCCACCCGCCGACCCCACCCTCGGAGCGTCGCAGGCCCGGCCTCCTCCCCCCCGGAGGCCGGGCCCGCGGCCGCCGCCACCCTCAATGCCCCGCAGGCCCGGCCGCCACCCCCGCGGAGGCCGGGCCCGCGGCTTCGGCCGGCCCCCGCCCGTCCGACCTGCTCTGCCCCCCGCAGGCCTGCCCCGCCGCAGGCCGGGTTCGCGGGAGGAGGGGGTGTCAGTGCTGGTTCGTAGGGTGGGAAGCACGTCGGAGGGGGCGCCGAGAGGCGTCGGGAAAGGGGCGGGCCATGGCTGCGAACCGGATCAAGCACAAGGTCAACCACGTGTCGCTCGTGGTCGACAAGTCGGGCTCGATGGGTCCGCACGAGGGGCAACTCGTGCGGGTGGTGGACGAGTTCGTGAAGGGGCTCCAGGAGGAGTCGGACCGGCTCGGGCACGAGACGCGGATCAGCCTCTACGCGTTCGACCACCAGGTGCAGAACCTGGTGTGGGACATGGACGTCAAGCACCTGCCGTCGCTGCACGGCCTCTACAAGGTCGACAGCGGGGCGACGGCGCTGATCGAGGCGGCCGTGAAGTCCGTCGACGACCTGAAGAACATCTGGGAGGGCTACGGGGAGCACTCCTTCCTCCAGGTCGTCGTCACCGACGGCGAGGAGAACGCCTCCGGCTGCTCGGAGACCGGCGAGATGCACACCCGGATGAGCGCCGGCCGGGGCTCCGCCGTGCTGAAGAAGTGGCTGGGCCGGATCCAGAACGCGATGGACGAGCTGCCCGACCACTGGACGTCGGCGATCCTCGTCCCGAACTCGCTCGCCAAGCGCACCGCGCAGGAGTACGGCTTCCCGGCGGGCAACATCGCGATCTGGGACGCGGACTCCAGCCAGGGCGTGGAGGAGGCCATCGGCACGGTCAAGTCGGCCGCGACCAGCTTCCTGCGCGGCCGCGAACAGGGCGTGCGCGGCACCAGGAACCTGTTCGCGATGGGCCAGGACCTCAGCACCGCCGACGTGACGGCCAACCTGGACGCCCTGGCCGGCGGCAAGTACATCCTGCTGCCGGTCGACGAGCAGCTGCCGATCCGCGAGTTCGTCACCAGCTCCGGGCACGCCTACACGACCGGCTGCGCCTTCTACGAGCTGTCCAAGCGGGAGAAGATCCAGGGCACCAAGCAGCTCGCCGTGGCGGAGAAGGACCCGAAGACGGGCCGGATGACGGGCCGGGTGTTCTCCGGCCCGGCGGCTCGCCGGCTCCTCGGGCTGCCGAACGCGGAGGCGTCGGTGAAGCCGGGGGAGAACCCGGCGTACACCGTGTTCGTCCAGTCGACCTCCGTCAACCGGAAGCTGGTCCCCGGGACGAAGCTGCTCGTGATGCTCTGAAGGCTCTGAAGGCTCTGACCGCGTGATGCTCCGAGGGCTCCGAGGGCTCCGAGGGCTCCGACCCCGGGGGCCCGGGGCTCAGGGCCGGTTCGCGGCGGCCGCCGCGACGGCGAGGGGCAGCGGGTCCCGGGCCGGGCGGCCCAGGAGGGCCGCCAGGTCCGGGGCGGGGGCGGCGAGGAAGCCGTGGCGGACGGCGGTGGCGATGGAGGCGGCCATCGGGGGCTGGAAGGGCAGCAGGCCGGGGGCCTGCGCGAGGCGGCGGCGGTGCTCGGCCAGGCCGATGGTGCGGTGGGGGACTCCGAGACGGGCGGCGACCTGGCCCGCCGTGACGGGCGCGCCGACCAGGTCGTAGACCCGTCCGGCGTGCGGGCCCGGGTCGGTGGCGACGGCGGCCGCGGCCTCGGCGAGGTCCGCACGGGCCACGGCCGCCAGGGCGCCCTCGCCGAACGGGGACTCCAGGGCCTCGCCCGCCCAGGTCAGCAGGCCGCCGAACAGTTCGGCGTACAGGCCGTTGCGCAGGATCGTCCAGGGCAGGCCGCTCGCCCGGACGAGCCGTTCGGTGGCGCGGTGGGCGAGGGCGAAGGCGAGATGGTCCCCGGCGGTGGTGAGGCTCGTGTAGACGAGGTGGCCGACGCCGTCCCGTACGGCGGCGTCCAGGACCGCCGCGTGCCGTGCGATGACCTGGTCGTCCTCGCCGACGCCGGCGGAGACCAGCACCAGGGTGGAGACCCCGGTGAGGTCGAGGCTCGCGGGATCGTCGAAGTCGAGGCGCCGCCCGCCCTCGCCGGGGGTGCGGCTGCCGCCCGTCGCGGGGGTGCCGGCGGACCGCAGCGCCGCGAGGGTGGCCGAGCCGAGGTGCCCGCCGGTTCCGGTCACCAGGATCATGGGGCTCATGGGGATCACGCCTTCCGTGGTTCTCTTCGGTAACTAGGCTTGATCCTCGACCGACCGTCCGGCGGCCACAAGGAGGCAGTTCCGTGTCACCCACGCACACCGGGGTAACCACCCCCGCCGCCCTCGACCCCTGCGGCCGTCAGGACCACCCGGACTGCGGCATCCGGGACGTGCTGGACCGCATCGGCGACAAGTGGTCCGTCCTCGTCATCGTCGAACTGGCAAGCGGGCCACGGAGGTTCAGGGAGCTCCAGCGCGCCGTCGAGGGCATCTCCCAGCGGATGCTGACCCTCACCGTCCGCCGCCTCGAACGCGACGGGCTGGTGCTGCGCACCGTCTACCCGACCGTCCCGGCCCAGGTCGACTACCGCCTCACCGGGACGGGCGCGGGCCTCACCCACCTGGTGAAGGCCCTCGCCGACTGGTCCCTCGCCCACCGCGCCGTCATCGCCGAGGCGCGGCACGTCTACGACGAGGCGCACCCGGACCACGACATCCGCTGACGGTTCCTAAAACTTGCCGCCACGGAAACATTGCCGTGGCGGCAAGTTTTGCCCTACGCTGCTCCCATGGCACCCGCAGACGAGACCCGTACGACCGCCGAGCGGCCCGAACAGCCCGGACGGCTCGAACAGCCAGAACAGCCCGGACTCCGCGAGCGCAAGAAGCAGGAGACCCGGGCCGCCCTGAGCCTGGCGGCGATCAGGCTCTGCGTCCTGCACGGCTGGGACGCGGTGACGGTCGACCGGATCGCGGCCGAGGCGAACGTCTCCGTCCGCACCTTCCGCAACTACTTCGCGGGCAAGGCCGAGGCGATCGCCTCCCGGCACGAGGAGCGGATGCGCCTCGTCGCCGCCGACCTGCTGGAGCGCCCGGCCGACGAGCCGCTCTGGGACGCGCTGCGCCACGCCGTCCTGGGGCGCTTCGCGCCACCCGGCGAGCCCGCGCCGCAGGACGGGCGCTGGCGCGAGGGCGTGCGGCTGATGCTGGCCGAACCGGCGCTGGCCGGGGAGCTGGTCAAGGCCAACGCCGCCGCCCAGCAGGAGCTGGCCGCGGCCGTCGCCCGGCGCACCGGCACGGACCTCGAGCGCGACCTCCACCCGCACCTGGTCGCGGCCGTCGTCGCGGCCGGCACCGGGGTGGCCGTCGAGCGCAGCCTGCGCGCGGACGGGTCGTCCGCGCCACTGGGCGCCGTCCTGGCCGAGGTCTTCGAGCGGCTCGCCGCCGGTCTGCCCGTTCCGTAGCGAATCGACGAGTGCCATGGTCCGTACCGCTTGCAGCGAGGAGATATGACATGAGCGCGACAGATATCGAGAATGTGATCATCGTGGGAGGTGGGCCCAACGGCCTCATGCTCGCCTGCGAACTGAGCCTGGCGGGCGTGCGCCCGATCGTCCTGGAGCAGCTCGACGAGCCCAGCACCGAACCCAAGGCCAACGGCCTCCTCGGCCAGGTGGTGCGCCTGGCCGACCACCGCGGCCTGTACGAGCCGCTCAGCGGCAGCGCGGAGCCCCCGAAGGCGAACTCCGCCTACTTCATGTTCGCGGCCATGGGCCTCAACCTCGCCCTGCTGGACGACAGCCCGATCCACGCCCTGCCCGTCCCGCAGCTGCGCATCGTCCAGGTCCTTGAGCAGCGCGCCCTCGAACTCGGCGTCGACCTGCGGCGCGGGTACCGGGTGGACGGCGTCTCCCAGGACGAGGAGGCGGTGACCCTCGACGTCACCGGCCCCGACGCCGCCCGGCGGCTGCGCGCCCGCTACGTGGTCGGCGCGGACGGCGCGCGCAGCCTGATCCGCAAGCACAGCGGCATCGGGTTCCCCGGCGTCAGCTACGACCGCCGCACCAACCGCACCGTCCACGCCACCGTCCCCGCCGACTGGATCGACCCGGCGAACGGCGCCCTCGTCGTCCCCGGCCACGGGCCCATCCTGCCCTTCCTGCCCCGGCGCACCGAGGCGGGCGGCTTCACGTACGCGCCGCTGCCGGGCCACCCGCCGCTGATCAGCACCACCGAATGGGACCAGCCCGCGACCGAGGAGCCGATGAGCCTGGCCGAGATGGAGGCGAGCGTGCGCCGCGTCCTCGGCGTCGACCTGCCGCTCGGCCCGCCGCCGGGGGAGGGCCCGCACGTGCTGCGCCGGCTCGACGGCGGCAACACCCGGGTCGCCGACCGCTTCCGCGAGGGCCGGGTGTTCCTGATCGGCGACGCCGCCCACGTCTATACCGCCGGCGGCGGCCCCGGCCTCAACCTCGGCCTCCAGGACGCCGCCAACCTCGGCTGGAAGCTCGCCGCCGCCCTGCGCGACACCGCCCCGCCCGGGCTGCTCGACAGCTACGACACCGAGCGCCGCCAGGCCGCCCGCCGCATGGTGCTCAACTCCGAGGCGCAGTCCGCCCTCACGGCCCCGGGCAGCGACATCACCGCCCTGCGCGAGCTGTTCGGCGAACTGCTCGCCCAGAAGGAGGTCGTCCGGCACCTCGCCGACCTCACCGCCGGTACGGACGTGCGCTACGAGATGGGCGTGGCCGACCCCCACCCGGCCGTCGGCCGCTTCGCGCCGGACCTGGAGCTGGGCACCGCCGCGGGGAAGGTCAGGATCGCCGAACTCGCGCGCGGGGCACGGCCGTTGCTCATCGACCTGACGGAGGACGGGAGCCTGGTGGCCGCGTTGGAGGGCGCCGAGCGCGAGGCCGTGGAGCCCGTCCTCGCCGAGGGCGGCCCGGAGGGCCTCACCGGGCTGCTGATCCGCCCGGACGGCTACGTCGCCTGGGCGGGCGCCTCGCCGAGCACCGACGCGGAAGCCGACCGGGACGGCCTGCGGCAGGCGATCGGGCGCTGGTTCGCGAGCTGACGGACCGCCACCCCGACCGGCCGGGGCCGAACGGTACGGCTACGCTCTGCTCTTGACCGTCGGCGGACAGGGGAGTCGGGCAGTGGTGGCGCGTGAGGTGCAGTCGGGGCAGGTGGTCGGCGGGAGGTACCGGCTGATCGCCCGCCTCGGGTCGGGCGGGTTCGGCCGGGTGTGGCGGGCCCGCGACGAGCGGCTCCGGGTGGACGTGGCCGTCAAGGAGCTCCGGCTCGCGGAGGAGGGCCGGCAGGCGGCCGGGCTGCGCGGCCACCCGAACATCCTCGCCGTGCAGGAGGTGCTGGTCGACGAGGGCCGGCCGTGGGCCGTCATGCCGCTGGTCGACGGCTGCTCCCTGGAGGAACTCCTCGACCGGTACGGCCCGTTGCCCGCCGACCGCGCCGTCCACCTCGCCCGGTGCCTGCTCACCGCGCTGGGCGCCGTGCACCGGGAGGGCCTCGCTCACGGCGGGGTGAACCCGGCCGCCGTACTGGTCGCCTCGGACTGGCAGGTGCTGCTCACGGGCTTCGGCGCGGAGCACCGGCCGCCGGAGTACGCGGCTCCGGGGTTCGCGGCTTCGGAGTACGCGGCCCCCGAGCGCCTGCGGGGCCAGGTCGGGCTGCCCGCGAGCGACCTGTTCTCGGTGGGCGCGACGCTGTTCCAGGCCGTCGAGGGCTACTCCCCGTTCCGGCGGGGCTCGGCCGAGGCCTCGCTCACGGCGGTACTGACCGAGGGGCCGCCGCCGGTGCGCGCCGGGTGGCCGCTGGACCGGCTGCTGCCCGCGCTGCTGCACAAGGACCCGGCCGGGCGGCCCTCGCCCGCCCAGGCGTTGGCGATGCTGACCGCCCCGTCCTCCCCTTCGGCTTCTTCGGGGACGGCGGCGACGGGCTGGCCCGCCGCCGCCGCGAGGCCCGCCCGGGGCGCGCTGGCGACACTCGACGAGCTGCGCGAGCGCGCGGCCCGGCGCAGGGCCCGCCGCCGGGTGACGCTGGCGGCCGCGGGCTCGGTGGTGCTGCTGGTCGCCGGGATCGGCGTCCCGGTCTACCTGCACGTGCAGGACTCGGGCCCCTGGCGCTCGGTGGACACCAAGGCCTGCCGGCTCGCGACGGGCCGCCTGACGGCCTTCGACAACGAGCACCCGACGGCGGGCGTCTTCCACGACTTCACGGAGGCCGACGCCGTCAGGGGCCTCTCCTCCGACCTCGCCGACGCCAGGCGCCAGGCCCACAACGCCGACCTGGTCGCGGCGCTGGACCGCGCCCACGCCTACCTGGACGACGGCATGATCCGCGTGACCGACAGGTCGGTCTGGCAGACCCGCCGGCAGGCCGTCCTCGACACCTGCAAGGGGCACTCCTGAGGGGGCGACAGGGGTCCGGCGTGCCAAGCTAATTGAAAACGGATATCATTACGCTCGGGTCTTCCTCCTTGTGCCCCATTGCGGCTCGGGGTGGACATGACAAACACTGGCAACGAGCGGAGCTCTCGAAGATGCGCGCGAACACGGCGGGAGTGGACATGCCAGTCGATGCGGCCCTGGCCGAGACCTGGATCGAGCGCTGGGAACGCCAGCAGGAGCGGTACGCGGTCGAGCGCGAGGAGCGCTTCACCGTCGTCGCCGACGTGGTCGAGCAGATCGCCGGGGACCGCGAGCGCCCGCTCGTGGCCGACCTCGGCAGCGGGCCCGGCTCGCTGTCCGCGCGGGTCGCCGCGCGGCTGCCGCACGCCGAGGTGGTCGCCGTCGACATCGACCCGCTGCTGCTCGGCCTCGGCAAGGCCCTGCGGCCCCAGGTCACCCGCTGGGTCGAGACGCTGATCGGGCGGCCGGGCTGGCTCGACGCGCTCGCGCTGGACCGTCCGCTGGACGCCGTGGTCTCCTCCACCGCGCTGCACTACCCGCCGCCGGAGACCCTGCTGGAGATCTACCGCGACCTCGCGGGCGTGATGCGCCCCGGCGCCGTCCTGGTCAACGCCGACCACCTCGTCCCCGAGGAGCCGTCGCTGGCCGAACTCGCCCTCGCCGTCGAGCGACGCTGCTCCCAGCGCCGGGGCGGCGCGAACTCCGAGGACTGGTCGCAGTGGTGGGACGCCGCCGCCCGCATCCCCGAGTTCGCCGAACTGCTCGCGGCCCGCGAGCGGCAGCTGCCGCCGAGCGAGGGCGACGGCAACGGGCTGTCGGCCGCCCGGCACGCGGACCTGCTGCTGCGGGCGGGCTTCCGCCAGGCCGGGCCGGTGTGGCAGTACGGCACGAGCGCAGTGCTGGTGGCCCTGCGCTGACAACGAACTGACGCACCGTCAAGCAGGGGTAACTGGACGTCAACTCTCCGCATTGGCACAGTCTTTGCGATGGCGTGACAGAAAATCCTGTCGCTTGAAACTGAAAACAGTTACCGTTTCCCTCGGTGGCCGACGCCCCACGCGGTGACTTCCGCGCGCGGTGTCCGACCTCCCGCGCGCCGGCGGTTCGGCGCGCGGACGACCGGGGACGACGGCCGACAAGGGGCAGCCTGTCGGTGGCTGCCGTACCCCTTCATGCCGATTTCCGATGACGGGGAGCTGTTTTCGCCATGCGGTCATCACCGCTCTTTCTCGAACCACGGCTGGAGCCCCGGCTCCGAACCCTCCTGGAAGCGGGCGACTTCCTGCACCCGCTGGTCGACGCGCTCGGGTCACCCCTGAACGTGCTCCTGCCGGAACAACTCGCGGACAACCTCGCCCGCTTCCGCGCCGTCTACCGCAAGCACCACCTCACCGGCCCCATCCACTTCGCCCACAAGGCGAACCGCTCCCGCGCGCTCGTGCGCCGCCTCGCCGCCACCGGGGCCGGGCTCGACGTCGCCTCCCTCGCCGAACTCCAGCACGTCCTCGGGGACGGCTTCACCCCCGACCGGATCATCGCCACCGGCCCCAAGAACCGCGAGTTCCTCTGGCTCGCGGCCCGCACCGGCGTCACCGTCGGCCTCGACTCCCGGGGCGAACTCGAGGAACTGGCCGAGCTGGTGCGCAAGAACGCCCTGCCCCGGGTGCGCGTCATGCCCCGGCTCTCCGGCTTCCGGGCGCCGGGCGTCACCCGGCTCAGCCGTCCGAGCCGCTTCGGCACGGACGCCGCCGAGCTCGACACCCTGCTCGACGCCCTGGAGCGCCACCGGGGCGCCGTCGAACTCACCGGCCTGGCCTACCACCTGGACACCATCGACCTGCCCGAGAAGGCCGTCGCCCTCGAAGGCTGCATCAAGGCGATGAACGAGTGCCACCGCCGGGGCTTCGCGCCCCGCACGATCGACATCGGCGGCGGCTTCGGCGTCGACTACCTCGCGGACGGCGCCCAGTGGGAGCGGTACACCACCGAACTCACCAACGCCGTGCTCGGCAGCCGCCCCCCGCTCACCTGGCAGGGCCACGGCTACGGGCTGCGCAACGAGGCCGGCACCCTGCGCGGCGCCCTCGGCCTCTACCCGGCGCACCGCCCGCTCGCCGCCGACGCCTACCTGGACGCGCTGCTCTCCTCCCCGGCCCCCTCGCTCGGGCGCCCGCTCGCCACCCTGCTGCTGGAGAGCCTCTACGACCTGGCCGTGGAGCCCGGCCGGGCTCTGGCCGACCAGTGCGGCGCGGCCCTCGCCAAGGTCCTGGAGGTGCGCCGCACCCCGGACGGCGAGTACCTGGTGCGCCTGGAGATGAACGCCCGCGACGTCAGCCTCGAGGAGCACGGCGTCCTGATGGACCCGCTGCTCGTCCCCGGGCCCGGCGCGCCCGCCGTGCCCGTGGCAACCGAGGGCCCGACCGGGGTCTACCTGATCGGCAACCTCTGCCTGGAGGCCGACCTGATCACCCGGCGGAAGGTCTTCCTGCCCCGACTCCCGGCCCCCGGTGACCTGTTGGCCTTCGCCAACACCGCCGGGTACTTCATGGACTTCAGCGCCGACCGGGCCCTCCAGCAGCCCGTCGCGCGCAAGGTCGCCGCCTGGCGGCAGGACGGCGCCTGGCACTGGCGCCTCGACGAGCAGTACTGGCCCATCGACGCGACGGCGCCCGACGGCACGGACATCGGCACCGGCACGGACACGGACACGGACGCCGGCACCGGCACGGACACCGATACGGACGCCGACGCGGTCGCGGCGGGAGCGGGGGAGAGACGCGCATGAGGTACGACAGCATCACGGACGCGATCGGCGACACCCCGCTGGTCCGGATCGACCCGGCGGTGACCGGTCTGCGACACATCGACCTGTACGCCAAGCTGGAGATGCTCAACCCGTTCGGCTCGGTCAAGGACCGCGCCGCCTGGGCCATGACCCGCGACGCGCTCCCGGCGGCCGTCGAACGCGGCGACACCATCGTCGAACTGTCCAGCGGCAACACCGCCAAGGCCCTCGCCGCCATCGCCGGCATGCACGGACTGCCGTTCAAGAGCGTCACCAACCGGATGAAGGTCCCCGAGGTCAAGGAACTGCTGCTCCTCCTCGGCGCCGAGATCGAGGAACTGCCCGGCCGCACCGAGTGCCTCGACCCGACCGACACCGACGACCCGCTCACCCGCATCCACCGGATGCTCTCCGAGGCGGACTCCGGGTACCTGCACACCGACCAGTACTACAGCCCGCTCAACGTCGAGGCGCACCTCACCGGCACCGGCCCGGAGATCCTGCGCGACCTCGACGGCCGCGCCCCGGACCACTTCATCGCCTGCGTCGGCACCGCCGGCTCCTCCACCGGCGTGGCCTCCGTGCTGCGCGGGCAGGACCCCGGGATCGAGGTGGTCGGCCTGGTCGCCCACAAGTCCGACTTCATCCCCGGCATCCGCACCATCGACGAGGTGCACGAGGTCGGCCTGTTCGACCCCGCCACCTACGACGTCATCGAGTCCGTCACCGCCGACGAGGCCATCGACGGCATGCTCACCCTGATCCGCCGCTGCGGTCTGTTGGCCGGCCCCACCGGCGGCGGCGCCTTCTTCGGGGCGCTGCGCCATCTGCGCCCGGTGGACGAGCAGTTGGACGAGCAGGTGGAGGAGAGCGGCGAGCGCAGGACGGCCGTCTTCATCGTCTGCGACAGGGTGGAGAGCTATCTGAGCTACGTTCGCCAGCGCCGCCCCGAGCTGCTCAACCAGCCCGCGCGGGCCGACTCCCTGGCCTCGCTGACGGCGGCCGAGCTCGACGCCGCCACGTCCCTGGACGTCGAGGCCGCCCGTACGTGGATCGCCGAGGAGCGCCCGCTGGTCGTCGACCTGCGCGGTTCCTTCGCCTACGCGGCGCTGCACATCGAGGGCTCGATCAACATCGTCGACGAGCTCTTCGACGAACTCCTGCGCGGCGGCCTCCCGTTCGGCGCCGGCCGGCCCGTGCTGCTGGCCTGCCCGGTCGGCGAGAAGTCCGTCCGGTACGCGGCGCTGCTCACCCGGATGGGACACCGGGACGTGCGCAGCCTCGCGGGCGGCGTCATCGGCTGGCGCGACGCCGGCGCACCCCTGGTCCGGGACTGAGCGGAGGCGGCCATGACCATGCACGAAGAACGATGTACCGTCCACGACCTCGACGAACTCCAGGACTGGCAGCGGGAGTTGCGCGCCCAGTTCCCGATCGTCACCGGCAGCCCCGACCTGGCCTACCTCGACAGCGCGGCCACCTCCCAGAAGCCGCGCGCGGTGCTCGACACCGTCCAGCGTTACCTCACCACCGCCAACGCCAACGCCGGTCGCGGCACCTACACCTGGGCCAACGCCACCACCGCCCTGGTCGAGCGCACCCGCGCCAGGGTCGCCCGCTTCCTCGGCGACCCGGCGCCGCTGGAGCGCTCCGGCGTCCACTTCACCAGCGGCGCGACCGAGGGCCTGCGCGCCGTCGCCCGGGACTGGCTGCCCCACCACCTGCGCGACGGGGACGAGATCGTCGTCCCGTTCGCCGACCACCAGGCCAACGCCCTGCCCTGGCTGGAGGCCCGCGACCTGCTCGCCCAGCGCGGCGTGCGGATCACGGTGCGCGAACTGCCGTACGAGGCCGCCTCGCACGACTACGACCCGGCCGCCCTGGCCGACCTCGTCACCGAGCGCACGGCCTTCCTCGCCGCCACCCACGTGCACCACGTGTACGGCGCCGACATGAACGTCCACCGCCTGCGCGCCGCCGTCGGCCCCCGGGTGCCGATCTGCCTGGACGCGGCGCAGAGCGTCGGCCACCTGCCCGTGGACCTCGGCGCCCTCGACGTCGACTTCCTGGTCTTCTCCGGGCACAAGGCGATGGCCCTGCCCGGCACCGGCGCCGTCTGGGCCCGCAACGCCCGGGGCCCCGGGTTCCGCCCCGGCGGCTGGTCCGGCACCCCCAACACCTGCGGCATCGCCAGCCTGGAGGCCGCCCTGGACTGGCTCGACGCCGCGGGCCCGGACCGCATCCGGCGCTGGGCCACCGCCCTCGCCGCCCGCCTCACCGACGGGCTGTACGGCGCCGAGGCGTACGAGGTCCTGGGCTGCCAGGAGAGCCTCGCCCCCGACTCCGCCGTCCAGCGGCGCGAGGGCATCGTCACCTTCCGTCACCGCCGGATCAGCTCCAACGACCTCGGCTTCGTCCTCGCCAGCCACGGCCTGATGGTGCGCGCCGACGGCCACTGCCAGGGCCGGGCGGGGGAGAGCGAGAGCTCGGTGCGGGTCAGCCTGCACGTCTACAACACCCCCGAGGAGATCGACCGGCTGCTCGCCGTCCTGCTCACGCTGTGACACCGGGGCGCCGTCACCGCCCGGCCGCCCCGCCCGGCCGGTGACGGCGCCTCACCCCGCGCCCGGCCTGGCCGGAAACCGCTGGCCACCGCCCGGCGGGCCCTGGCATGCTGGCCGTGTGGACCGACCTCAGATCTGGCTCGAATTCGCCCCCGAGCTGCACCTCTTCGTCTCCTCGCCCCGCCGTGGCGGCCGTTCCGCGCTGCGCACCGACGGCGCCTCCACGCTCGGCCACGTCGTCGAGTCGCTCGGCGTGCCGCTCACCGAGGTCGGCGAGCTGCTCGTCGGCGGACGCCCGGTGCCCGACTCGCACATCCCGTCCGACGCCGAGGAGATCACCGTCCGGGCCGTCGCCCGGCCGCAGCCCGCCACCGCCGCCCCGCCGCGCTTCCTGCTCGACGTCCACCTCGGCACCCTCGCCCGCCGGATGCGCCTGCTCGGCATCGACGCCGCCTACGAGAACCCCGACATCGGCGACGCCGCACTCGCCGCCCGCTCGGCCGCCGAGCAGCGCGTGATGCTCTCCCGGGACCGGGGGCTGCTGCGCCGCCGCGAGCTGTGGGCCGGCGCGTACGTGTACAGCCACCGCCCCGCCGAGCAACTGCGCGACGTGCTCTCGCGCTTCGCGCCCCCGCTCGCGCCCTGGAGCCGGTGCACGGCCTGCAACGGCGAGCTGCGGCCCGCCAGCAAGACGGCCGTGCGCGAGCAGCTGCACGACGGCACCGAGCGCTCCTACGACGCCTTCGCCCAGTGCGTCGAGTGCGGGCAGGCGTACTGGCGCGGGGCGCACCACGCCCGGCTGGAGGCGATCGTGGACGACGCGGTGCGGGAGTTCGGCGGCGCGGCGGCCGTCTAGGGGGTCTTTTCGTGCCCTGGCGCCCGACCCGGTGGGCGTGGTCTCATGCGCGGTGGGGGACGAGCCCGAAACTCCGTGTGTGTGACGAGAGAGGCCGGGTCGTCGTATGAGCCGTTCCAGCGATCAGTCATCGCGATCTTCCGAGCAAACCGTTCAACCTTTGAACCGCCCGCTGCGCCGTCCGGTGCGCCGCCCGCTGGCGGCGTTGGTCGCCGCCGCCACCCTCCTCGGCCTCGCCGCCGTTCCTGCGGCCGCCGCCGACCGGGGAGCCGCCGCGCCGCACCGCCAGTCACGCTACGTGGCCATGCCCGACGGCGTCCGCCTCGCCGTGGACGTCTTCCTCCCGGAGGGGACCAGGCCCGGCGCCAACCTGCCCACCGTCCTGGTCACCCAGCGCTACTGGCGCGCCCGGGTCTTCCCCGGCACCCCCGACGAGGGCGTCAACGGCTCCGCCGAGGCCTGGAACGCCCGCGGATACGCCTACGTCGTCGCCGACCTGCGCGGCACCGGCGCCTCCTTCGGCACCCTGAGCGCCGAACTCGGCGAGCAGGTCACCGCCGACAGCGGCCCGCTCAGCGACTGGATCGCCGCCCAGCCCTGGTCCAACGGCCGGATCGGCACCACCGGCGTCTCCTACGGCGGCGACACCGCGATGCTCGCCACCTCCCTCGGCAACCACCACATCGCCGCCGCCGCGCCGATCTCCTACGACTTCGACCCGTACGAGGACCTCGTACGCCCCGGCGGCGTCGAGATCCAGCCGCGCGTGGCCCCGTACGCCCTGCTGCTCACCATCCTCGACGGCCGCGGCGGCACCACCTGCGACACCAGCGCCGAGACCCGGGCGCTGTGTGCGGAGGCGGGCCTGACCGGCGCCACGCCCCGCCCGGTCGACGGCCCGGACGGCCCCGCCCTGCTCGCCGCCGCGCGCGCGGAGCACGTCGGCAACGCCAACCTCGTCGAGATGGCGCACGCGGGCAGCTACCGGGACTACCAGGACGGCCCCAAGAACTGGACCTCCGGCAGCGTCGGCGAGCGCACCGAGGCCGTCTCGGACGGCGGGGTGCCCGTGCTCACCGTCAGCGGCTGGCTGGACGCGGGCACCGCCAACGGCGTGCTCTCCCAGTTCACCGCCCTCGACAACACCCAGGAGGCCTGGATCGGCCCGTGGAACCACGGCGCCTCCCGCCTCGCCGAGCCGTTCCAGCCCGAACGCCGCCTCACCGACCAGGAGCGGGCCGAACTCAACCAGCGCGTCTACGCGTTCTTCGACCGGTACGTCCGCGACGGCGAACAGCCTGGTGGCAAGCGGCAGTTGCACTACTACACCTTCAACGAGGGCGTCTGGCGCACCACATCGCGCTGGCCGCTTCCCGGCACCCGCACCCAGCGGCTCCAGTTCGGCGCGGGCGGCGTCCTCGCCCGGCAGCGGCCCGGGGGCGACACGGGCACCGACCTGCTGCGGCTCGACCGGACCGCCGGGACCGGCCCGCTCGACCGCTGGAACACCAACCTCTCCGGCGGGCCGGTCAGTTACCCCGACCGCGCCGCCGTCGACGCCAAGCTCCTCAGCTACACCACCGCGCCGCTCACCGCCGACACGCGGATCGCCGGGAACGGCCGCGTCACCCTCGACGTGACCGGCCTCGCCGGATCGGCGCGCGGCGCCCTGCACGTCTACCTGGAGCACGTCGCCCCGGACGGGAAGGTCACCTATCTGACGGAGGGCCAACTCGCGCTGGAGGACAGGGCCGTGGCGCAGGACAACCCGGACTGGCGGCAGCTGCGCACCCCGCGCACGTACGCCTCCGGGGACGCCCGCCCGCTGCCGCAGGGCCGCGCCGAGTGCGTCACCCTCGACCTGCAGCCGACCGCGGCGCTGTTCCGGGCGGGCGACCGCATCCGGCTGACCGTCGCCGCCGCCAACCCCGACTCCTTCGAGCTGCTCCCGGCCGACGGCAACGCGAGCTACCTGATCGGGCACGGCAGCACGCTGGACCTCCCCGTGGTGCGCTGAGTCACGCGATGGCGGCACCCCTCGGCCGTACGGCGGCCGAGGGGTGCCGCGCGGGCGGGGACGGCGGAGAATTCCACCAGGGAGCCCGGGAGGAGGCAGAGGTGGAGTCCGAGGTGGAGTCGGAGCTGGAGTCCGAGCTGGAGTCCGAGCCGGAGCGCGCGGTGGAGTTCGAGGTGATGATCGAGATCCCGCAGGGGTCGCGGAACAAGTACGTGATGGACTTCGCGGCGGGCCGCATCCGCCTCGACCGCACGCTGTTCACGGCCACCCGCTACCCCGCCGACTACGGCTACGTCGAGCGCACCCTCGGCGGGGACGGCGAGCCGCTGGACGCCCTGGTGCTCGGCGGCGAGCCGGCCGTCCCCGGGTGCGTGCGCACCTGCCGGGCGGTGGGCATGTGGGTGATGCGCGACGAGCGCGGCCCGGACCAGAAGGTGCTCTGCGTCCCCGTGCACGACCCGCGCTACGCGGGCGTGCGCGACGTCGGGGACCTGAGGGAGTTCGACCTGCGGGAGATCGCCCACTTCTTCCAGGTGTACAAGGCCCTGGAGCGCGGCAAGTCCGTCGAGGGCTCCCACTGGGCCGGCCGGGACGCGGCCCACGCCGAGATCGCCGCGTCCCGCGCCCGTGCCGTCGGCACCCGCTTCGAGAGCCCCGTCTAGCCGTCCAGCCGCGCGCTGCTCAGGATCGCCCGGACCTCGGCCGCGATCGCCGCCTCGTTGCGCTCGAAGTCGGGCGCGGTGAGGCGGCCCTGGTCCGCCGGCAGGCCGGTGAGCACGGGCGTGTGCAGGTGCCCGCCGGGCAGGTCGGGGGCGAGGTCGAGGCGCAGCCGGTTGGAGCGGTAGGCGACCTCGTTGGAGAGGTAGCCGCCCCCGCCGCCGTTGACGGCGCGCGAGCCCTCCGTCGGCCCGTCCTCCCGGTCGACGGGGTACTCGTCGCCCTCGGCGATCTCGGTGACGGTGGTGTTGAGGTACACCGGGAACGGCTTCTGCACGGCCGTCATGGCGTCGGTCGGCAGGCTGGTGCGGATGAACTCCGGCCCCTCCGCCAGGCCCGGGGCGTCCACGGGGTGCATCCGGGTGCCGCCGGAGTGCGCGGCCACGTTGTCGGTGGCCGGGTCGGCGGAGCGGGCGCGGCCGGCCCAGGCCTCCAGGGTGAACACGTCGGGGTAGCCCTGGCTGATGCTGGCGATCAGGTCGGCGGCCTGCGGGCCGGGCTCCAGGTGGCGGCCGTAGGCGCGCTCGACGATGCCGCGGTCGAAGTCCCCGTAGCGCACGGGCAGGACGACGGCGCGCACCTCGGCGGTGCTGCCGTCGGCGAGGGTGATGCGCTGCCCGTGCAGTTGCAGGACGGCCGCGCCGGCGGGGTTGGCGCGGCGGGGCTCGGTGTCCAGGCCGTACGGGTCGAAGCCGCTGACGAACACGTGCCGCAGGCCGGGGGAGTCGGCGAAGCCGTCGTCCAGGCCGCGCGAGGCGTCCTCGAAGCGGCTGCGCAGCGCGGCCGGGTCGACGGTGAATCCCGGCTGCCAGCGCGCGAGTTGGACGGTCATGGCGAGCCTGGTCCAGTACAGCGGGCGGTCGTCGAGGGCGGGCAGCTCACCGGCCGGGCGGCGGCCCTGGGCGCGGTCCACGCCGGCCTGCCACAGGGCCCGGCCCCAGGTGGTGACGACCCGTTCGGCCCGGCGGGCGTCCCTGGAGGCGCAGAGCGCGGCGGGGAAGCCCTGCGGCAGGTCGGCCAGGCCGGAGCGCTCGGTGAACGCGGCCGTGCGGCCGTCCTGGAGGCGGGCCTGCTCGGGGTCGGGCCGTACGGCGGCGGCCGGGCTCAGGCAGTCGGCGGAGCCCGGGGCGGGGGCTGGGGCGGCCTGGGCGGCGGCCGGGGCGAGGAGGGCGGCGAGGGCGCCGGTGAGGGCGGCGGCCAGCCCGGCGGCGCGGCGAAGGCGTGTCATGTCCGCTGACAATAAAGGGGATCGAGACACCCCGCCAGGGTGCCTCACCCCGCCCGTAGGACCGTGATCGATCGGACGGGAACCGCCGTGTGCTCTACAGCGTTGTCGTCGTCGAACGGGGATACGACGGAGAGCCGTCATCGGCACGGGTGTGGAGGAAGTCCCATGAGTGTGGCCCTGACCAGGGGCGCCAACGTCTCGCTGAGCAAGCTGGCTCCCGGGCTGCGCACCGTCCGGGTCGGCCTCGGCTGGCAGGCCGGCGCCGGCTACGACCTGGACGCCAGCGCGCTGCTGTGCGGGCCCGGCGGCAAGGTGCTCTCGGACCAGCACTTCGTCTTCTTCAACAACCTGCGCAGCCCGGACGGCTCGGTGCGCCACGCGGGCGCCTCCGGCGCGGTCGGCGGGGACCAGGAGCGGATCGAGGTCGGCCTCGCCGAGGTCTCCGCAGGGGTGGAGAAGATCGTGTTCGCGGTGGCGATCTACGACGCGGCGCCCCGCCGGCAGACCTTCGGCCAGGTCCGCGGCGCCTTCATCCGCCTCTGCGTCGAGGACGGCGAGGGTGCCGAGCTCGTCCGCTACGACGTGGCGGCCGAGGCGGGCAGCGAGACGGCGATGGTGTTCGGCGAGCTGTACCGGAACGGCGCGGAGTGGAAGTTCCGCGCGATCGGGCAGGGGTACGCCTCCGGGCTCGCCGGGATCGCCACCGACTACGGGGTGGACGTGCTCCAGCCCTCCGCGCCCGCCCCCGCGCCGGTGCCCGTGGTCGCCCCCGTTGTTCCCAAGACCCAGCCAGTGACAGGGAGTTCCCCCGTGACGTGCTTCTTCGACCCCTCGCACGGAATCGGCTCCACGGCGGTGCTGTGGCAGCCGCAGTGGGGCGTGCCGCGCCAGATCGAGGCCTGCGCGGCCTGCGCCCAGCGGGTGCACACCACCGTCCCGCCGTTCTACACCCCGCCGCAGGCGCAGGCCCCGGCCCCGGCCCACGCCCACCTTCCGGCGCAGGCCCAGGGCCACGGCCAGCCGGCCGAGGGCGGCGGGCGCCGCTTCGGCACCGGTGCCATGATCGGCGCGGGCGCGGCGGGCCTGGTCGGCGGGATGCTGATCAACGAGGCGCTCAGCGACGACGCGCCCGAGGTGGTCGTCAACAACTACTACGAGAGCGACGACGACGACTTCTTCTGAACCGGGTCCGCCTTCCCCCGAACGGCCGTACGGCGCGCGCTCGCGCCGTACGGCCGTTCGGCGTTACCGGCCTGTGCGCGGCGGAACACCCCTGCCCGGGCGGCGGCCTCGGCGGCGTCGGCCGCGCGGTCGGCGTCGGCCTCGTCCAGGGGCTCGGCGGTGGTGAGCATCCGGTAGTACAGCGGCGCCGAGACGGCCCGCACCACCTCGAACGGGTCGGTGTCCGGCGGGAGTTCGCCGCGCTCCACGGCCTCGACGACACAGGGCGCCCACTCCTCGACCCGCCGCCGGTAGAACCGGTGCAGCGCCTCGGCGGTCCCCGCGTCCCCGTCGGCGGCGAGCAGGACGGCCCGGAACAGCGCCCCCTGCCGGGGGTCCGCGAGGGTGCGCCGCACGAGCCGGGCGTTGGCCCGCAGGTCCCCGGAGAGCGAGCCGGTGCGGGCGCGGGGGAGCGACTGCTCGGCCATGTCCGCGAGCAGGTCCGCGACGAGGGCGGTGGTGCTGCCCCAGCGGCGGTAGACGGTGGTGCGGCCGACGTCGGCGCGCTGGGCGAGGTCGCCGAGGTCGAGCCCGGCGAAGCCGCGCTCGACGAGGGCGTCCTCGGCGGCCCGCAGGACGGCGGCGCGGACGCGGGCGGTACGGCCGCCGGGGCGGACGGTGCCGGGCTGCTCTTCGAGGCCTTCTGTCATTAACGGGATTCCTGTTCCATTAGCCGCGCGCAGTCTGCTAGGTTCAAGGCATCTTAACGGAACGTGAGTCCCATTAGGGACTCTCGGGAGGAGAACCGCCATGCCCACCCCCGCCATGGAACACCGCCGGCTCGGCTCGTCCGGCCTCCAGGTCCCCGTCCTCAGCCTCGGCACCGGCACCTTCGGCGGGCGCGGCCCGCTCTTCGGCGCCTGGGGCACCACCGACGTCCAGGAGGCCCGCCGCCTCCTCGACATCGCCATCGACGCCGGGGTCACCCTCTTCGACACCGCCGACGTCTACTCCGACGGCGCCTCCGAGGAAGTCCTCGGACAGGCCGTCCGGGGTCGCCGCGACCAGGTGCTCATCTCCACCAAGGCCGGCCTCCCGACCGGCGACGGCCCGTGGGACGCGGGCACCTCCCGCTCCCGCCTCATCCGTACGGTCGAGGACGCGCTGCGGCGCCTGGACACCGACCACCTCGACCTCTTCCAGCTCCACGCCTACGACGCCGCCACCCCGATCGAGGAGGTGCTGGCCACCCTGGAGGACCTCGTCCGCGCGGGCAAGATCCGCTACACCGGCGTCTCCAACTTCTCCGGCTGGCAGCTGATGAAGTCCCTCGCCCTCGCCGACCGCCACGGCCGACCCCGCTACGCCGCCCACCAGGTCTACTACTCCCTCGTCGGCCGCGACTACGAGTGGGAGCTGATGCCCCTCGCCCAGGAGGAGGGCGTCGGCGCCCTCGTCTGGAGCCCCCTCGGCTGGGGCCGCCTCACCGGCCGCCTCCGCCGCGGCGAACCCCTGCCCGCCGGCAGCCGCCTGCACGACACCGCCGACTACGGGCCGCCCGTCGAGGACGAACTGCTCTACCGCGTGGTCGACGCCCTCGAGGAGGTCGCCGCCGAGACCGGCCGCACCGTCCCCCAGATCGCCATCAACTGGCTGCTGACCCGGCCCACCGTCTCCTCCGTCATCATCGGCGCCCGCAACGAGCACCAGCTCCGCCAGAACCTCGGCGCCATCGGCTGGACCCTCACCCCCGACCAGCTCACCCGCCTCGACACCGCCAGCACCCGCACCGCCCCCTACCCCCACTTCCCCTACCACCGCCAACCCGCCTTCGCCCGCCTCAACCCGCCCCTGGGGGTGTGACCGAATCGATCATGGTTCGATCGCGTGCGACCAGGACGCGCCAACACCGGTCGATCGGCCGGAGGGCCGCACGGGACAGGGCAGAATCACAGGAAGGAGGAAGGAGGCTCGTCGTGAGTACAGCACCCCAGGTCCCCGGCGACTACAGCACCGTCAGCGACCCCGAGCGGGCGTTGAAGTACGCGATCCGGCATTTCGCCGGCGACCGCACCGAGATCATCGAGGGAGTCATCACCCCCATGTCGCCCTCCTGGGCGCACGAGTCCGCCGCCGAGATCGTGCGCCGCCAGATCACCGACCGGATGAACGAGCTCGACCTGGTGTCCGGCTCGGGCAATCTCGACCTGCCCGGCAGTGAGAACTGGTACATCCCGGACCTCGCGGTCGTCCCCGCCGAGCTCGCCACGAAGACCGAAGGCGCGCTACTGCCCGACCAGACGCTCCTGATCGTCGAGGTCAGCTCCCCGTCCAACGCCGACACCGACCGCGTGGTCAAGCGCCGCCGCTACGGCCAGTACGGCGCCCCGCTGTACCTGCTCGTCGACCGCCAGAACCGCACCTGCAGCCTGTTCAGCGAGCCGAGCCGCCTCGGCTACGCGAGCGAGAGCGGCCCGTACCCGTTCGGCACGCCCGTCCACCTCCCGGCGCCCTTCGACGTCGACCTCGACACCACCCGTCTGTAGCCCGACGCGTCGGAAGCCGCCTCCTCCGGGAGGCGGCTTCCGACGTCTCAGGGGCGGGCCGACTCCTTGGTGCGGGTGTGGGTGGGGAGGCCGTTGGCGAGGTCCTCGGTGAGGAGGCGCCAGGCGATGGCGGTGGCGGCGGTGCGGAGTTGGGGGCTGCGGGGGCGGCCGGCGTCGGCGTCGAGGCGGGCGTTGAGCCAGTCGGACCAGGCGCCGGCGAGGGTGCGGACCTCGTGGGTGCCGGCGTCGGTGAGGGCGAGGCGGTCGCCGTCGCGGGTGAGGTGGCCCTCGGCGGCCATCCGGTCGAAGACGGGTTCCAGGACCTCGGGCGGGACGCGCTTGCGCCCGGCGATGAGGTCGAGGGAGGCGTGCCCGACCGCCTTGGTGTGCCCGGCGACCTCCATGAGCGCCCAGGCGCCCGCGAGGTCGACGCCCGCCCCGGCGCCGCCGACGATCGAGCGGACGGTGGAGAGGTCGACGTTGCGCACGATCTTGCCGACGGCGTACTCCAGGTGCGGGTCGGAGTCGCTGGTGGTCGGCTGGGCGAAGCCCTCGCCCATGTCGGTGGAGCCGGCCCGGGCGGTGTCGCGCAGCTGCACCTGCTTGAGGAACAGCGCGACCACGAACCCGACCGCCGCCACCGGGATCGTCCACAGGTACACGGTGTGCAGCGCGTCCGAGTACGCCTGGACGATCGGCGCGGCCTGGTCGGCCGGCAGGTGGTGCAGCCCCTGCGGGCTCTCGGCGGCGCGGGTGAGGACGGCCGGGTCCGCGCCGGTGAGGCGGGCGGAGGCGCCGACGCCCTTGGTGAGCTCGGTCTTGAGGCTGTTGGCGTAGATGGTGCCGAACACGGCCGTGCCGAAGGAGCTGCCGATGGTGCGGAAGAACGTCACCCCGGAGGTGGCGGTGCCCAGGTCCGCGTAGTCCACGGTGTTCTGCACGGCGATGGTGAGCACCTGCATGCTCAGCCCGATGCCGACGCCCAGCACGAACATGTACAGCGAGGCGAGCGCCGTGCCGGTGCCGGGCTCCAGCCGGGAGAGCAGGTAGAGGCCGAGGGCCATGACGGCGGTGCCGACGATCGGGAAGATCCGGTACTGACCGGTCTTGCTGACGATGTTGCCGCTGGCGATGGAGGCGATCAGCAGGCCGATGACCATCGGCAGCATCCGCACCCCGGAGACCGTCGCCGAGTCGCCGTCCACGTACTGCAGGAAGGTCGGCAGGAAGGTGAGCGCGCCGAGCATCGCGAAGCCGACGATGAAGCTGAGCACCGAGCAGACCGCGAACACCGGGTTGCGGAACAGCCGCATGGGCAGCATCGGTTGGGCGGCCCTGGTCTCGACCACGCAGAACAGGGCGAGGGCGACGGCGCCGCCCGCGAACAGGGCGATGATCACCCCGGAGCCCCAGGCGTACTGGTTGCCGCCCCAACTCGTCGCCAGGATCAGGGCGCTGGCGCCGACGGAGACGAGCGCGATGCCCAGGTAGTCGATCACCGGGCGGACGGCCGCCCGCACGGAGGGGATCGTCCGGGCGGCGGCGATGACGACCACGATCGCGATCGGCACGTTGACGTAGAACGCCC
Source organism: Kitasatospora sp. NPDC101183 (assembly GCF_044767945.1). Lineage (NCBI taxonomy): Bacteria > Bacillati > Actinomycetota > Actinomycetes > Kitasatosporales > Streptomycetaceae > Kitasatospora > Kitasatospora sp. NPDC101183. The sequence continues at coordinate 234,797 of NZ_JBIWOW010000011.1, read as the reverse complement.
AGCGCCAGGACAGGTGGTCGGTGAACAGCCCGCCCAGCAGCGGGCCGATGACCGTCGCCAGGCCGAACACCGCGCCGATCGCGCCCTGGTACTTGCCCCGGTCGCGCAGCGGGATGACATCGGCGATCAGCGCCATGGCGGTGACCATCAGGCCGCCCGCGCCGATGCCCTGCACGGCCCGCCAGGCGATCAGCAGGGTCATGTTGGTGGACAGGCCGCACAGGAACGAGCCGGTGATGAAGACGATCGCCGACACCTGGAAGATCAGCTTGCGCCCGTACAGGTCGCCGAACTTGCCCGCGAGCACGGTGGCGACGGTCTCGGCGAGCAGGTAGGCGGTGACGACCCAGGACATGTGGGCCGCGCCGCCGAGGTCCGAGACGATGGTGGGCAGCGCGGTGCCGACGATCGTCTGGTCCAGCGCGGCCAGCAGCATGCCGAGGACGATCGTGGCGAAGACGACGTTGCGCTGCCGTACGTCCAGGACCGGTGGGGCGGACGGCTGGGGCTCGGTGGCGACTGTCATGGGCTCAGCCTCCGGGGCGGGCGGGCCGGTCGCGATCCGGTTCGGCCGTACGGGTGAAGCCGGGCGCGGCCCTGCCCGGGTGGCGGGGCCGTACGGGCCGGGCGACGATGGCCGCGACCAGGGCCCGAGGACGAAGAGGCTCCGATGACCACCCACCCCGAGAACCCGCCGCCCGGTGCCACGGCCGTGACCGGACGGGCCGGGCGGGCCGGGCGCCGGCGCTGGGAGGCGCTCGCCGTCTGCCTGGTCGCCGGGTTCATGACCCTGCTGGACGTCAGCATCGTCAACGTCGCCCTGCCGACCGTCCGCGCCGGCCTGCACATGTCCGACAGCGGCCTCCAGTGGGTGCTCAGCGGCTACGCGCTGGCCTTCGGCCTGGTGCTCGTCCCGGCCGGGCGCCTCGGCGACGCGCGCAGCCGCCGCGCCGTCTTCCTGACCGGCCTCGCCCTGTTCACCGCCGCCAGCGCCCTGGCCGGGGCGGCGCAGAACCAGGAGTGGCTGGTACTGGCCCGGCTGTTCCAGGGCGCGGCGGGCGGGGTGCTGGTGCCGCAGGTCTCCGGCTTCATCCAGACCCTCTTCCAGGGCGCCGAACGTGGACGGGCCTTCGGCGCGCTGGGCGCCACCATCGGGCTGTCGACGGCGGTCGGCCCGCTGCTCGGCGGGCTGCTGATCCACCTGGCCGGCACGCGGGACGGCTGGCGGTGGGTGTTCCTGGTCAACCTGCCGATCGGCCTGGCCGCCCTGCCCGTCGCCCGCCGGCTGCTGCCGGCGCCCCCGCCCTCCGCCGAGCGGGCCGGGCACCGCGACTTCGACCCCGTCGGCGTGCTGCTGCTCGGCGCCGGGACGGTGGCGCTGCTGCTGCCGTTCGTCCAGGAGCAGCAGTGGCACGGCGCGCGGCGCTGGCTGCTGCTGCCGCTGGCGGCCCTGCTGCTGGCCGCCTTCGTCGGGTGGGAGCGGGTCTACGGGCGGCGGCGCGAGCCGCTGGTGAGCATGGCGCTGTTCGGGGTGCGCTCGTACGCGGCGGGGGTGCTGCTGTCGCTGGTGTACTTCGCCGGGTTCACCGCGATCTTCTTCATCTTCACGCTCTACCTCCAGGCGGGCCTGCACTACGCCGCGCTGACGGCGGGCCTGGCGATCACCCCGTTCGCCGTCGGCTCGGGCGTGGCCGCGGCGGTGGGCGGGCGGCTGGTGGGCCGGCTGGGGCGCCGGCTCGTCGTCCTCGGCCTGCTGCTCGTCCTGCTCGGGCTGCTGGCCTCCGCGCTGGCGGTGCAGCTGTGGTCGGGGCCCTCGATCGGCTGGTGGACGGCGCTGCCGCTGCTGGTCGCGGGCACGGGCAGCGGCCTGGTGATCGCCCCCAACCAGACCCTGACCCTCCAGCAGGTCCCCCTCGCCCGCGCGGGCAGCGCGGGCGGCGTCCTCCAGACCGCGCAGCGCGTCGGCTCGGCGGTCGGCATCGCCGTCGTCGGCTCCGTCTTCTTCGCCCACGCCGCCGGGCCCCACCCCGACTGGGCGCACGCCTTCCAACTCGGCGTCACCGTGGCGGCGGGCCTGGTGCTGGTGGCGCTGCTGATCGCGGTGGCGGACGTCCGGGCGGGCGGGAGCCCGCCGGACGCGCGGCCTGTCGAGCGGGGGTAGGGCCTACGACCCCAACGCCCCCGACTGACGGGGGAGCAGCGGCCGCCGGGTGAACCGGCCGGTGGCGGAGGCGAGTTCGACGGCCGCGCCGAGCCAGGCGGCGCCGAAGGCCCAGGTGCAGAACCACTCGCACAGGTAGAGCGGGCGGATCGGCCACGTCCTGCCGAAGCCCGTCACCCCGGCGAGGACGGCGAGCGCCAGCAGCGCCAGGATCACCACCCCGGCCGTCAGGTAGGCGCGGTCGACCCAGGCGGGCTGGGCGGTGCTCTGGTTGCGGAAGGAGTGCAGGCAGAACATCGCCAGCAGGAGGAGCAGCAGCGCGGCGAAGACCAGGTGCAGCACGCCGATCGTGGTCTGGAACGCCGTGGCCGGGCGCGGCGCCGTCGGGCAGAGGGCGACGCCGAGCGCGAAGAACCCGGCGGCGCTGCTCCAGCGGTCGTCGCGGCGGTCGAAGCGGTAGCAGATCAGGAAGACCCCGAGTGCGCACAGGCCGCCGACGAAGAGGTTGCGGGTGCTGGTGTAGTACGAGCCGCTCATCGAGGGCGGCCAGAAGCCGGCCGTGCTCTGCCCGCGCAGTTCGGCGAAGAGCCAGTTGCCGAGGGGCAGGACGATCGGCAGCAGGATGCCGATCAGGCCGACGCCCAGGCGCAGGAACGTGACGGTGCGTTCGTCCTGCGTCTGGGCCGGTGTGGTGTCGGGTGTGGTGTCGGTGGTGGTTTCACGGACGGACTCGGAGGATTCCTGTGGACGGGTCATGACGGCCTCCCTGCGCCGGACTGCTGTCACAAGGTGTACCCGCACAGTGTCGAACAGTCACCACCGGATCGGGCGGTTTCCTGATCAACTCCCGGCGTCCACGCGGTTAATGTTTCGCCGTGGTCGTGGCCCCGGCCGTCGCCGCGATCAGCGAGTTGAGCAGGCCCGCGCCCCGCTCGGCGTCGTCCACGCTCACCGCGAAGTCCGTGCCGCGCCGGGTGCGCACCACCAGGCACTCGCCCCGGCGCAGCATCACCGTGGCGCCCCGGTCGTTGATCCGGTAGCCGTAGCCCCCGGACTGGCGGATGGTGCGCTCCTCGACCCGGGCCGACTCCAGGTCGGCGAGCGCGAAGCGCCGGGCGGGCCGGCCGAAGGGGCCGAAGCCGACGTGCAGGCCCCGCGCCGTCACCCGGACCTGGACGGAGGAGCCGAACAGCAGCGCCGTCGCCACCAGGGCCAGGACGGCGGCGATCGGCCAGAACCCGTCCGTCAGGCCGGTCGCCGAGGTCAGCAGGACGGCGAGCGCGCCCAGCCCGAGGAGGGCGGAGACCACCTGCATCGGGGCGTTGGCGGTGTGCGCCAGCCACACTGCCCGCTCGCCGGGCGGCAGTTCGAGCAGCGGCGCGCCCGGCGGGAGGGCGGCCGGGGCGGCGAGGGGCTGCCGCGCGGCCAGCCAGGCCAGCAGGCCGGCCGCTCCGGCGGCCAGGATGATCAGGGCGACCTCCCAGCTCATCGGCTCCGCGTCCTGCCAGCGGGCGCGGTCCAGGTTGGCGTGGACGACGCTCGCCTGCGCCCCCGTCAGCAGGACGCCGGCGGAGGCCAGCGTCCCCGCGAACACGGCGCGGGACTGGCCGGGCCGGAAGCGGAAGAGGGTGGCGACGAGCAGCGCCAGCAGCAGCCAGATGCCGGTGGGGAACAGCACCGCCGCCGTCCGCGACATCGACCCGTCCGGGGTGCTGCCGCTCCAGTGGGTGGCCATCTGTTCCGGCAGCCGGCCGCGCGCGGCCAGCGGCATCACGACCAGCAGCGCCGCGACGCCCAGCGTCCAGGCCACCGCGCCCCAGAGCGCTCCCCGGCGCACCGGCGGGTGCGCGGTGGCCGGTCCATCGTCCTTCACGGTTGTCACGACATCCCCCTGATGAGATCCACGAGATCGTTCCTGCTGTACCCGGCCCTGGCCGCGTCGGCGATCAACTGCCGTACGCGCTCCGCCAGTTCCGCCTTCGCGCCGGCGTCCGTCGCGATCGTGATGCCACGGCCGCGGCGGAACTCCAGCACCCCCTCGTCCCGCAGGGCGCGCAGCCCGCGCAGGACGGTGTTGGTGTTGACCCCCAGCGCCAGCGACAGCTCGCGGGCGGGAGGCAGTTTGTCCCCGGGGGCGCACTCGCCCTCGGCGACGGCGCGTCTGATGGCGCCCGCGACCTGTTCGTGCAGTGGCCGGGCGTCTCCGATGTCCAGCTTCAGCAACATGATGCTATCGACAGTAGCACCATTCTGAGATGGTGCCACTGCGGCTCGCGCCCGCCCGCGCCGCGTCGGACCATGGACCAGGAGGCGAGGCCGGTGACCGGACGGCTGCGGGTGTTCCTCGGGGCGGCCCCCGGGGTCGGCAAGACGTACGCCATGCTCGCCGAGGGCCGACGGCTGCGCGACGAGGACGGCCTGGACGTGCTCGTCGGCCTCGTCGAGACGTACGGCCGCCGGGGCACCGAGGCCCAGCTCGGCGACCTGCCCGTCCTGCCCCGGCGCACCGTCCTCCACCGGGGCGTCGTCCTCACCGAGCTGGACGTGGACGCCGTGCTCGCCCGCCGCCCCCGGCTCGTCCTCGTCGACGAACTCGCCCACACCAACGCCCCCGGCGGCCCGCACCCCAAGCGCTGGCAGGACGTGCGGCAGCTCCTCGACGCCGGGATCGACGTCGCCACCACCGTCAACGTCCAGCACCTGGAGAGCCTCACCGACGTCGTCGAGCAGATCACCGGCGCCGCCCAGCGCGAACGCATCCCCGACGAGGTGGTGCGCGCCGCCGACCGCATCGAACTCGTCGACCTCAGCCCGCAGGCCCTGCGCGCCCGGATGGCCCGCGGCGAGGTCTACCCGCCCGACCGGGCCGAGACGGCGCTCGGCCACTACTTCCGCGCCGGCAACCTCGGTGCCCTGCGCGAACTCGCCCTGCTCTGGCTCGCCGACCGGGTCGAGGAGGAACTCGCCGACTACCGCGCCCGGCACGGCATCCGCGCCCCCTGGGAGACCAAGGAGCGCATCGTCGTCGCCCTCAACGGCGCCCCGCAGGGCGAGCACCTCATCCGCCGGGGCGCCCGCACCGCCGCCCGCGTCCACGGGGACCTCGTCGGCGTCCACGTCCGCCCCGACGACGGCACCGCCGTGCACGAACCGCCCGGGCTCGCCGCCCAGCGCGACCTGCTCCACGAACTCCACGGCAGCTACGTCGAGGTCAGGGGCACCGACGCGGCCCGCGCCCTCGTCGACTTCGCCCACGCCGAGAGCGCCACCCAGATCCTGCTCGGCCCCACGACCCGCTCCCGGCTGCGCGAACTGCTCACCGGCTCCGTCATCAACCGCGTCGTCCGGCTCGCCGGGCCCATCGACGTCCGGGTGCTGCCCCCGCCCGAACCCGGCCTGCTCGCCGTCCCGCCCGCACCCCGGCGCCGCCGCCCGGCCGCCGTACCGAGGCTGCGCCGCCGGCTCGGCTGGCTGCTCGGCCCCGCCGGGGCCGCCGCCCTCGCCTGGGCGCTCTCCCCGCTGCGCGGCTCCCTCGGGCTCGCCGGCGCCCTGCTCTGCCTGCTGCTCGCCGTCGCCGCCACGGCCCGGCTGGGCGGGCTCGCCCCGGCCGCCGGGGCCACGGTGGCCGGGGCGGTGGCCGCCGACTGGTTCTTCACCACGCCCTGGCACAGCCTCGCCGTCCACCGGGGCGTCGACCTGGCGGCGCTGCTGGTCTTCCTCGCCGTCGCCGGAACCGTCGCCCACCTCGTCGACGGCCTCGCCCGGCGCTCCCAGCAGGCCGACCGGGCCCGCGCCGAGGCCGCCGTCCTCGCCCGGCTCGCCGGGGAGACCGCGCAGCCCGGCGCCCGGGCCCTGCCCGACCTGGTCGCCGACCTGCGGCAGGTGTTCGGGCTGGACGGCGCGGCCGTCCTCGTACGGGCCGGGCAGCAGTGGCGCACCGCCGCCTCCTCCGGGGCCGACGCGCCGCAGCGGCCCGAGGAGGCCGTCCTCGCCGTCGACCTCGGGGCCGATGCCGTCCTCGCCCTGCGCGGGCCCGCCCTCGGGGAGGAGGACACGCGGCTGCTGGGCCCCTACCTCAACCAGCTGCGGCTCGCCCGCGACCGCGAGCGGCTCGCCGCCCGGGCCTCCGCCGCGGAGACGCTCGCGCGCGGCGACGCGGCGCAGACCGCGCTGCTCGCGGCCGCGGGGCCGGAGCTGCGCGCCCCGCTCGCCGCGCTGCGCCGCGAGGCGGCGGACCTGCCCGCGGGGCCGCGCGAACGCGTCGAGGCGGGCGCGCGGGAGGTGGAGCGGCTGCACGCGGGGCTGCTCGAACTGGGGCGGCTGCGGGCGGGGGAGGTGCCGGTCCTGCTGCGGCCCGCCCCGCTGGGGCCGCTGCTCACCGCCGCCCTGGCCGGGGACTGTGCGGGCGTGCGGCTCGCCCTGCCGCCCGGGCTCCCGCCGGTGCTCACCGACCCCCGGCTGCTGGAGCGCGCCCTCGCGGACGTCCTCGCGGCGGCGGGCCGGCCGGTGGTCCTGACGGCGACCACGGCCGACGGCCGCATCCACCTCCGCATCGACACCCCGGCCGCGGCCCCGGGCCGGGGGGAGCTGACGATCGCCCGCGGCCTCCTGGAGGCGCTCGACGCGACCCTCGAGTCCACCCCGACGGCCCTCCGCCTCGACCTCCCCTCAGCCGCGGCCACGGCGCCCGGCTGAGGGGGCCACGGGGGTGTCAGCAGGCAGCGGCGGCCGGGGGCGTGGCGGGGGTCGTGGCCGGGGCGTGGCGTTCGAGGGTGGCGGAGCAGAGGGCCAGGGCGAGGGCCGAGGCCGCGAGGAGGGCGCCGACCCAGTTGGGGGCGGTGTAGCCCAGGCCGGCGGAGATGGCCTGGCCGCCGAGCCAGGCGGCGAGGGCGTTGCCGAGGTTGAAGGCGCCGATGTTGACGGCGGAGGCGAGGGTGGGGGCGCCGTGGGCCTGGTCGAGGACGCGCTTCTGGAGCGGGGGGACGGTGGCGAAGCCGAGGGCGCCGACGAGCAGGATGCTGACGGCCGCGAGGGGCTTGGAGTGGGCGGTGAAGGTGAACAGGGCGAGGACGACGGCGAGTCCGCCGAGCGAGGTGTAGAGCATCGGCATCAGCCTGCGGTCGGCGTACCGGCCGCCGAGGAGGTTGCCGAGGACCATGCCGACGCCGAACAGGACGAGCAGCCAGGTCACCGCGCCGTCCGAGTACCCGGCCACGCGGGTCATCATCGGGGCGATGTAGGTGATCGCGGCGAAGACGCCGCCGAAGCCGAGGACGGTCATCGCCATCGCGAGCAGCACCTGCGGGTTTCGGAAGGCGGTCAGCTCCCGGCGCAGGTGGGCGCCCTCGGTGCGGGGCAGGGCGGGGACGAGGGCGGCGACGCCGACCAGTCCGGCCACGCCGAGCGCGGCGACGGCGACGAAGGTGGCGCGCCAGCCGACGTTCTGGCCGATGAAGGTGCCCAGGGGCACGCCGACGACGTTGGCGACGGTGAGCCCGGTGAACATGGTGGCGATCGCCCCGGCCTGCCGGCCCGGGGCGACGAGCCCGGCGGCGACCACCGAGCCGATGCCGAAGAACGCGCCGTGGGCCAGGGAGGCCACGACCCGCCCGGCGAGCATGACGCCAATGCTGGGGGCGGCGGCGGAGAGCAGGTTGCCGACGATGAACAGGCCCATGAGCAGCATGAGCATCTGCTTGCGGCCGATCCGGGTGCCGAGCGCCGTCATCAGCGGGGCGCCGAGGACGACGCCGATCGCGTAGCCGGTGACCAGCAGCCCGGCGGAGGGGATGGACACCCCGTAGTCGTCGGCGATCTCGGGCAGCAGGCCCATGATCACGAACTCCGTCGTGCCGATGCCGAAGGCCCCGATGGCCAGGGCGAGGAGCGCGAGGGGCATGGTTGCCGCCCTCCGTACGATTGTCGATGCTTCTTACGAGCTTCGACAATATTTGCACGCGCTGGCTATATGCAAGGGCGGGCATGCGTCGGCCCCGGGGCGACCGCCCCGGGGCCGGCTCCGGACGCCGCGCTACTTCCTCTCGTCCTCGATCAGCCCGTACTCCTGCAGCAGCTCCCCGATCTCGGTCGCGTCGACCCGGCGCAGCAGCCGCTTGCGCAGGAACTCCGGCCCCGGCAGGTCGAGTTCGGCGCCGTCGCGCAGCCGCGTCGTGGCGGCGAGCAACTTCCGTACGTCATAGGTGGAGTTGAACACCTCCGGCACCCCGCGCTCGACGCCCAGCAGCTGGTAGGCGGCCTCCATGCCGGTGCGCACCGAGTACTCGGTGGTGAAGATGCAGTCCCGGGTGGTCTCCGCGAACTGGCCGATGAAGGCGAAGTTGACGGCGCCCTCGGGCACCACCTGCGGGCGGTCACCCGCATGCCGGGGGAGGAAGAAGGACGTGACGTACGGCATCATCACCGGCACGGCGCGCGCCGCCTCGGCCGCCAGCTCGTCGATCTCGCCGACCGGCACGCCCAGGTGGTACAGCCACTCGCGGGTGATCTCCTCGCCGGTGCACTCCTGCATCGGCTTCTTCACGTAGTCGCCCGGGCGGTCGACGAACAGCGAGTACACCCAGACCACGATCTGGTCGGCGGGCTGCGCCTTGAAGTGCGGCTGGCGGTTGACCGTCCAGCTCAGCAGCCAGGAGGAGTCGCGGGCGGTGACGATGCCGCCGGTGACCACGCCGCCGCTGAACGGGTCGCGCTTGGCGACCTTCTGGATGTAGCGGGGGATGCGCGCGTCCAGGGTGGTGACGGTCGCGGACTCCCACTTGCTCCGGGCGATGTCGCCGCAGAACACCTCGGGACGGCCGAAGGCCGGGTCCTTGGCGGCGATCCGGCGCCACAGGTCCCAGGCGGGGGCGGGGCCCTCGTCCAGGCGGGCCGGGGTGTGCTGGTCGCCGTTGTCGGAGTTCTCGGTGAGGGAGCCGATGGTGGTGAACACCAGGTCGTCCTCGCCGAGGTCGACCCCGCCCTCCTCGCCGGCCTCGCGCCAGTGCAGGCGGGTGGCCTGCTTGCGGCCGGGGGCGTCAGCGGTGCCCGGGGTGATGGCGAAGTCGATGTCCGTGACCTCTACCTCGAAGCGGAAGCGCACCCCCTGGTCCATCAGCCAGCGCGTCAGCGGGAGCACCATCGACTCGTACTGGTTGTACCTGGTGAACTTGAGCGCCGAGAGGTCCGGCAGGCCGCCGATGTGGTGGATGAAGCGGTGGAGGTAGAGCTTCATCTCCAGGGCGCCGTGCCACTCCTCGAAGGCGAACATGGTGCGCCAGTACAGCCAGAAGTTGCTGTCGAGGAAGTCCCGGGAGAAGACCTCGTCGATCCGCTTGCCCTCCACCTCCTCGCGGGTGGCGAGGAAGACGCGGACGATGTCCTTCTGCGCCTTGTCGTTGAGCGCGAACCTGTTGTCCGTACGGGCGTCCTCGCCCTGGCGCTCGGTGACGCGCTGGAGGGAAAAATTCGGGTCATCTTTGTTCAGCCAATAGAACTCGTCGAGGACGGAGGCACCCTCGATCTCCAGCGAGGGGACGGAGCGGAAGAGGTCCCACAGGCACTCCATGTGGTCCTCCAGCTCGCGGCCGCCCCGGATCACGAAGCCCTTCTTCGGCTCCTTGATGCCGTCCAGCGCGCCGCCCGCCAGCTTGAGCCGCTCCAGGATCGTGATCCGCTCCCCGGGCACCTGCCCGTCGCGGACCAGGAACGCCGCTCCGGACAGTGAGGCGAGCCCCGCGCCCACGAACCACGCCCGCTTGCGCTCGGCCCCCTCGGGCTTCCTCGGCCGGGCGAACGCCTCGTAGTTGCCGCTGCTGTAGTACAAGCCCGCACTCCCTAGAAAGGTCCGGCTGGAAGAGTTCGCTGTCGAACGGCCCTTGGGGTGTCGCTAAACCCGTGGGCGCTTCCATCCACCCATCCGGCGATGATCTTCGCGCGCTGACTAGGCCGAACGGGTGAGCACGGGAGGGGGCGCCCCGCGTAAAGGCCTCGTTCGAATCGGCCCCCGGAGCGTCAGGAAGCCGTCAAGGAGGGACGGGAGGCGGGCCGCGGGGCGCTTGGCTGGAGCACGGACACCCACGGAACCACGCGAGGACGGACCATGCACGGCAGCGAGCGGCACGACGGCGGCCCGGCACCCAGGGTGGTGGTCGGGGTCAGCGGCTCACTCGGCAGCCTGGCCGCCCTCCACCGGGGCGTCGCCGAGGCCCGGCGGCGCGGCGCCGAACTGTGGGCCGTCCTCGCCTGGGAGCCGCCCGGCGGCGAGCACGGCTACCGCCGCTCGCCCTGCCCGCCGCTGCTCGCCGCCGTCCGCGAGGACGCCGAGCGCCGGCTGCACGAGGCGCTGGACGCGGCCTTCGGCGGGACGGACCCGGGCGTGCCGCTGCAGCCCGTCGTGGTGCGGGGCGAGAGCGGGCCGGCGCTGGTCCACCTCGCCGACCGGCCGGGGGACCTGCTCGTCCTCGGCCAGAGCGGCGGGCTGCTGCGCCGCAGGCTCCGTCGCTCCGTCGCCGCGTACTGCGCCCGCCGGGCCGACTGCCCCGTGCTCACGGTGCCCGTGCCCGAGCTGCTCCACGACCTGGAGGCGCTCCACCGCCGCACCCGCTGGCACCTGCCGCTCCCGGCGGAGGGCGAACTCGCCCCTGTCGAGCGGTAGTTCACCCCCCTGAGACGGTCCGCCCCCGGCGGGCGGGCCAGGCCGAAACCGGGGCCCGGCCGGTATCCGGGCCCTCGGCGACCGGTGGAACACAGGTACGGCGGCGGGGCGCGCGGGCCCGGAGGTTCGGACGAACCGGCCCGCGCGCCCCGTCAGCCGTGTGCCGCAGGCCGTGAGTCATCAGTTGTGAGTCATCAGCCGTGAGTCGTCAGCCGCCGAGCGCCTGCCCGGCGAAAGCCACCCCGGCCAGCGCGCCGGCCACCAGGAACACCCAGCCGAGCACCGTGATCAGCACCGGTGCGACCACCGTGTTCCAGTGCTCGCTGCTGCTCTGCGCGCCCATCGTCCGGAACCGGGTGGCCAGTCCCCGGAAGTCCGTCACCAGTGCCAGGCCGAGGGCGATCACCACGAGCAGGAACAACCCGGCCTGCGCCCGTTCGACGCCGCTCAGCTCCGAGAACTTCCTGCCCTGTGCCGCGAGTGCGGCCGCCGCCTGACGCATGGTGTGTGGCCTGCCCGTCGGTTCGTTCGAATGCGGCGCACATCGTACGCGACCGGGGGCGCTCGGTCCTCCCCGCACGGCCCCGGGGCCGCGCCGGGCGACGGCGCGGGGCGTTCCTCTGCCCGATCCTGACGGGATCTTGACGCCCCGACCATGGCAAAGAACAGGCAAAGACGGAGTATGGTTCGGGAAAATCCGCTGGCAGGGGAGGGGACGGGATTGACGCCACGCTGGAAGCGCCTGCTGCGCCCGGGCGACCGGCTGCGCAGGGAGGCCGACGACCAGGCCGCGCGGCTCGGCCGCCGCACCCCCGGGACGGAGCACGTCCTGCTGGCGCTGCTCGCGGCGCGCGAGATCGGGCCCGAGGGCATCCTCGACGCCCCCGGGGACGCCCGGCTGGCGGCCCTCGGCCTCGGCTACGACCGGGCCCGCGCCGCGATCGCGGACGGGGAGGTGGCCCTGCCCTCCGACCCGCGCTCGGTCGAGGCGTACCTTTCGATCACCGGCCCCGGGGAGCCGGTCCGCGCGCTGCTGGAGGACGACACCCGGGCCAGGCGCCTCGCCGAGGCGCTCGGCGGCGGCCGGGCGAACGACGGAGGGGAACGGTAGATGAACGGGCACGTCACGCTCGCCGAGGAGGTCCTGCTCCTCACGCTGGACGACGGGACCGGGGTCGCGAAGGAGCGCGCCGGGGCGGCCTGCGCGATCCCGGGCGCGCTGCTGGCCGAACTGGCCCTGGCCGGGCGGGTGGCCGTGGAGGCCGGCGAGCTGACCGTCACCGGACGGGAGCCCACCGGTGAGCCGCTGCTCGACGGCCGCCTCGACCGGCTCGCCACCTGGGCCGAGGGCCGGCGCACCGCCAAGGCCTCCGACTGGCTCCTCACGGACCGCGCCACCGCGACCACCGACACCCTGAAGCGGCTGGTCGAGCGCGGCCTGGTCGTCGAGGAACGCCACCGGGCGCTCGGCATCTTCCCCGTCCGCCGCTACCCGGAGGCGGACGGCAGCGTGGAGCGCGCCCTGCGCGAGCGCCTGGCCGCCGTCGTCCTGCACGGTGCCGAGCCGGACGCGCGGACCAGCGCCCTGATCGCGCTGCTGCACGCCGGCAAGCTGTACTGGTCGGCGTTCCCGGACGTGCCGCGCAAGCAGGTCGAGCCGCGCTTCGCCGAGATCGCCGAGGGCGACGGGGCGGGTGAGTCCGTCCAGCAGGCCGTCCGCACCACCCAGGCGGCGCTCACGGCCATCGCCGCCATGACGGCCGCGACCGCCGCCACCACCGCCGCGACGATGTGACGGCGCGGGCCCGCCCTTCGTCGGGAAGGGCGGGCCCGGCGCGGTTCACCGGCGGGCCGGGGGCGCTGAACCCACCCGAACGAGAAAGGCCACACGGAGGATTGTTGACGAACGATCAGCTCCCGCGCTGGCTACGCTGGCGCCCATGCGATCGACCTTCAGCGCCACCGGGCCCACAGGGCTGGGCACTTCGGCCGCCCGGCTCCACCCCTCGGTCCGGGACGCCGACCTCTCCGACTTCCTGCGCGCGGTCGTCCGGGCCGGGTTCCCGCAGCGGCTGGAGGCACTGGCGGACGGCTACGCCCCCTTCGCCGACCCCGAGCGGGTCCGGGCCGAGGCCGCGTTCCTCACCGCGGAACTCGCCGCCTTCGGGATCGAGCACGACCAGGCGTACCTCGAAGTCATGGCCGACTACCGCCAGTTGATGATCCCGGTCGAAGACCCGGAGCTGGGCCTCGCCCTCACCCGCGACTGCCTCGTCCCACTGATCGTCGACGACGCCTGCGGCCGGAGCGGGGGCGACGCGTACCGGGCGCTGGGCGCCGCGATGCTGCGGGGTGTCGTCCAACTCCGCCACGGCCGGGCCGTCCTCGACAGCGTCATGCACCCGCCGTCCGTCTACACCGAGCACTCCTTCAACGAGCTGGCCCGGTTCTGCTCGCCCGAACTCCTCAGCCTGCACAAGGAGTTCTACTACCAGTCCTTCATCGGGGTGATCCTGGAATCCGGCTTCACCCCCGACGTCCGCGACGGCATCGACACCGAGTACGTGCGCGGGCGCTCGGGCTTCTGCGAGTTCTACGCCACGGTGGCGGCCGTGGCGTACGACTGCCTCGACTTCGAGCGCAACCTCCCGCTCTGGGGCGCCACGCTGAGCGCCTGGGTGGACTACCTGAACCTCGTCAACGACCTGATGTCCTGCTACAAGGAGGTGCTGAGGGGTGAGTTCACCTCCAACAGCATCTACCGCAAGGCCGTCCAGCAGGGCACGACCCTGCTGGACGCCTACGCGGCGACCTTCGCCCGGGCCGAGGCCGCCTACCACCGCATCCTGGAGCACGCCGACGTGCGGCAGCGTCCGCACCTGCTGCGGTACCTCCAGGGGTACGTCCACTGGCACGCCACCTCCGGGCGCTACCGCTGGGCCGAGTTCACGGCCTTGCGGTAGCCGGACCCTGGTGGCAGTGTCCGTTCCACGCTTTGTTGTGGTGGCCGAGGCTGCTTCGGGTCCCCGGGGCTGTGAGTCCGGCAGGGTGGAGGGGTGACGTCGACATGACGGAGTCGGTTTCCGGGTCGACGGCGGCCACGTCGGCTGATGTGGCGCGAGCCCGGGCCGAGATTGCGCTGGGCCTTCCAGCTCCGCTGGTGGCGCTGTGGAAGGTGACGGACGGCCTGATGACTGATGCCGGTGTGACCGTGTACTCGGCCGGATGCATCGGCGAACGCAACGCCAGCTACGAAGTCGAGCAGTACGCACCGGGTTTCATCCTCATCGGCGACGACAGTGGTGGCCGCGGGTTTCTCGTGCGTGCCGACCGTCCGGGCTCCGCCGTATTCTCCTCGGACCTGGGCGATCTGGGTCCTGAAGACTTCGAAGTCGAGTCCGCGGACTTCGCGTCCTGGATCGAATCGTTGTGTCCTGCACCTGGCGGAAGGCAGCCGGCGCGCCCGTGACGGAGGCAAAGGCGGCCATCGACCTCCTTCTCGACCAGGTGGGGGCAAGATCCGGGAAGCGCGCTCCGGGAGGGCATCGCGGAACGCGCTCGCGGGTTCACCTGCGGGTGCGTCCGGATCGTGTGAGGCTGCTCTGATGGCCCTCCGGTGTCGCACACGCCGGACATTCGACGGCGCACCTTGCCGGAACGGGTGTGGCCGGCCCGGTGTACAGGACCTCGTCGCTCTCGGAGTCGGCTACCTCCCAGCCGAGCAGGGCGGCGATTTCTGCTGCCAGTGCCAGTGCGGTGTCGTAGGCCGGGCTGCCATCGGCCGAGCAGATCAGCTCTACCGTGGTGACTCGCTCCGGCACCCGGTCCGTGTGGGCAACGTAGTTCCCGGTGCTGTTGCACGCGGCGATGGTCACAGTGAGCCAGTCGAGATCGTCTGCGGCCCGGTAGGAAGACGAGTCGGTTCTCCGAAGGCCGGGCACCGAGTCCAGGTACGTCACCAGCACACAGGTCGACACGCTCTTGCCATAGCGAGAGTCCGAGCGAACAGTCAGGTACCAGTACATACCCGCATCCTCGCACCCGCCCCGAGGAAGAAAGCCGGGGCAGAATCAGAAAGCTCCAAGGACGGCCTCGCGCAGGTTCCCAGACGCTCTCCGGTGCCCGCCAGGCGGTCGCGACCTTGCCCGCCTGCCGGAGTGCGGATGCGCGCTGCGTGATCATCGGGTTGTGCGGATGGCCAAGGATCAGCCGGCGGTCGCCGGCCACGGCGTAGACCCTGCCGCCACCGAACGGACCGTCAGTGTCTCACCGTCCGAACTCGTCCCGCTGACCTGCAACGAGATCCGACGCCTGTTCACTTCTCGCGGCGGCCGGTTCCTCGCCGCCAGCGCGCGAAGCGGCGTCGCCTCCGGGCCGAGCGTGCGGGGCGCTGAGGGTCGGAAGCCGGGCCCGCCCGAAGCGTCGGGCGGGCCCGGGCACTGCGCGTCAGCATCGCGTTTTTTGACGGAAGGCCGGGCCGGCAGAGCCAGCGGGTCTTCACGCAAGTAATGGGTTGATCTCAAGGAGTCGGGATCATGAGTGAGAAACGAACGAACCCCGATGTGCGGACCGCTGGTTCTCCTGATTCGCCGTCCGTCGAAGCCATCCCCGCCGAATTGCCTGGGCGGGGAAAGGAGCGCCAGCGGCCGATGCTGCAACTGCTCGTGAGGCAGCCCGGCAGGGCGGGGGAGTCAGAGCGCTACGGCGCCGACGGTGATCGAGGCGAGGGCCATCAGGAGGCCGAGGGCGACGAAGGCGTACTCCAGGCGGAAGCGCTCGCGGCCGTCGACCACGACCAGGCGGGGGTCGGCCGGGTCGTAGTGGACGGGGACGTGGCCGCCGTCGGGGAGGGGGTGGCGGGGGGTGGAGGGGACGGGGGAGAAGACCTCGACGACGCGGCCGTCCGCCGTCTCGAACTGGAGCAGGGGGCGGGGCGCGCCGTCCTGCGGGCCCGGGACGCGGGCCCGCACCAGGGCCTGGGCGGGCAGGCCGACCCGGCGGAGGCGCCGCAGGTCGCGCAGGCCGACGACTCCGGCGAGGTAGGCGACCGCGCCGCCGAGCAAACCGAACACCATGACTGCGATACCGCCCACCGCGCCTCCCGTCTCGGGTTCCAGTATCGCGTTAGAGGTCGCCGAGCGGGACGGACGGGTCGGCCAGGCGGGCCGGGTCCACCACCCGCTGAGAGAGGACGAGTTGGCGGATCGGGTCGACCACGTCCCAGGCGTTGACGTTCATGCCCGCGAGGACGCGCCCGCCGGAGAGGCGGAAGGCGATGAACTCGCGGGTGGCCGGGTCGCCCCGGAACACCGGCTCGAAGTACCTGTCCCGGGCAGCCGGTCGGCGCACGAGTGCCAGGGGCAGGACGGGCTGTGCGGGCGGCCGGTACGGGCCGTCGGAAGTTTGTGCCCAGCTTGTCGTGACTGAGCGCGGAAGGCGGCTCTAGGCTGGCGTCATGGCTCTTGACCCTGCCCTGCCTGTGGGCCGTCGGATCCGGTACTACCGGGAACGTGCCGGCAAGTCCAGGGAGACGCTGGCGGCGCTGCTCGGCCGATCTGCGTCCTGGCTGAAGCAGATTGAGAACGGCACATTGCTGCCGCCCAGGCTTCCGATGCTGATGCGGATCGCGGAGCGCCTCGGGATCGAAGACCTGTCGCTCCTGACCGGCGACGTCAGCATGCCCCGAACGCTGTACTCCTGGATAGAGCATGAGTCGCTGGCAGCCGTCCGCCGAGCCGTGGACGGTGCCCCGCTCGGGCCGGCTGGCGGACCGGCTCCGCGACTGGAGCACATCGCGGTGCAGCTGGACAGCGCTTGGCGCACTCGGATGAGCAGGGGCGACCACCGCACCGCGCTGGCTGAGTTGCTGCCTCCGCTCGTCTCGGCAGCGTCCGTTGCGGCGTCGCACTCCGAGTGCGGAGATCGGCGGCGAGCCGAGATCATGTACGCCTCCGCGCTGAACCTCACCCAGATGTACGCCGCGTTTCAGGGGGACGGCCACCTGGTCTGGCGGGTGGCGGAGAGGGCGCTCGCTACGGCGCGAGCATCGGGTGATCCGGGCGCGATCAGTCAGGCGTGCTGGTTCTTGGTGGAGGCATTCAGAAAGAGCGGCCAGTGGGAGAGCGCACAGACCCTGACCGAGGACACCCTCCGGCTTCTCGATCCGGTGCGGACTGAAAGCGCTGCCCTGGCCTGCGCATGGGCCGATATGGCTTACCACGCCGCGATCACCCACGCTGTCGCCGGAGAAGGGGGAGACGCGTGGAGGTGGATCGACAGGGCATCCGCCGTGTCGAACGCCCTCCCGGTCGGGTACTGGCGTCCGTCCACCTCCGGCTCTCGTCAGGCTGCTGCCATGCATTCGGTCACCGTGGCCGTGGAACTCCGGCAGGTGGGCACCGCGCTGCGTTGGGCGCGGCGACTGCCGGAGGCTGACGTGATCGCGATTCCCAGGCGTGGTAGGCACCTCATCGAGGTTGCGAGGGCGCACTCCATGAAGGGGGAGCACGGCAAGACGTCGGAGCTGCTCACCACGGCCGTAGAGGTGGCACCCGAGACCGCCCGATGGAACGAAGAGGCTCGGAGCCTGATCCGCGACCTCATGAAGGGTGTGACCACCCACCAACCCGCAGGGCGTCGGCTCGCGGAGGCTATCGGGATGGCAGCCTGAAACAGGGGGCAGAAACTCTGCCCCTTCGCTCCGTAGAGGGCCCGTAACGTCGTGTGACGAAGCGGGCCCTGACCGTGAGGGAGCGATGATGGCTGAAGCACGTATGTCTGCGGGATCGAGTCCGGACCTCGGGTCCGACGTCCAGGCCCGCCGGAGGACGTCGAAACGTCCTCCGAGCAAGCCCGCGAGCGCGGCCCTGAGGGCGAAGTGCCGCGAGGACTGGGAGCAGGCTCAGACCTTCCCGCACCCGCTGGACGAGGCTTTCAAGCTCGCCCCGCTGGACTGGGAGGACAGCCATCGTGACCCCTCCTGACGGTCATCAAGGTGCCGCGCTGCCCTCGTCCTGGATGGCGTTCTTCGGCGGACCGGTGCCGTACGGCGAGGACGAACCTGAGGACCTTCCGCTCCCGGAAGACCTTCTGGTCGGTCTCTTTGAGCGTCGGGACGCCCGCGAAATCCCGGTGCACCCCGGCCGCGTGCTTCCCCCGGTTCTCAGTCCGGAGGAGCACGCCGGGGTTCCCCTGACGCCGGAACAGCGCGAGCGGCGGGCCGCTCTCCTGGCCCAGGTGCGCGAGAAGAACCACAGGTGGCCCCGGTGGACGTAATCAGTGCGCCGGCCGACGAGGCCCCGGGTGAGGTTCCCTTGCCCCGCAGATCGCCCGGTGCAGACCTGCGCACGTTCACGGACGATCGGACCCCGAATGCCGACGAATCCACTGCCTGCCAGTGCCCGCAGCGCCCCACGGGCTGCGTCGAGAGGCTCGAACTCCCGGAACGGGGACGGCAGTTCGCCGACGCCGGCGGTCGGCGGTGGACGGTGCTGCGGCGCACCAGAACTGCCGACCCGGTGAGCGGCCTGATCAACCGCACGGAAATCGTGATCAGCCGCACGGGCGAGGGCGGGCAGGAGATTCGCAAGCAGTACCGGTGCGTGGGTCCCGTGTCGATCGAGAACCAGTACGAGAAGAACCGCCAAGGACGGCCGCCCCGCCCCCGCTTCGACCCCACGAACTCCCGTCTCGGCTCCACCTAGTACGTCGTCACAGCACAGCCGAGACGGGGCTACACCCCGTGCCCCCGAACCGGCGGCACGGGGGGTCTGTCCGTCCGCACCTCCCCCGTCGCGGACGGACAGACCCGCCACCACTTCTAGGACGGGAGTCGCCCCATGGTCATGGGCAGGAGCACCAAGAAGACCACCAAGAACAAGACGGACCGGAAGGCCACCGACGACCGCGTCAAGCAGGCGATCAAGCAGGACGATCTGGTCCAAAAGTACAAGGACAAGTCCAAGGGCGGGACGGGCTCGGACAAGGCCTAGCCGGCAGTCTCCCGCGTCCCCCACAGACCCCCGCTCCGACCGCCGGACCTGGACAGCTCGAACGGTCGGAGCGGGCTCCGCAACACCGAACGACCCGGTCACCAACCGGTGACCGGCCCACAGTGTGAGGAGACATCAGTATGCGCTACGACCCGCCGAACAAGCCGGAGCGCCCGCCCGGTCCGATGGACCCCGGAACGTCCACCACCGTCAACGCGGAGTAGGAGGGGTCAACATGGCCGACAGGGAGAAGCACAAGGGCAACGAGAAGCCCCCGCCCAAGCACGCGGGCAAGCCCGCCAAGGAAGGCCCGCAGGAGCCCCCGTCGAAGTAGCCTGCCCGCCAGGCTGACACCGAGTCAGGCAGGCCCCCGTCCTTCCGGGCGGGGGCCTGTCCCCACTGCAAGGGAGACACCCCTCATGAGCACCCCCACGGACAACCGAACGGTCATCTCGTACGCGTCGCGCCACTTCTCCGGGGAGCCGTGGACCGACACGGCCGACCGGTGGACGGCGACGTTCTACTACAACGGGGCTGAGGAGCGTCTCGGTACCGCCACGATCACGCGCGTCATCCCCAACGTGTCCCCGAACCCCCGGGAGGCCCTCGCGTCGGACCCCGGGTTCCTCGACCGCATCCCCCGCGTGATCTTCGACGAGGACGGGAGCCTTGCCCCCGCGCTGGATGAGCTGGAACCGGCCATGCTTTTGCTGCTGGAGTCGGTCGAGGTGCGCGAGGAGTGGCGCGGGACGGGTCTCGGCTCCCTGCTCGCCATGGAGGCCCTTAAGCACCTGGCCGTGCCCGGCACGGTGGCCGTGACCTACCCGGCCCCTCTGCACGACGTGCACGCCCCGGGGGAGGTCTGCCCGTACGAGTCGGACGATCCGATGGTGCGGCGGCTCGATGAGGAAGGCGTGGGCAAGCTGCGGAAAATGTGGGAGGGGCACGGCTTCCTCCCGCTGGCCGATGGCGTGTACGCCTGCCGGATCGAGCCGTGACGCCCCGCTGGGCCCAGCCGTCACGGCCGGCCCCGTAACACTGGCCTGGCGCTAAGGCTCGTCATCTCGAAGCACGCTGACCAACTGGGCGGCTGCGGGCCGATCAACCCCGGTGGGTGCGCTTCGCACTGCAACGGTGGAGGCGGAGGGGGCGGTGAGGCCCACTAGCCTGGGCGCACCGAGAGTGGAAAGGGCGGAAGAGATGGACGAGCACAAGGCCCGTCGAGTAGCCGACACCATCCGGCAGTTGGGTATCCGGGGCGTCGTCTCCCCCGAAGACCCCGACAAGCCGGACGGACGTTGGAGGGTGTACGACAGCGCCGATGCCGCTACGCGGCGGGACATCACCGATGAGGTGCTGACCGTCATCGAGGGCCGGTCCCGACCGCAGACCGGCCCGGCGCGAGGGTTCGTCGTCCCGAAGTCCCACTGAGCCACCAGACGGCCCCTCAACTGCGTCGCCGTGGAGGCGCAGGGGAGCGGGCAGAGCGGAGCCCCCTGGAGACACTTGGCGGTGTCATTCCGGGGGCTCTGTGCTGTTCTCGTCTGGGCAGACGAGAACAGCGATCCTCGGTCAGATGTCCCCAAGTGGGACGCTCGGGTTGGTCAAACGATCGATGCTCACCACCCGTTGGGAGAGGACGAGTTGGCGAATCGGGTCGACCACGTCCCAGACGTTGACGTTCATGCCCGCGAGGACGCGGCCGTCCTTCGTCCAGAAGGCGATGAACTCGCGGGTGGCCGGATCGCCCCGGAACACCACCCGGTCGTAGCCGTCCGGTTCGACGTAGCCGACGTACTCCAGGCCGAGGTCGTACTGGTCGCTGAAGAAGTACGGGACGCGGTCGTACACCGCGTCCGCCTCTCCGAGCAGGGCGCGGGCGGCGGTCTGGGGCTGGTTGAGGGCGTTGGCCCAGTGCTCGACGCGGATGTGCCGCTCGAACAGCGGGTGGTAGGCGTTGGCCACGTCCCCCGCCGCGTAGATGTCGGGGTCCGAGGTGCGCAGGTGCTCGTCCGTGCGGATGCCGTTGTCGATCTCCAGCCCGGCGGCTTCGGCGAGGGCGGTGGCGGGGGAGATGCCGATGCCGACCACGACGGCGTCGGCCTCGACGACCGTCCCGTCCGCGAGGCGCACGCCGCTCACCGAGGCGCCGTCGCCGGTGAGTTCGGCGACCTGCACACCGAAGCGCAGGTCCACGCCGTGGTCCCGGTGCAGGTCGGCGAAGACCTGGGAGACCTCGCGGCCCAGCACCCGCAGCAGCGGCAGTTCGGCCGCCTCCAGGACGGTGACCTCCGCCCCGGCCGTACGGGCGGCGGCGGCCACCTCCAGGCCGATCCAGCCCGCGCCGATCACCGCGATCCGGGCGCCGGGGCGCAGCGCGGCCTTGATCCGGTCGCTGTCCTCGACCCGGCGCAGGTAGAGCACGCCCTCCTGGTCGGCGCCGGGCACCGGCAGGCGGCGCGGCACCGAGCCGGTGGTGAGCAGCAGCTTGGCGTACTCGATCCGGCCGTCGTCGGCGAGGGTCACGGTGTGCCCGTCCGGGTCGATCGCGGCGACGGCGGTGCCCAGGCGCAGCGTGACGTCGTGCTCGGCGTACCACTGCGGCGGGTGGACGTAGATCTTCTCCCGGGGCTCCTTGCCGAGCAGGTACCCCTTGGACAGCGGCGGCCGCTCGTACGGGCGCTCGTGCTCCTCGCCGATCAGCACGATGCCACCCTCGTACCCGGCCGCGCGCAGCGCCTCGGCGGCCTTGGCGCCGCCCAGGGACGCGCCGACGATGACGATGGGACGCTCCCGGCCCTCCGTACCCGACATGCTCGACTCCGTTCTGTCCGTGGGGAATTCGGGGCCAGCCTGCCGCCGGGCGCGGGCCCTGTCGAGACCGCGCCGGGCGCGGCGCGCGTGGCTCGCCCGTTCGAGTGAACGTCGGCCTACGGGGTCATCGCCTCGCGAACCAGCAGGGTGTCGGTGAACTGCTCGAAGCGGACGATCCGGCCGCCGCGCACGGTGAAGTGGTGCGCGACGCGGACGGCGAGCGGCTTGCCGGTGCGGCGGTGGACGGCGGTGTAGCGGGCGAGGACGACCACGTTCTCGCCGTCGGCCACGTAGGTGTCGTCGTGGGCCGTCCAGTCCGTCCACTCGGCGGCCAGGCGCTCCATGACGTGGGAGGTGACGCCCTTGGGGGTGCGGTAGGTGCCGGCGAGGGGGAAGCCGGCCATCTCCGTCCACTCGACGTCGTCGGCGAGGGTGGCGCGCAGGGCGGCCAGGTCGCCCCGGGCGGAGGCGAGGTACTGGCGGCGGACGACGTCGGCGGGGGCGGGGGACTCGGCGAAGGAGGCGACGTCCCGGGGGATCTCGATCATCGTGTGCTCAGCCCCAACTCATCTCGCCCATGGCGACCTTGGTGCCCAGGTCGACGGCGATCCTCAGCCCGTAGTCGGGGAAGCGGCGCTCCAGGGCGGCCTTCGCGGCGGCGGCGTCGGGGGCGCGGCCGATCTCCGTCTCGAAGGCGCGCAGGTAGTCGCGGGTCTGCCGGAGCGCGGTGAGGTCGGTGGGGGTGTCGGCCTGGCGGTGGCCGGCCGCGAGCCAGAGCGGGTCGAGGGCCTCGATGCCGTCCAACAGGTCGATCCACGCGGTGCGTTGGGCCAGGTCGGGGGTGTCGGCCGTCCACACGTGCAGGCCCTCGAAGAGCAGCACCCCGCCGAGGACGGCCCGGTGGTGGTGCTGCCAGAGGTAGTGCCGGTCGGGGAGGTGGAAGTCGGCGCCGCGCAGCTCGAACCGGTGGCCCTCGAAGACGAGTTCGTCGCCGGGCAGCACCTCGGGGCGCACCAGGCGGGTCGGCAGTTCGGGGCCGAGGTGCTCCCAGGCGCGGAGCTTGGCCTCGTACGTCTCCTGGATGTGCTCGACGGTGGAGGCGGTGGCGAGGAACCGGGCCTGGGGGAAGGCCTCCTGGAGCTCCTGGGCGCCGAAGTAGAAGTCCGGGTCGCCGTGGCTGACGAACACCGTGGTCAGCCGTTTGCCGCTGGCGCGGACCCGCTCGACGAGCCGCCGCCCGTCGGAGCGGGTGAACCCGGCGTCGACCAGCAGGGCGTCCTGCGGGCCGGTGACCAGGACGGAGGTCTTGTTGAGCGAGCTGTCGGGGCTGTCGACGATCTCGAAGTCGAGCGCACTCATGCGGGGGCCGTCCTTCCTCGGGCCGGGCGTGCGGGGCCGGGCACGCCACGCCGCCAGGATCGGCGCTCGGCGCCCGGCCCGCATCCCGAGACCTGCGGACGTCACGCCTGGGGCGCCAGGCGGCGGACGGCCAGGGCGGCGAGCCCGGTGGCCAGGGCGAGCGCGGGCCAGCCGAGGTCGGGGGCGGCGGTGAGCACGGCGGTGAGGGCGGCCGGGGCGGCGGCGCGGCCGATGCCGGAGGAGAACTCCCAGCGGGCGAGCGCCCGGCCGAGGAGGTGCGGCGGGGCGGTGGCGGCGATCAGCGCGGTGCCGGAGCCGGTGTAGAGGATCTCGCCGAGGGTGTACGGGACGGCGACGAGGGCGACGGCGACGGCGCCCGGGACGCCGCCGAGCGAGCCGGCCGCCCAGAAGCCCAGGTAGGAGGCCGCGAGGACGGCACCTGCGGCGGTCAGGACGCTGCGCCGGGGGTGCTTGGCCAGGCGCAGCACCAGGGGCAGCTGGAGGGCGATCACCAGGACGGTGTTGCCCACGAAGATCCCCGAGGACCAGGCGGCGGACACGTGCAGCTGCAGCACCAGCAGCGCGGGCAGCGCCACCTCCAGCACGTCGAAGCAGAACGCGTACGGGATGTTGGCGAGGCTGAGCAGGCCGAGGCGCTCCAGCGGCTCGCCGCTCTCGGAGGCGGCCTCGGCTGCGGGCCGCTGCGGCGCCCGCACCCGCAGGGAGGCGACGAGCAGCGCGGAGACCAGGCAGGTCGCCCCGGTCACCCCGGCCAGGACGCGCAGCGCGTCCGTGCCGCCCGCCACGGCGACGGTGGCCAGCAGCGCGCCGGCGCCCATGCCCGCGTTGCGCAGCGAGCGCCCGGCGGCGAGGGCGGCGTCGCGCAGCCGGCCCTCGGTGAGGGTGGCGACCACGGCCCCGTGCGTGGTCGGCCAGGACTGGCTGCCGATGCCGAACAGCACGGAGGCCACGGTGAACAGCGGCAGCGAGCCCGCGGCCAGCAGGGTCAGCGCGCCCGCCCCGCGCAGGGCGAGGCTGACGGCGGCGGGCAGGGTGCGGGCGCCGCGGTCGATCCAGCGGCCGGTGAGCGGCACCCCCAGCAGGCCCGCGACCATCCCCGCGGACAGGGCCAGCCCGACCGCCCCGGCGTCCAGGTGCAGCACGCCGACGCCGTACAGCAGCATGAACGGGCGCAGCAGGCCGCCGCCGATCGCGTCCACCACCAGGGCCGTGGCGTAGCGGGGCCCGCCGGCGGCGGTGAGCAGGCGGAGCAGGGCGGGCGGCCGGTGGTCGTCGGTGTCGAGGGGCGGGGCGGACTTCTGCTGGATCAGCGTCATGGCCGGTACCGTCCGCCCCGCGCACCGGCTCTGGCACGCGGATTGACGCTCACCGTCAATCCGCGCGGGCACCCTCACCCGGGGGTGGCAGGATCGGCCGGGTGAGCCTGACCATCGACATCACCGGCCTGCCCGAGGAGCGCCTGCTCTTCACCCCGTCCCCGCTCGCCGAGCTGAACGCCATGCTGCACGTGCTCGCCGAGCCCGCGCACCACCCGGCGCTGAGCGGCTGGGCGGCGAGCACCACGGCCGTGATCCCGCCCGAGCTGTCCGAGCGGCTCATGGAGGCGGACTTCCTCTGGCGCTCCTCCCGGGCCGACTTCCTCGTCCCCGGCCTGCCCGGCGCGACCCTGGCCGAGGAACTCGACGCCGTCGACCGGATCGACGACGAGCTGTACGTGGCCGCCGCCCTGATCACCACCTGCGGCTCCTCCCGGCTCACCCACAAGCTGGAGTCCCCGCTCACCGACCCGGCGGCGGGCGAGCGCGCCCGGGAGCTCGCCCTCGCCCGGGGGCCCCGGCAGGCGGCCTTCGCCGACCGGCTGCTCGCCGACCCGCCGGCCGTACGGGCCCTGGTGCGGCGGATGCTGGAGGAGTGCCGCTCGGCCTTCTTCGCCGACGCCTGGCAGCGCGTCCTGCCCGACCTCGCCGCCGACGCCCGCCGCAAGGCGGACCTGCTCGCCCGCCACGGCCTCGCGGAGGCGCTCGCCGCCGTGTCGCCCTCCGTCACCCTCGACGAGGGGAGGGAGGGGGACGGACGGCGCCGGATCGTCATCGACAAGCTCCAGGACAACGCCACCACCGCCGCCACGGGCGGGGGCGTGACCTTCATCCCGACCGCCTTCGGCCGCCCGCACCTGCTGGTGGTGCACGCCCGGGGCTGGCGGCCCGTCCTGCAGTACCCGGTCGCCGAGGCCGGGCTGCCCGAGCCCGTCTCGCTGGCCCTGGTGCAGCAGCGGCTGGAGGCCCTCGCCCACCCCGTACGGCTGCGGCTGGCCCGGACGATGGCGCGCGGGCCGCACACCACCGGCGAACTGGCCGCCGCCTGGCAGCTCACCGCGCCCGAGGTGTCCCGGCACCTGGGGGTGCTGCGCCGGGCCGGGCTGCTGACGACGCGGCGGCGCGGGCGGTACATGCTGTACGAGCTGGACCTCGGCGTCGGCGCCCGGCTGGGCTCCGACCTGCTGGAGGCGGTGCTGCGCTGAGGGAACAGCGGCGGGGCCCGAGGTGTTCGTCCGGGCATGACAGCCGCTGACGCCACCGCCGAGATCCTGCGCTACGCCGCCTTCGCCACCGCCCCCGAGGGCGGGAACCCGGCCGGGGTGGTGCTGGACGCCACCGCCCTGACGGGGGAGGAGATGCTCGCCGTCGCCGCCGAGGTCGGGTACTCGGAGACGGCCTTCCTGACCCCGGGCGAGGGCGAACGGACGTACCGCGTCCGGTACTTCAGCCCGCTGGCCGAGGTGCCGTTCTGCGGCCACGCCACCGTCGCCTCCGCCGTCGCCCTCGCCGACCGCCGGGGCCCGGGCGGCTACCTCTTCGAGACGGCGGCCGGCCCGGTGCCCGTCGAGGTCGAGCGCGGTACGGACGGCGTGCTGCGGGCCACCCTCACCAGCGTGGAGCCGCACGTCGAGCCGGTGCCCGAGCAGGCGGTGGCGCGGGCGCTGGCCCTGCTGGGCTGGTCGGAGGGTGAACTGGACGGTGCACTGCCCCCGCGCATCGCCTACGCGGGCGCCCGCCACCTCGTCCTGGCGGCCGCCACCCGGGACCGGCTGGCCCGGCTGGACTACGACTTCGACGGCCTGGCCGCCTTCATGCGCGAGCACGACCTGACCACCCTCCAACTCGTCTGGCGCGAAGCCCCCTCCGTCTTCCACGTCCGCGACCCGTTCCCCGTCGGCGGCGTCGTGGAGGACCCGGCCACGGGCGCCGCCGCGGCCGCCTTCGGCGCCTACCTGCGCGAACTCGCCGCCGTCCGGCCCCCGGCGACCCTGACCCTCCACCAGGGCGAGGACCTGGGCCGCCCCGGAGTCCTCACGGTCGCCCTCCGCACCGAGGACACCCGCATCCGCGTCTCGGGCGCGGCGGTGGCGATCCCTCAGCCCTGACGAGGATCGATCTGTAGACAAAGCGGCGGACCCGCCCCCCGCCGCGCGGTTGCGGTGTCCCTGGCAATCAATCGGTAAAACTTTCCCCCTTCGGATGCGGATGATCATCACCAAACACCCCCAAAGCCCGACCCGCCCCTCAAGACGGCTCTGTACGCCCGGAGTCCGCCACCGGTAGGAAGTGCGCTGATCGGGCACCCGTCCAGGCTCGGTCGCCGCAGCCTGGAGGGGGCCTCGCATGCGCAGTTCCGACACGTCCGTCCTCGACCGGGGCCGGAGACCGGGGCTCGGGGCCCGTGCCCGGGCCCTCGCCCTGGTCAGCGCACTGGCCCTCACCTTCACCCTGGGGCTCCAGGACGCGGCCGCCTTCGCCGCCGTCCACGCGCCGACCCCGCAGACGGACGTCACCACCCCCGAGCAGCGCACCGGCGGCGCGGACGGCCGGAGCCACCGCGTCGGCGCCGACCAGACCGGTCGCACCCCCGCCGGCCCCGGTGCCGGGCACCGGCCCGCCCCCGGCGAGCTGCCCGAACGCCGCCCCGGCGACACGGACACCACCCCCCGGCAGTCCGGCGCCGCCCAGGCCCCCGTCGAGGGCAAGGCTGTCCAGGCCCCGGGCGCCGCGGACCATCGCGCCGCCCCGCAGGACAGGGGCGGTGTCGAGGTGCCCGCCGCCCGCACCGACACCACCTCCACGTACCAGAACCCGGACGGCACCCACACCGTCCGCGTCTACCCCCGCCCCGTGCACTACAAGAAGCCCGACGGCACCTGGGCCGACATCGACACCGCCCTCACCCAGGACAAGGACGGCCGCTGGGCCGAGGGCGCCAACGACCTCAGGGCGAGCTTCGCCGTGAGCGCCGACGACCAGGCCCTGCTCACCTGGACACTCGACGCCGACCACCAGGTCTCCTACGGCCTCAAGGGCGCCGCCCCCTCCCGCGGCACCGCCAAGGGCGACCTGCTCACCTACGCCGGCGCCCGCCCGGGGGCCGACGTCACGTACAACGGCCTTGCCCAGGGCATCAAGGAGACCCTTGTCCTGCGGGACGCCTCCGCCCCGACCCGCTGGACCTTCCCGCTGCGCACCACCGGCCTGACCGCCGTGCTCGGCGAGGGCGGCGAGATCCAGTTCAAGGACGCCTCCGGCACCGTGCGGATGTCCATCCCGCGCGGCTTCATGATGGACTCCGCGATCGACCCGGCCTCAGGCGACGGCGCCCGCAGCGGCGGCATCACCTACCACCTGGTCACCGAGGGCGGCGGGCAGGCGATCCAGCTTGACCTCGACGAGGCCTGGGTGCACGACCCCCGGCGCGTCTACCCGATCCAGGTCGACCCGACGACGCAGAGCGGGATCAACGTCGGCCAGTCCACCTACGTGATGACCAACGACTCGGCGAACTACTCCACCGACTCCGTCCTCAAGGTCGGCACCTGGGACGGCGGCAAGGACGTCGCCAACTCCTACCTGTACTTCCCGGCCGTCGCCAACATCGGCCAGAACTACATCGAGGCCGTCGACCTGACGATGGACAACGTCCACTCGTTCTCCTGCGACGCCAGGCCCGTCAACATCAACCAGATCACCTCCGCCTGGAACCCCTCGGGGATCAACTCCTTCCCCGGCGTGAGCATCGGCCAGCAGATCGGCTCCGCGAGCTTCTCCGTCGGCGACACCTGCGGTGGCGCCCAGTGGCAGACGATCCACCTCGGCCAGTCCCACACCGACGCCGGCTCCCAGCTGATCGAGAGCTGGGCCCACGGCGGCTGGAACTACGGTCTGTCGGTCACCACCAGCAGCAGCGACTCGTACTCCTGGAAGAAGTTCGCCAGCGTCAACAGCGCCTGGCCGCCCTACCTGTCCATCGTCTACAGCGACTGGGCCGCCGCGTACACCCCGGACAACACCTACACCCCGCCGACCAACACCACGGCCGGCTACCAGACGCTGCACATGACCAACCTCGCGGCCAACTGGTGGAACTCGAACAGCATGCAGGTGCTGCCGCGCTACTTCGACAGCGCCTGGCACGAGCAGTGGCCCGCCGGCAACGCCCCGCGCACCGGCGTGCCCGGGCTGGTGAAGACCGGGGACACCGTCACCTTCAACGCCACCCTGCCCGCCATGCGCCCGGGCACCGGCTACACGCTCTGCTGGGACGGCTACGTCAACGGCACCACCTCGCTGCACGACTCGTACAACGTCCCGTTCGGCAACTGCACCGGCAACGTCTCCGCCGTCAACGCCGCACCCCAGCTCGACGCCACCGCCCCGCCCGCCAACACCATGGTCGGCACCCTGACCCCGCAGCTGTACGCCACCGGCCACGACCCGGACAACTACCCCGGCACCGGCCTGTCCTACGACTTCCGGGTCTACTCCACCGCCTCCGGCAGCCCGCAGGTGATCGCCGACTCCGGCTGGCAGTCCAGCACCTCCTGGTCCGTGCCCGCCGGCAAACTCGACTGGAACACCACCTACCTGTGGAACGCCGAGATCGGCGACGGCCAGACCGGAAGCCCCTGGTCGAGCATGGCGCCCTTCTCCACCCAGGTGCAGCAGCCGGTCATCACCTCGCACCTCGGCGGCTCGGCCGGCGACGGCGCGGGCCGGCCTTTCGACGCCAAGGTCGGCAACTACACCACCCAGGCCACCGACGCCTCCGTCGTCGCCGTCGGCCCGACCCTCGCCGTCAACCGCTCCTACAACTCCCTCGATCCGAGCACCGGCCACCTGTTCGGCGCCGGCTGGACCAGCCCCCTGGACATGCAGCTCGTCGGGGACAACGACGGCACCGGCGCCATGGTGCTCACCGACCAGAACGGCCGCTCCGCCCGCTTCGGCCAGAAGCCCAACGACCAGCAGTTCTACGTCTCCCCGAGCGGCGAGTACGAGAGCCTGGCCGCCTACTCCGCCGGCTTCGGCGGTGGCTTCAACCTCACCACCAAGGGCGGCGTCCGCTACGACTTCAAGACCCAGTCCGGCAATACCTGGCTACTGACCGCCGTCTACGACGCCGCCGGCCACAGCCAGCAACTGCACTACACCAACGGCAAACTGGACACCGTCACCGACACCTCCTCCACCCGCGCCCTGCACTTCACCTGGACGGCGGACGGACGGCACGTCGCCTCCGTGGCCACCGACCCGGCCACCGGCACCGACCCGACCACCGCCCAGACCTGGACGTACGCCTACAACGCCGCCAACCCCGACGAGCTCGACCAGGTCTGCGCCCCGCCCACGGGCGGCAACACCGCCCCCGCCTGCACCGCGTACGGCTACACCCCCGGCTCCCACCTGCGCTCCGCCGTCGTCGACTCCACCCCGGTCTCGTACTGGCGCCTCGGCGAGGCGAGCGGCACCACCGCCGCCAGCGAGATCATCGAGAACCAGGGCGCCGACAACGCGAGCTACTCCGCGAGCGGCATCACCCTCGGGGTGCCCGGCCCGACCGCCACCGGAGCCACCGCCGCCCAGTTCGACGGCAAGTCCGGCGTGGTCTCCCTGCCGCAGAGCATCCTGGACACCTCCTCGTACACCTCGGTCGGCCTCTGGTTCAGGACGACCTCCTCCGGCGTCCTCTTCGGCTACCAGACCGGGCAGTTCACCACCCCCACCACCCCCGGCTACTACACGCCCGCCCTGTACGTCGGCACCTCCGGCAAGCTCTACGGCGAGTTCTGGAACGGCTGGACCACCCCCATCGCCTCCGGCGCCCCCGTCAACGACGGCACCTGGCACTACGCCCTGCTCACCGCCGCCGGCGCGAGCCAGACCCTCTACCTGGACGGCAACGCCCAGGGCACCCTGAGCGGCCAGGTCATCGCCCCCGGCCAGCGCGTCGAGACCGTCGGCGCAGGGTTCATCGGCGGCGGCTGGCCCGACGAGCCGTTCCAGAACGGCACCGACAACACCGGCCACGCCTCCTACTTCAACGGCGCGATCTCCGACGTCGCCTTCTACAACCGCGCCCTCGGCCAGCCCGCCGTCACCACCCTCGCCCAGACCGGCGCCAAGCCCTCGGCGGAGCTCACCGGCATCAAGCTGCCCTCCGGCAAGTCCAAGCTCTCCGTCGCCTACGACGCCGCCGGCGACCGCGCCCAGCAGGTCACCGACGCCAACGGCGGCACCTGGAAGATCGCCAGGCCGAGCGTCTCCGGGTCCGCCGAGGAGTACCGGGGCCAGGTGATGGGCGCCCACCCCGGCGGCTACTGGCGCCTGTCCGACGGCAGCGGGGCCTCCGCCGCCAACCAGGTCTACGCCGCCCGGCCCGATCCGGCCAACGGCACCTACGCCAACGTCCAGCTCGGCGCCGCCGGGCCCATGACCGGCTCGGCCGGCTCCGCCACCTTCGACGGCGCCACCTCCGCCGTCCAGCTGCCCGCCACCACGATCCCCACGCAGGGCCCCGCCGCGATCGCCCTGTGGTTCAGGACCACCGGCGCCGGCACCCTCGTCGGCTTCCAGAGCACCCCGCTCGACCCGCCGCAGACCCCCGGCAGCCAGGCCTGGAACCCGACCCTGTACGTCGGCACCGACGGCAAGCTGCGCGGAGAGTTCTGGAACGGCTACGTCACCCCGATGACCAGCTCCACCGCCGTCAACGACGGCAAGTGGCACTTCGCGGTCCTCTCCGCCGACAACGCCACCACCCAGAACCTCTACCTGGACGGCCAGTTGACCGCCGGACCGGCCACCGGCCAGATCGGCGCCAACGGCACCCGCTACCTCTACCTCGGCGCCGGGAACGCCGACAACTGGCCGAACGCCGCCACCACGCCCTTCGGTCACTTCACCGGCCAGATGGCCAACGCGGCTTTCTTCCCCCACGGCCTCGGCGCCGGCACCGTCACCTCCCTCTACAACCAGGCCCTCAACCAGACCGCCGCCCAGGGCGCCGGGCAGCAGCCCTCCGCCTACGACACCGCGATCGTCTCCGCCCACCCCACCGGCTACTGGCGCCTCGACGACCGCGGTGGCAGCCAGGCCACCGAACTCGTCTCCTCCGCCGCGCTCCTGCAGAACCGGGGCACCGAGGCCAACACCTCCGTCGGCGTCCAGCCCGGCCCCTGGGCCTCCGGCACCTCCACCGCCACCGGCTTCACCGGCGCCAACGGCTCGAACATCCTGCTGCCGCCCACCGCGATCCCCAAGCCCTACAACGACACCTCCGTCGCCCTCTGGTTCAGGACCGGCGGCCCCGGCGTCCTGTACAGCTACCAGAACGCGCCCATCGGCCAGCCCGTCAACCTCTACAACCCGACGCTCTACATCGGCACCGACAACAGACTGCACGGCGCCTTCACCGCCACCACCACGACGACCGTCAGCGCCACCACCGTCACCGACAACGCCTGGCACTACGCCGTCCTGACGGCCAGCGGCACCACCGAGCAGCTGTACCTCGACGGTGCCCCCAGCGGCGCCCCCATCACCCTGCCGCTCACCTACAACGGCTCCGGCGTCGCCTACCTCGGCTCCGGCACCATCGGCGGCGGCTGGCCCGCCGCCCCCGCCGACACCGCCGGGCGCTTCACCGGCAGCCTCGCCGACTTCGCGCTCTTCCGTTACGCCCTCGACCCGCGCGTGGTCAAGGGCTACTACCAGGCCGCCACCACCGCCGACGGCGGCAACGGCCTCGACGCCGCGAGCGCCTACCGCGCCACGGTCGTCCAGGGCGGCCCGATCGGCTACTGGCGCCTCGACGACCCCGCCGGAAGCTCCTACGCCGCCGACGAACTCGGCACCGCCCTGCCCGAGGGCAACGCCGGCACCTACACCAACGCCGGGCTCAACAACGGCGGCCCCAGTTCCGACCCGAGCCAGCGCTCCGTCGTCTTCAACGGCACCAGCAGCGCGCTCCAACTGCCCGGCACCACCGCCCCGACCTCGGGCGCGGCCTCCATCGAGCTGTGGTTCCGCACCTCCACCTCCGGCGTGCTCTACGCCTACCAGGACTTCCCGCTCGGCGCCGCCCACGCGCCCGGCGCCAACGCCTGGAACCCCGCCCTGTACGTCGGCACCGACAACAGGCTCCACGGCGAGTTCTGGCTCGGCGCCGCCCCGTACGCCATGACCTCCGACCGCACCGTCACCGACAACGCCTGGCACCAGGTCGTCCTCGCCGCCGACGGCAGCGGCCAGACCCTCTACCTCGACGGCACCACCACCGCCACCAACACCAGCGGCGTGCCCGTCACCTACAACGGCACCGGCTACGCCTACATCGGCGCCGGAACCGTCGACAACTGGCCCAGCGCCGGGAACGCCTACTTCAACGGCGCCATCGCCGAGGTCGCCTACTTCCCCAGCCGCCTGGGCGACGCCACCGTGGGCGCCCACTACAAGGCCATGGGCAACGGCGGAACCGCCACGCCCGTCACCACCGCCACCGTCACCGACCCCACCGGCAACACCCTGACCCACCGCTACGACACCCGCGCCTCGCAGCTCATCTCCAGCAGCGACGCCTGGGGCAACACCACCCGCTACGCCTACGACACCGGCGGCTTCCCCTACGCCGTGACCGACCCCGACGGCCACACCGTCACCACCGGCCACGACGCCCACGGCAACACCGTCTCCCGCACCACCTGCAAGAGCCCCGTCGACTGCCAGACCACGTACGCCACGTACTCCCTCGGCAGCCCCTCCTCGCCGGGCGCCGACAAGCTGCTCACCACCTCGGACGCCCGCTCCAGCGGCCCCTCCGACACCGCGTACACCACGACGTACACCTACGACACCAGCGGCCAACTGCTCTCCGCCACCTCCCCGGCCACGCCCGACTTCCCCAAGGGCCGTGTCAGCTACACCAGTTGGACGGCCGGGACGGAGCCGGCCGCCGACGGCTCCACCGTCCCCGCAGGCCTGGCGCTCAGCCGCTCCGTGCCGCTGGACGCCTCGCAGTACCCGACGGCCACCGGCGTCCCCGCCGGGCTGCTCACCACCTACCAGTACCGCCACAACGGCGACCTCGCCGCCACCACCAGCCCGGCCGGCGACGTCCTCGCCTACCACCAGGACAACCTCGGCCGGATGCTCGACTCCGCCGAGACCTGCGCAGACTGCCCCGGCGGCAGCGCGGGCCCGCCCGCCACCCCGCGCAGCCTGGTCACCACCTACGCCTGGGACGGCCAGGGCAACCTGACCAGCCGCACCGACCCGTACACCACCGACGCCGTCACCGGCGTCAAGCACACCCGGCGCACCGCCACCGTCTACGACGTCGACGGCGACCCGCTGACCGAGACCGTCTCCGACACCACCGGCGGCGACCAGCCGCGCACCACCAGCTGGACGTACGAGAGCACCACCGACCGCCTCAACAAGGCCGTCGACGCCGCCGGGAACGCCACCACCTACGGCTACGACGTGTACGGGCAGGTCACCAGCAGGACCGACCCGGCCGGCACCAACTACCAGTACCTGTTCGCCCCCACCGGCTGGCTCCAGCAGGTCGCGATCAACAACTTCACCGGCACCGGCGTCAGCCCCGTCGCCGCGCACTGGCAGGTGATCGAGTCCCGCGCCTACGACCCGGCCGGGCGCCTGGCCACCGTCACCGACGCGATGGGCCGAACCCGGCACACCTACTACAACGACGACGACTCCGTCGCCGAGACCGACCTCGACGGCTACCACAACGCCGACGGCACCCTGCGCAACGTCGTCCTGAGCAGGACGGGCTACGACGCCGCCGGGCACCTCACCCAGCAGACCACCGGCGGCGGGAAGACCACCGTCGTCACCGCGTACGACGCCGCCGGCCGCACCGCCAGCACCGTCACCGACCCCGGCGGCCTCAACCGCACCACGGCCTACACCTACGACGCCGCGGGCAACACCCTCAGCACCGTGCGCACCGGCGGCACCGACCGCCAGGAGACCGACTACGCCTACGACGTGATGGGCGAACTCCTCAAGCGCACCGTCAAGGGCCAGGGCGGCGCCGTCACCAGCTACACCTACAACAGCCGCGGCCTGGCCACCTCCGTGGTCAGCCCCAACGGCAACGCCACCGGCGCCAACCCCGCCGACTACACCTCCACCCAGGCCTACGACGAGGCCGGCCGGCCCACCGTCTCCACCGGGCCGCTCACCAGCGCCGAGGTCTACGACCCCGCCGCCCGCGCCACCACCGCGCAGCCCGTCCACGCCGTCGGCACCGCCGGCTACGACACCTTCGGCGAGCTCACCGCCACCCGCGACGCCGCCGGGACCACCACCACGTACACCTACGACCAGGTCGGCAACCGCACCGCCACCACCGGCAGCGCCTACACCGACCCGCGCACCGGCACCACCCTCACCCCGACCACCACCGCCGCCTACGACGCGCTCGGCCGCGTCACCGCCCGCACCGTCGACCCGGCGGGCCTCAAGCTCACCACCACCAGCCGCTACGACCAGCTCGGCCACCTGCTCGAGCAGGACCTGCCCGCCACCGGCACCACCGTGCCCGCGATCCTGCGCGGCTACGACCTCGTCGGCGAACTGCTCACCGCCACCGGCCCCACCGGCGCCGTGGCCAAGTCCACCTACGACGACCTCGGGCGCCGCGTCACCAACACCGTCGTCGAGCGCTACCCCACGCCCACGGCCCTCACCAGCACCTACGCCTACGACGACGCGGGCAACCAGCTCGCCTCCACCACGCCGCTCGGCGCCACCTCCACCGCCGCCTACGACGCGGCCGGCGAACTGCTCAAGGCCGTCGACGCCACCGGACGCACCATCACCACCACGTACGACGGCCTCGGCCGCCCCCAGCGCGCCACCTCGCCCGACGGCACCTCCACCACCACCGCCTACGACGCCTTCGGCGACGCCCTCAGCGGCACCGTCTACGACACCACCGGCGCCGCCGCGGGCACCGGCTACACCACGTACGACCTCGAAGGCCACCCGCTCACCCGCACCGACACCGTCACCACCGCCGCCGACATCTCGGCGCACTCCACCACCTACGGCTACGACGCGGCCGGGCAGCTCACCCGACTGACCGAACCCGTCGCCGCCGGCCAGAGCATCACCAGCACCACCGGCTACGACGCGCTCGGCCGCCGCGTCCGCTTCACCAACGGCAGGAACGTCCCGACCTACTACACCTACAACTCCCTCGGCCTGCCCGAGTCCACCGTCGAGCCGCCCACCACCGCCCACCCCTCCGCCGCCGAGGGCGCCTTCACCACCAGCTACGACGCGGCCGGGCGCCCCTCCGCCCTCGTCGAACCGGGCGGCGTCCTGCGCCAGCGCGGCTACGACGGGCTCGGCAACGTCGTCCAGGAGAGCGCCGCCGGCGCCGAGGCCGCCACCGCCACCCGCACCCTCGCCTACGACACCGCCGGGCGCCTGCTCTCCGTCAGCACCCCGAGCGGCACCCCCGACACGTACACCTACAACGACCGCGGCCAGCTCCTCTCCGCGGCCGGCCCCGGCGGCACCGCCGGGTACGCCTACGACAACGACGGCCACATGACCGGCCGCACCGACCTCAACGGCACCACCGGCTACACCTACAACCAGGCCGGCCAACTGCGTGCCGCCACCGACCCGTTGACCGGCAGCACCGTCGGCTACGACTACGACGCCCAAGGCCGCCTGCAGACCGAGCACTACGGCGCCGGCGGGGCCGCCCGCAGCTACACCTTCGACACCCTCGGGCGCCTGAGCACCGACACCGTCAAGGACAGGACCGGCGCCACGCTCTCCGGCATCGGCTACGGCTACGACGCCAACAGCCGTCTCACCTCCAAGACCACCACCGGCACGGCGGGAGCGGCGGCCAACCAGTACACCTACGACCTCGCCGGCCGCCTCACCTCCTGGAACAACGGCGGCACCACCACCGCGTACACCTGGGACGCGGCCGGCAACCGCACCTCGGCGGGCGGCGTCACCGCCACCTACGACGAGCGCAACGAGCTGACCAGCGACGGCGTCAACAGCTACACCTTCTCCGCCCGGGGAACGCTGAGTAGCACCACCGCCCCCAACTCCCAGCCCGCGACCGTCCAGTTCGACGGTTTCGACCGGATGACGGCCAGAGGCCCGGTCACCTACGCCTACGACGGCCTCGACCGTGTCGCCCGGACCAACGGCGGCGCCTTCACCTACGACGGCGGCTCCACCACGATCACCGGCGACGCCACCGGCCGCTACACCCGCACCCCCAACGGCGGCCTGCTCGGCACCGCCACCGTCGGCACCGGCGGGGCCGTCACCGGGGCCCGGTTCGGCATCACCGACCAGCACGACGACGTCGTCGCCGGACTCGACCCGGCCGCCGGCACCATCGCCTCCTCCACCGCCTACGACCCCTTCGGCAAGCCCGTCGCCACCGGCGGCTCCGGCGGCGGCTCCCTCGGCTACCAGGGCGCCTGGACCGACCCGACCACCGGCGACGTCGACATGAACGCCCGCTGGTACCAGCCCGGCACCGGCACCTTCACCGCCCGCGACGCCTGGAACCTCAACCCCCAGCCGTCCGTCCAGGCCAACCGCTTCACCTACGCCAGCGGCGACCCGATGGACCGCTCCGACCCGAGCGGCCACACCGACCTGTGCAACGCCTTCGGCAAGACCACCTTCAGGACCGCCTGCAAGGTCTTCTGGTGGGAGCTCAGCAACGAGAAGATCGGCAGCAGCGACACCTGCACCGCGCAGCCGATGATGTGCCTGCCCGACCACAGCGTCAACTGCTCGGTCAGCGCCTACGAGCGGCCGCCGTCCTGCGCCTCCAGCCCGACCAACTACGGCGCCGCGCCCAACTGCTCGGTCAGCGCCAGCTACCGGCCGGCCTCCTGCGGGACCACCACCACCGATGGCGGAGGCGGAGGCGGAGGCGGGGGAGGAGGCGGCGGTGACGGCGGGTCCCACTACGCGCCCCCGCGCCACAAGCCCGCGCCCCACCAGCCCAGCCACCGCCGACCCGGCCCGAAGGGCCCCAAGAAGACCGGCCCCGGACCGCAGCGGCCCTCGCCCACGCGGCCCTCGCCGACCACCCCGCGGCCGAAGACCCCCGACTACCACCCGACCAACGACCGTCCGCACATCGCCCTGCCGGTGATCGGCTTCGGCACCGACGCCGTGGTCAGCGCGGGAACGGCTGTCGTCAGCACCGTCGTCTCGCTCGGCACCGCCTTCCTCGCCGCCGTCGCCGCAGCTGTCGGCGAGGGCTTGGACGGCGGCACCGAGGGCGAGACCAAGGACCGTCGGCCCAGGAACCAGGACTGCACGCAGGGCGGCGAGGGCTGGGTCAGCACCGGCCAGGTGGACTCCGTCAACGGCGGCCGGCCCACCGGCGTGACGGCCTGCCTCAACTCCGCCTACCTGAAGAGCCACGAGGGCACCCCGACGGACGTCAAGAACGGCATCAAGCCCGCCGGATACGACTGGGCCCGTGCCACGGTGGGATGGTGGGGCGGCCGGCCCCAGGACGTCAACGCCTGCCACCTGCTCGGAGCCCAGCTCTCCGGCTCCGGCACCGACCTGTCGAACGTCGTCACCTGCGGCTCCGACGCCAACGCCTACGTGGGCAAGAAGAAGGCACGCGGGGACGACCCCGGGCCGATGGACAGCATGCTGCACTTCGAGGACAAGGTGAGGTCGCAGGTCGACAACGGCAACACCGTGCTCTACCAGGTCACCCCGCGGTACGACGGCAACCGCAACGTCCCGTACCGGATCGAGATGACCTACATCGCCTGGGACAAGGACGGCCACCTGCTCGGCGCCGACCACGACTACGTGGACAACCTCGTCTACACCAGCGGCAGCGGCTGGAAGAACCTCGGCAAGGTGATCCACAGCCAGGACGGCACGGACGCGGGGTAGTACGGTGACCGACCGGACCGACCGGACCGACCGGACCGACCGACCGGAAACGTAGAAGCGTAGAAGCGTAGGAGACACCACCATGGCCCACCCGGCCATCACCGGCGTAGCGGCCGTGCTCGGGCAACCGGGCACGGCCGGGGACGCCGTCGACTGGGACGAACTGGCGCGGACCACCGGCCTGCGCCTGCCCACCGACTACCGGGAGTTCATCGCCCTGTACGGCGGCGGCGAGCTGGACGAGTACCTGAGCATCAACACGCCGGCCGACGGCCTCGTCGACGGCCTCGCCTTCGACCCGACACAGGCGCCGGACACGCCCACCGGCGACTCGGAGGAGGAACTGCTGGACGGCCGGCTCCTGCCGGTGGCGAGCACCGTGCACGGGGACGTGGTCTTCTGGGTCTGCGACGAACTCGACCCGGAGCGCTGGGAGATGGTGGTCTTCAAGCGCCAGGCCCGTTACGGGGAGCAGCGCTGGACCCGCTACGCCATGGGCTTCGGCGAACTCCTCCTCGGTACCCTCACGGGCACGCTGGCGAGTCCGTTCAGCGCCCGTGGCCTCGACGAGTCCCCGCACGCGTACCGCCACTGGCGCCGGCCGCTCTGAGCGCGGTGCTCCTCGAACGACCCGCCCGGCGGCCTGAGAACAGGGCGCCGGGCGGTGTCACTTCCACGCTGTCACCGTCGCGGTGTCACTTCTTCGGCTGGAGCCCGCCCACCTGCTCCGCCACCCGGCCCGCGGCGTCCGCCCCGGCGAGCAGGGTGACGTTCGCCGGGGCGGAGCCCAGCGTGGAGTCCACGGCCGTCAGGCGCACGGCCGGCGAGGCCTGCGCCACCGTGCTGCTCGCCTGTCCGAAGGGCGCGCCGACGGTGACGATCAGGTCGCAGCGCTGCGCCACCAGCCCGGAGAGGTACGGTCCGGCCTGCTCGGCGCCCGCCGCCGGGACGACCAGCTGCTGGACGTTGCGGTCGTTCCGGGCCCCGGCCGTCTGCATGGCCGACCACACCTGGCCGAAGAGTTCGCCGCCCGAGGCCGTCGCGCTGTCCGCCGCCAGGCAGGCCGTGGCCCGCTTGGACACGTCGTTCGCGTGGACGGCGGGCGCGGCGGGTTCGTCGTCGCCGGAGAGCGCGAAGCCGACGGCCACGGCGGCGGCCGCCGCTCCGACGGCTGCGGCGAGGAGGGCGCGACGGTGGCGGGACGGCAGGCGCAGGGGCATGGCTCGGGGCTCTCCGGGGCGCGGTGGTCGGTGGGACCGGGGGAGGGGACGTGGCCGATCCTGCCGTAGATGCGGGCGGGGGACAACGGGCGGCGAAATCCGGTCGCCGAGCAGGGCGTTCGTGGGCGAGGCTGCGGGGATGACACGCAGGGTGACGGTGGAGCTGACGCATCGGGGCGGGTACTTCGGCAGGGTCGGCCCCTTCGTGGTCGGGAGCCCGTGGTGGCAGTCGACGGAGGAGGTGCTCGCGGTGGTCGAGGGGCCGGCGGTGGTGCTGCGGCTGGTCGAGGGGCGCGGGGCGGAGGGCGGCGCGTACGGGGGCGAGGTGCGGTACCACGTCGAGGCGCTGGAGCGGCCGGCCGGGCGGGAGGCCCGGCCGATGGACGCGGCCACCGCCGCCGCGCGGTGGACGCCACGCTCGTGCCCCGGGTGGTCGACGCCGACCCGGCCGAGGGGCGGCTGCTGCTGGAGGCCGTGCCCGGTGAGGACTGCTGGGGGCCGTCCGCCGCGACGGTCGCGGAGGTCGTGCCCCGCCTGGTGGCCGCGCAGGCGGCCCTCGCCGAGGACGGGCGGGCGGCCTCGGCGGGCCTGCGCGACCGCAGGCCCCGGGCGCTGCTCGCGCAGCTGGAGGCGCTGCTCGACCGGCTCCCGCGGGAGACCGACCTGACCACCGAGGAGCTGGCGGGGGCGGCCCGGATGGTGGAGGAACTCCCGGGCGTCATCGAGGAGTTGGATGACTGCGGGCTGCCCGCGACCGTCCTCCACGGCGACTTCCACCCCGGCAACTGGCGGGCCGAGCCCGGCCGCCCGGCCGTCGTGCTGGACTTCGCCGACGCCTGCCTCGGCCACCCCGCCCTGGACGGTCTGCGGGCGCGCGCGTTCCTCACCCCGGAGGCCTGGGAGCACCACGCGGACGTCTGGTCGGCGGCCTGGCGCGCGCACGCCCCCGGCTCCCGGCCCGGGCGGGCGCTGGAGCTGGCCGAGCCGCTGCACCACCTGGCGTACGCGCTGCGGTACCAGGAGTTCCTGGACGGCATCGAGGCGAGCGAGCGCCCGTACCACGAGGGCGATCCGGCCGCCGAGATCCGGGCGGCGCTCGCCTGCAGTACCGGGGCGGGCCGGTCGTAGACTGCCGATCGTGGAACCGAACCCCCGACTCCTCCCCCAACTCCTCCCCGAACTGCCCCTCCAGGAGCTGGAGTGCTTCTCGGTGCTCGTCCACGAGCTGCACTTCGGGCGGACGGCCGAGCTGCTGGGCCTCTCCCAGGGCCGGGTCTCCCAGCTGATCAAGCGGCTGGAGCGCCGGGTCGGTGCCCCGGTGTTCCGGCGGACCAGCCGGCGGGTGGAGCTGACGGAGCTGGGGCGCGGGCTGGCCGAGCAGGTGGTGCCCGCCTTCGACCGGCTGCGGGAGGGGTACGACGCCGCCCGCGCCTGGGCCGCCGCCTCGGACCGGCCGCTGCGGCTGGGGTTCCAGTGCGCGGTGTACGAGCCGGTGGCGAAGGCGATCGCCGCGCTGCCGGGCGGCGTCGTGGAGCTGGTCGAGCTGCCCTGGGGCGATCCGTTCTCGCTGCTCGCCCGGGGCGAGATCGACCTCGGGATCGTGCTCGGGCCGTGCCGGGAGCCGGAGTTGGAGGTGCTGCTGGAGTTCTCCCGGCAGCCCGTCCGGGTGGCCGTCTCGGCCGGGCGGTGGGCGGGGGAGGTCGCGATCGCGGGGGAGCAGCTGGCCGGGATGGAGCTGATCGAGCCGCGCGGCCCGGCCCCCGCGTACTGGCGGGAGGCGAACGCCCCCCGGCAGGCGCGTGGTGGGCCGGGGCTGACGTACACGGCGGGCGCGGCCACCGTGCAGGAGGGGCTGACGATGGTGGCGGTCACCGACCGGGGGCTGCTGCTGTGCGAGGCGAGCACCCGGTACGTGCAGCGGCCGGACATCCGCTACCTGACGGTCAGCGACCTGGAACTGCCCTCCACCCTCCAGATGGTGCAGCACGGGCGCCGGCCGCACCGGCTGGCCGCGCTCCTCGTCGAGCAGGTCCGCCGGTTCGAGGACTGAGTCAGCCCCGGGGCCGGGAGATCGCGGCGAGCAGCAGCCCACCGCCGGTGAACAGGGCCGCCGCGGCCAGCACGGCGCGGTTGCCCGCCTGGTCGATGACGAGGCCGCCGGCGAGCGAGCCCAGGGCGATGCTCGCGTTGAACACGGCCGACCAGAGCGCCACCGAGGTCTCGAAGCGCTCGGGGGCGGCGGCGCTCACCCAGGTCTGGGTGGCGACCGACACCCCGCCGTACGAGACGCCCCACAGCACCAGGGCGAGCAGGACGCCGGCGAGGCTCCCGGTGCCGTACGGCAGCAGCGCGGTGGCCAGGGTGACCCCGGCGAGGGCGGTGACCACGGCCGTCTTGGGGCGCCGCCCGGCCAGCGGGCCGAGGGTGAAGTTCCCGGCCACGCCCGCGAGCCCGTACACCAGCAGGCAGCTCGCGATGACGCCGCCGGCCAGGCCCGCGTCGCTCTCCAGCACCGGGCGGACGTAGGTGTACCCGGCGAAGTGGCCGATGACGACGAGGGCGGTGATGCCGAGCCCGGCGGCCACGCCCCGGTGGCGCAGCACGGCGGTGAGGCCGCCGAGCCGGCCGCGCTCGTGCACCGGCAGCGGGGGCAGCGCGAGGGCGAGGACGGCGGCGCAGAGCACGCCGAGCAGGGCGAGCGCCCAGAAGGCGCCGCGCCAGCCGACGGCGGCGGCCAGGTAGGTGCCGAGGGGGACGCCGAGGACGGAGGCGATGGAGACGCCGGAGAAGATCAGCGTGGTGGCGAGCGCGACCTTCGTCCCGTCGACCAGGCGCGAGCCGAGCGCGGCGGCGACGACCCAGACCACGCCCATGGCCACGCCGAGCAGGACGCGGGAGGCGGCGAGCACGGCGAAGTTCGGGGCGAGGGCGCTGAGGGCGTCGGCGGCGGTGAGCAGGGCCGTGAAGGCGATGAGGACGCGCCGGCGGTCGTGCAGGCCGATCAGGGCCGGGGCGAAGGGGGAGACGGCGGCGGCGACCACGCCGGTGATGGTGAGGGAGAGGCCGGCGACGCCGTCGGTGACGCCGAGGGTGTGGGCCATGGGGGTGAGCAGGCCGACCGGCATCATCTCGGAGGAGACGACGGTGAAGGTGGCCAGGGCGACGGCGAGGACGGGTGCCCAGCGGGTCGGGGTGCGGGGCGGGGCCTTCGGGGGCTCGGTGCACAGGGCGTTCGACATGCCGCCAGCTCATCAGCGGGTGACAGGGGCGAACAAGATCGATCGGCTCATCGATCGATTAGCAGGGTTAATCAAACGGGGGCAGGCCGATCGAGCGGGAGCGAAACGAGGGGGAGCCCCCAGCGGCAGGGCTCCCCACCTCGCTCATTCCGCAGGAGCGATCCGGTACCCGCCGCGCGCCGAGAGCAGGGTCAGCGCCTCGACCGGGCAGTAGTCCACCGCGTCCGTCAGCTCCGGGGTCAGTTCCGCGCCGCCGTCCGCGTACCCGGACACCGGCTCGGCCACGCCGTCCGGCCCGAGGGCCAGCGCGCCGGGCGCGCCGAGGGCGCACATCCCCGAGCCGATGCAGCGGGCGCGGTCCACCCGGACGAGCACGGCCTCCGCCGGCGCCGTCACCAGGCGACCCGGAGGGTGCTCGGGCTACGGGTCAGCAGGCCGCGCCGCCAGTCGAGGGCCTCCAGCGGCTCGTCCAGCCGCAGCGAGGGCAGTCGGCGGGCCAGCCGGTGCAGGGCCAGCTCCAGCTCCATCCGGGCCAGCCAGGCGCCCAGGCAGTGGTGGGGCCCGGCGCCGAAGGTCAGGCTGGGGGCGGCCAGCGGGGAGAACAACTCGGTGATCAGGTCCGAGGTGAACGCCCCCGGGTCCTGGTTGGCGGCGTTGGTGTCGGCGGCGACCACGCTCCCGGCCGGGATGACCAC
Organism: Kitasatospora sp. NPDC101183; assembly: GCF_044767945.1. Lineage (NCBI taxonomy): Bacteria > Bacillati > Actinomycetota > Actinomycetes > Kitasatosporales > Streptomycetaceae > Kitasatospora > Kitasatospora sp. NPDC101183. The sequence goes on along the minus strand of NZ_JBIWOW010000011.1, from coordinate 191,372 downwards.
CCCGCCGATCTCCACCTCCTCGACGGCGCGGCGCAGCAGGCCGGGCATGCGCTCCGTGGCGTCGCCCAGCGGCACGCCGCGCAGCAGCTGCTCGGTGGCGGCGCTCGCGCTGGCCTCGTCGGCGGCCAGTCGCAGCCAGGCCTCGCGGCCGTCCTGCAGCAGGTAGACCAGGGCGTTGCCGAGGCTGGTCATGGTCGTCTCGTGGCCGGCCACCACCAGGCCGATGACCAGGGCGACCAACTGCTCCTCCGTCATGCTGCCGTCCCCGGCCGCCGCGACCAGGCCGCTGACCAGGTCGTCGCCGGGGGCGGCGCGGCGCTCGGCGATCACCTGGGCGGCGAACTCCGCGAACTCGCCCATGGCGGTGGCGATCTCCTCGGCGGTGTACGCGGTGGCGGAGAGCGCGTGGTCGCTCCACGTCCCGATGCGCTTGGAGTCCAGGTTGTCCACGCCCATCAGGCGGCTGATCACCACGACGGGCAGCGGGCGGGTGTAGGCGGCGACGATGTCGGCGGGGGAGCCGCCGTCGATCAGCTCGTCGATGAGGGACTCGACCACGGAGGCGACCCAGGGGCGCCAGCGGGCGATGGCCCGGGGGGTGAACGCCCGCTGCACGGTGCGGCGCAGGCGCTGGTGGTCGGTGCCGTCGACGTTCAGCATGCTCTGCGGGTCGTCCAGGATGTTCGGGACGAGGACGATCGGCGGGGCGTCGGGCGTGTAGAGGGAACTGCGGTCCAGGCGCGGGTCGGTGAGGACCTGGCGCACGTCGGCGTGGCGGCTGACCACCCACACCGGGGTGCCGGTGGGCAGGGCGGCGAGCCGGGGAGGGCCGGGTTCCACGTGGCGCAGGCAGTGCATCGGGGGGAGCGGCGCGGTGCCGGTCGCGGCACCGGGCGCACTGTTCTCGGCGGGCATCCGAACTCCAGACTCCAGGGCGGTGGGCCGCAAGGGGGCGGCCCGACGGGGGGTGCAGTCGGGATCGTGCAGTCGGGATCGTGCGGGCGGGTGGCGGTACGGGGCCGGGACGCGAGGGGGACGTGGGGCCCGGTGACGGAGGGCGGGAAGGCGTGGCGGGACCGTACGGGCGTGGACCGCGCGGGCGCGTACGGTCGGTACGCGCCCGGAGCGGGCGGTGCGCGGTGGCGCGTCGTCGCAACGGGGCGGGTGCGCCGAGCGCGCGGCCGGGCCGTCCGCCCCGGCTCCGACCGTACGTGGACGGTTGGGTGTCCGTCTGCGGCACTTCCAGCCAACGGCGGTGGAATCCGGGCGGTTCGGGGCACGGGCCCCGGCGGGTGGTGCCACCCGCGCGCCCCCGTGACGTGCACGCGCCGGGAGGCACCGTTCGCGCGCCGGTGGGGCCGTACCCGGGCGTCGGGCGCGGGCGTCGGGCGCGCGCCCGGCACGTGCCCCGGGCGGGCTCCGGCCGGGCTCCGGGTCGGGCCCCCGGCCGGGCCCCGGGCGGACCTCCGTGACCGGACGATACGCTTCGGGGGCGGCGGTGACGGCGGCTCGGCCCGCCCCACCGCGAACGGAAAGCAGCAGGTCGAGCCGGGTGCGAGGGCGCACCGGCAGACGGAGGTGGGATCGGATGGCCCAGCAGGTCAAGGCAGTCATCGCGCGCGCCAAGGGCGCGCCCGTGGAGGTCACCACGATCGTGGTGCCCGACCCAGGCCCGGGCGAGGCGGTGGTCAGGATCCAGGCCTGCGGGGTCTGCCACACGGACCTCCACTACCGCGAGGGCGGCATCAACGACGAGTTCCCGTTCCTGCTCGGCCACGAGGCCGCGGGCGTCGTCGAGACGGTCGGCGAGGGCGTCACCGAGGTCGCGCCCGGCGACTTCGTGATCCTCAACTGGCGTGCGGTGTGCGGCCAGTGCCGCGCCTGTCGGCGCGGGCGCCCGCAGTACTGCTTCGACACCCACAACGCCAAGCAGCGGATGACGCTGCTGGACGGCACCGAGCTGTCCCCGGCGCTGGGGATCGGCGCGTTCGCCGAGAAGACCCTGGTCGCCGCCGGGCAGTGCACCAAGGTCGACCCGGCCGCCGAGCCCGCCGTGGCCGGGCTGCTGGGCTGCGGCGTGATGGCGGGCCTCGGCGCCGCGATCAACACCGGCGGCGTGGGCCGGGGCGACTCCGTCGCCGTCATCGGCTGCGGCGGCGTCGGCGGCGCGGCCGTCATGGGCTCCCGGCTGGCGGGCGCGGCGAAGATCATCGCGGTGGACATCGACGACCGCAAGCTGGAGACCGCCCGCACCCTGGGCGCCACCCACACCGTCAACTCCCGCACCACCGACCCCGTCGAGGCGATCCGCGAGCTGACCGGCGGCAACGGCGCGGACGTCGTCGTCGAGGCCGTCGGCCGCCCCGAGACGTACAAGCAGGCCTTCTACGCCCGCGACCTCGCCGGCACCGTCGTCCTGGTCGGCGTGCCGACCCCGGAGATGACGCTGGAGCTCCCGCTGCTCGACGTGTTCGGCCGCGGCGGCGCGCTCAAGTCCTCCTGGTACGGCGACTGCCTGCCCTCGCGGGACTTTCCGATGCTGATCGACCTCTACCTCCAGGGCCGCCTGGACCTGGGCGCGTTCGTCACCGAGACCATCGAACTCGACGGCGTGGAGCAGGCGTTCGCCCGCATGCACGAGGGCGACGTCCTCCGCTCGGTGGTGGTGTTCTGATGGGCGCCCGCATCGACCGGCTCGTCACCGCCGGCACCTTCGACCTCGACGGCGGCAGCTGGGAGGTGGAGAACAACGTCTGGATCGTCGGCGACGACGCCGAGGCCGTGGTGATCGACGCCGCGCACGACGCCGAGGCCATCGAGGCCGCACTCGGCGGGCGGCGGCTGCTCGCGATCGTCTCCACCCACGCGCACAACGACCACATCGACGCGGCCCCGGCCCTCGCCGAGCGCACCGGCGCGCCGATCCTGCTGCACCCCGACGACCTGCCGCTGTGGAAGCTCACCCACCCCGAGCGGCTGCCGGACGGCGAACTGGCCGACGGGCAGGCGATCGAGGTCGCGGGCACCACCCTGACGGTGCTGCACACCCCGGGCCACGCGCCCGGCGCCGTCTGCCTGTACGCCCCCGACCTGGGCACCGTCTTCACCGGCGACACCCTGTTCCAGGGCGGCCCGGGCGCCACCGGGCGGTCGTTCTCGCACTTCCCGACCATCGTCGAGTCGATCCGCGAGCGCCTGCTGACGCTCCCGGCCGACACGGTGGTGCGCACCGGCCACGGCGACCCGACCACGATCGGCGCCGAGGCCCCGGCCCTGCCGGAGTGGATCGCGCGCGGCCACTGAGCCCCGACGGCCCCGGGGGAGGCATCCGCCCCCGGGGCCGTCGCGTCCTCAGCGCGGGCGCAGGCCGGCGAACTCGTCCAGGACGGCGACGCGCAGTTCGTGGGCGCCGTCCGGGCGGGTCCACTCGTAGTACAGGTACCAGCGGCCTCGGGCGGCGACGAGGTCGGCGTAGCGGACGTCGAGCCAGGGCCCGTCCGGGGTGAGGCGGCGCCAGGTGCGCAGGTCGGGGGAGGCGGCGAGGCCGCAGCGCTCCTCGTAGTTGCCGGCGGCGTCCGAGGAGCCGTCGTAGAGCGCCAGCCAGCCGCCCTCGCCGTCCGGCAGGACGGCGGTGATCCGGGACTCGTAGCCGTCCCAGGCCCCGGCGGGGCCGACGTCCAGGGCCTCGGCCGCCCGGCCGGGGGCGGCGGCGAAGCGCAGCCCGTCCGGGGAGAGGGCGTGCGCGGTGGGCTGGACGGTCAGGCCCGTGGTGTGGATGTCGGCGTCGGCGTGCGCGCGGGCGCGCTCCTCGGCGGTGAACGGCCGGGCGCGCGAGACCGTGGTGAACAGGTGGACGCCCTCGGGGGTGTCGAGCAGGTATGGGTCCTTGACGCCCTCGGTGCCGGTGGTGGCGGCCGTGAGCACGGGGGTGCGGGCGGCGAGGTCGAAGTGTTCGGGGGCCTCGGCGGTGAGCGCATCGATGCGCCAGCGGTTGTCGGCCGGGTCGACGTAGCTGAGGTGCAGAAGGTAGCGGCCGTCGCGGCGCAGCAGGGCGAGGCGTTCCATCGAGGGGGAGCCGAGCTCCTCGCTGCGGACCGACCAGAGGTCGTGGAACTCCAGGCCGTCGTGGCTCTCGGCGACGGCGCAGCGCCAGCCCCGCTCCGGCCCGCCGGGGGCGCTGTCGCCCGCCGTGCTGCGCGGGCGGCGTGCGCGGTAGGTGAGCAGGAAGCGGTCGAGGTCGGGCTCGTAGCGGACGCTCGGGCAGCCGGCCCAGTACCCGGGCTCGGCGCGTTCCGGGGCGAGGACCAGGTGCGAGCCGCTCAGGTCGGGGGCGGCGGGCAGGGCGGGATCGGGCATCGGGGCCGTCCTTGGGCTTCGGCGGGGGCACGCGGATCGAGAACTTTCTATCAGATCGATCAAAAGTGAGGGCCTGCCGGAGGGGCCGGGCCTACCTGCGCTTTCCCTCCTCCACCTGCCGATCCACTGTGAAGGCGACGTTTCGTCCGATGGCGATCACGCGACGCGCGGATCGGTGACCTTGACCGCTGCCGGGCGTTCGGGGCTAACTTCTTCTCAGACTCGATCAAACGCAAGCGACGACCGTGACGCCAGCGACAACCGCGACCCGAGGAAGCCAGCCCCGATGACCGCCCCCACCACCGACGCGCCCGGCTACGCCGGCCTGGGCCTGTACGTCGGCGACCTCCACAACCACTGCGGCATCAGCTACGGCCACGGCGGCATCGAGGACGCCTACGCCAACGCCCGGCTCCAGCTCGACTTCGCCAGCGTCACCGGCCACGGCTGGTGGCACGACCTGCCCGAGCGCACGCCCGAACTCGCGGGCCTGGTCGACTACCACACCGAGGGCTTCGCCCGCCTGGCCCGCCTCTGGGGCCACGTCCAGGACGTCACCGCCGCCGCCCACCGCGACGGCGAGTTCGTCACCTTCCAGTCCTTCGAGTGGCACAGCCTCGCGTACGGCGACCACTGCGTCTACTTCGACGGACCGCGCGGCGAGATCATCCGCGCCGACTCCCTGGAGCACCTGCGCGCCCGCCTGCGCGAACTCGCCGCCGAGGGCGTACGGACCTGGGCGCTGCCCCACCACATCGGCTACGGCCCCGCCCGGCGCGGCATCGACTGGGCCTCCTACACCGAGGAGTTCGCCCCGGTCGTGGAGATGATGTCCATGCACGGCTGCGCCGAGTCCGACGAGGCGCCGCGCGACTACCTGCACACCATGGGCCCGCGCGCCGCCGCCGGCACCGCCCTGCACGGCCTGCGGCTGGGCCACCGCTTCGGACTGATCGGCTCCACCGACCACCACAGCGCCTTCCCCGGCAGCCACGGCCACGGCCGACTGGCCGTCTGGGCGCCGGAGTTGACCCGCGACGGGATCTGGACCGCCGTCCAGCAGCGCCGCACCTACGCGATCACCGGCGACCGCATCCTGCTCGCCACCTCCGTCAACGGCGCGCCGATGGGCGCCGAGGCCCCCTCCGCCGACCGGCGCCGCGTCCGCGTCACCGTCCGGGGGCGCGACGCCCTCGACCACGTCGAACTGCTGCGCAACGGCGTGCCCGTCCACCGCGTCAGCCGCCCCGAACTCCTCGCCGGCGCGGGCCCGTCGCAGGCCTTCACCGGCACCCTCGGCCTCGCCGTCGGCTGGGGCCGGCGCGGCGAGCCGGTGCACTGGGACGTCGCGCTGCGCGTCGAGGGCGGGCGGCTGCTGGACGTCCAGCCCCGGCTGCGCGGCTCCGAGACCGTCGCCCCCGCCGAAGCCGAACCGGCGACGTACCGGCCGTCCGTCTGGGAGCGCACCGCGCCCGGGGCCGTCCGGCTGCGCACCGTCACCGAGGGCAACCCCAACACCGCCACCGACAGCACCCAGGGGCTCTCGCTGCGGGTCGAGGGCGACGTGCGCACCCGGCTGGTCGCCGTCGTCAACGGCGTCGAGACCGCCCACACCGTCGGCGAACTGCTCCAGGGCGCGCGCACCGGCTTCACCGGCGGGTTCGTCTCCGGCGCCTACCGCCTCGACCGCGCGGTGCCCGACCGGGAGGCGAGCGCGGAGATCGACCTGACCGACGAACGGCCGGGCGGGGACGGTGACTTCTACCACGTGCGGGTACGCCAGCTGAACGACCAGTGGGCCTGGTCCAGCCCGACCTGGGTCGGCCCGGCCGCCTCCTGTCGCCGGGCCGGCTGACGCCCGTACCCGCGACAGCCGGCCGCCGCACCCCGTACCGAACCCGAACCCCGAGAAGGAGAACCGCCATGTCCCGCCTGCCCGGACGCCTCGCCGGTGCCGTCCTCACCGCCGCCCTGGCCGTGACCGCCGCCGCCCCCGCCCACGCCGCCCCCGCCACGGCGGCGACCGCGGACGGCACCGTCGTCTTCGCCGACGACTTCGAGTCCGGCACCGTCTCCGCCTGGACGCGCCAGCGCGTCGACGGCAACGGCAGCATCACCGTCGCCCCCGCCCCCGCCGGGGGCAGCGGCCTGGCCGCCCGCTTCGCCGTCCCCGACGACGGCGCCTCCTACCGCTCCGAGGTCGCCGTCAACTCCCTCGGCTGGGGCAGCTACCGCTTCGCCCTCGCCGACTACCTGCCCGCCGACTGGGCGCAGACCTCCACCGAGACGATCCTCGCCCAGTGGCACGGCTACCCGCTCGCCGACGGCAACGACACCAAGCCGCCGATCGCCCTGACCGTCAAGGACGGCAGCTGGCGGCTCAAGGTCCACTGGCTCACCGACCCGACCACCGTCCAGGAGGCGGTGATCCCGCTCGGCGACGTCCAGTTCGGCCACTGGAACCAGTGGGCCTTCGACATCACCTGGTCCACCGACACCAGCCCCGGCAGCATCGCCGTCCAGCGCGACGGCGTACAGGTCGGCTCCTACACCGGCCTCAACAACTACCACCAGAACCAGTCGCCGTACTTCAAGACCGGCATCTACCGGGCCAACTGGAACCCGGCCAAGAACATCCCCTACCCCGTCGGCGGCCCCGACGTGGTGGCCTGGAGCGACAGCGTCGTCGTCACCAAGTACTGACCACACCCCCGCACACCCCCGAGAACCGAAGAGGTACGCACCACCATGAGCGACGCGGCCCGCCACCACGGCCTGCCCCGACGAGGCTTCCTGGGCCTGAGCGCCGCAGCGGCCCTGCTGGCGGCGGGCTGCCGCTCCGCCACCGACGACGCCGCCGGCACGGGCGCCGCCGCTCCCTCCGCCGCCTCCGCGCCCGACCTCCAGATCGTCTACGGCGCCGCCCCCGACCCGACCCAGCTGCTCCACCGCGGCCCCGACACCCCGGTGTTCGTCAACCTCGTCCTGGACCGGCTGGTCGACCTCGACCCGCAGACCCTCCAGCCGGTGCCCTGGCTCGCCACCTCCTGGGAGTGGAACGCCGACCGCACCAAGCTCGTGCTCAAGCTCCGCGAGGACGTCGCCTTCCACGACGGCCGCCCGCTCACCCCCGACGACGTCGTCTTCTCCCTCACCGGCGCCGCCAGGACCTCCCAGGTCAAGCCCCTGCTGGAACGCCTCTCCGACATCCGGGCCAGCGCCGCGCACGAAGTCACCCTCACCCTCGCCAAGCCCACCAGCAACCTGTTCGACGCGCTCGCCTTCAACCCCGTCGTCGACTCCCGCACCTACGTCGACGGCAAGGCCGCCGACAAGGTCAACGGCACCGGGCCCTTCACCTGGCAGTCCTTCAAGGGCGGCAACCAGCTCGACCTCGCCCGCCACCCCCACTACTGGCAGAGCGGACAGCCCCGCTTCGAGCGGATCACCGTCCGCTCGGTGACCAGCAGCCAGGCCGCGCTCTCCGCCCTCCAGTCCGGGCAGTCCCACCTCATCGGCGCCGTCCCCGGACGCGACCTCAAGGTCCTCGCCGGGAACCCGGCGTACACCGTGCAGTCCGCCCGGTCCTCCTACCAGCAGGCCTTCCTCGGCGCGAACACCGCCACCAGGCCGCTGGACGACCGCAGGGTCCGCCAGGCCCTCCAGTACGCCGTCGACCGCGAGCGCATCGTCGCCCAGGTCTACGGCGGCCACGCCGAGGCCAGCAGCCTGCCCTGGCCCTCGAACACCCCCGGCGTCACCCCCGACCAGGTCAACCGCTACCCGCACGACCCGGACAAGGCCCGCGGCCTGCTCCGCGAGGCCGGCGCCGAAGGGGCCCGCCTGCCGCTCACCGCCGCGAACTCCCCCGTCTTCAGCTCCCTCGTCGAACTCGTCAAGTACGACCTGGAACAGGCCGGGTTCGGCGTCGACGTCCAGCTCCTCGACAACGCCGCCCTCCAGCCCAAGATCCAGCAGGGCACCCTGGAAGGGCTGTTCATCGCCAACCACGGCATGGTCAGCGTCTCCCCGCTCAGCGGGATCACCGTCTCCGGGCCCCTCCAGGTCGGCCGCAACACCTCCCACGTCACCGACCCCGCCTACGCCGACCTCCAGGCCCGCGCCTTCGCCGCCGCCGACGACACCGCCAGGGCCGACGTCAACCACGCGCTCTCCGAGTACCTGCTCACCGAGTCCTTCCACGTCACCCTCGCGCACGCCTGGGAGGCCTACGCCTTCGCCTCCTCGGTGCACGGCGTGGGCACCAGCGCGCTCGGCTACCTGCGGCTCGGCGACACCGGGCGCACCGCCTGACCCGCCGACCCCGCGGCGCCGTCCCAGGACGACCCCCACCGCCCTGGGGCGGCGCCCCCGTTCCCCTGGAGAGCCCCCGTGCCCTACTGGACCAGAAAGGCCGCCGGCGCGCTGGCCACCCTCTGGCTCGCCTCCGTCACCGTCTTCCTGCTCCTGCGCCTGGCCCCCGGCGACCCCGTCTCCGCCGCCCTCGGCGCCGAGGCCGACCAGGAGCAGCACGACCGGCTCGCCGCCGCCCTCGGCGTCGACCGGCCGATGGCCGCGCAGTACCTGGGCTGGCTGCGCGGACTGCTCACCGGGGACCCGGGCGACTCCTTCCACTACCGCGAACCCGTCACCCGGCTCATCGGGCAGAGCGTCGGCAGCACCGTCCAACTCGCCCTCGTCGCCGGCCTGTCCATGCTGGTGCTCGGCCTGGTCCTGGGCGTCGCGCTGGCCTCCGAACGGCGCGGGCGTCTCGCCCGGGCGCTCGACCCGCTGGTCACGGCCCTGCTGGCGCTGCCGGTGTACGTCACCGCCGTGCTGTTCGTCTTCGTCTTCGCCGTGCTGCTGCGCCTGCTGCCCGCCGGCGGCGAGCGGGACCTGTTCAGCGCGCCGGACCTCGCCCTCCAGTACCTCGCCCTGCCCGCCGCCGCCCTCGCGCTGCCCGGAGCGGCCGTCCTGGCCCGGCTGCTGGCCACCGAGCTGCGCCGCACCCGCCAGGAGGAGTTCGTGCTCACCGCCGTCGCCAAGGGCGCCGCGCCCCGACGCGTCCTGGCCCGGCACGTGCTGCCCAACAGCCTCGCCCCGTTCTGCGTCGAGTTCGGCCTGCACCTGGGCGAGCTGCTCGGCGGCGCCGTCGTCGCCGAACAGCTCTTCGCCCGGCACGGCCTGGGCCAACTGCTGCTGGACGCCGTCAACCAGCGCGACTACCCCGTCGCCCAGACCCTGATCATGCTCGCGATCGCCGTCGCCGTCCTCGTCCAGCTCGGCACCGAACTGCTCGTCGGCCGGCTCGATCCGAGGATCGCCCGCGCCGGGACGGGGGCGGGCCGGTGAGCGCCGCGACCGCCGCCGCCGGGCGCCGCCGCCTCCCCGCGCTGCCGCCGGCGCTGCGGACCCCGCGCGGTCGCGTCGGCGCGGCCCTGGTGCTGCTGGTCGTGCTGCTGGGGCTGCTCGGCCCCCTGCTGCTCGACGCCGACCCCTACCGGCAGGGCCGCGACGCCCTGGCCGGGCCCGCCTGGGCGCACCCGCTCGGGACGGACGAGGTCGGGCGCGACCTGCTGGCCCGGGTGCTCGCCGGGGTCCGTACCGACCTGCTGGTCTGCCTGCTCGCCGTCCCGGCCGCCGCCGTCCTCGGCACCCTGCTGGGCCTGCTCGGCGGCCTCAACCGGCTGCTCGGCGAGCTCGTCCAGCGGCTCTTCGACCTGCTGCTGGGCTTCCACGGCCTGCTGCTCGGCCTCGCGCTCGCCCTGCTGGTGCGCCCGGGCCCGACCACCGTGGCGGCCACCATCGTCCTCAGCGCCCTGCCCTCCTTCGGCCGGCAGGCCCGCGCGGCCCTGCTCGGGCAGCTCGCCCGCGACCACGTGGTGGCCGCCCGGGTGCTCGGCGTGCCGCGCGGACGCGTCCTGCGCCGCCACGTGCTGCCGAACGTCGTCGACGCCACCACCGCGCTGCTGGCCGTCGCGATGGCGCACGCCGTCAAGATCGAGGGCGGCCTGAGCGTGCTCGGCCTCGGCGTCCAGCCGCCCGCCCCCGCCCTCGGGGCGATGATCAACGCAGGCTCCAAGTACCTGTTCCTGCAGCCCGGTTACGCCCTGGCGCCGGTCGCCCTGCTCGGCCTGCTGGTGTTCGGCCTGACCCTGCTCGCCGACTCGTTCAACCGGGAGAGACTGCGGTGACCGCGACCCAGACCGATGTTCCGGCGACGCTCACGGGCCCGGCCCCGCTGCTGGAGGTGCGCGGGCTGCGCGTGGAGGCGGCCGGGGCCGAGGCCGTGCGCGGGGTCGACCTCACCGTCCGGCCGGGCGAGATCCTCGGCCTCGTCGGCGAGTCCGGCTCCGGCAAGACGCTGACCGCCCTGGCCGTCAACCGGATGCTCCCGCCCGGCTGCCGCACCACCGCCGGCAGCGTCCGCTTCGACGGCACCGACCTGCTCGCCCTGCCCGAACCCGCCGTCCGGGCGGTGCGCGGGCGCCGCATCGGCACCGTCTTCCAGGACCCGCTGGCCCACCTCAACCCCCGTACGCCCGTGGGCCGCCAGATCGCCGAGGCCGCGCTGGTGCACGGCGCCGGCCGCCGCGAGGCCCGCGACCGGGCCCTCGACCTGCTCGACCTCGTCGGCATCGCCGAGCCCGCCCGCCGCTACCGCGACCGGCCGCACGAGTTCTCCGGCGGCATGCGCCAGCGCGTCCTGATCGCGATGGCGATGGCCAACCGCCCCGAGCTGCTGATCGCCGACGAGCCGACCACCGCGCTCGACCCGAGCACCCGGGTGGAGATCCTCGACCTGCTGGTCCGGCTGCGCGAGGAGACCGGCACGGCCGTCCTGCTGATCACCCACGACCTCGGCGCGGTGGCCCGCAGCTGCGACACCGTCCAGGTCATGTACGCCGGGCGGACGGCCGAACGCGCCCCCGCCACGCGGCTGCTGGCCGCTCCCCGGCACCGCTACACCGCCGGGCTGCTGGCCGGGACGCCCCGGCTGGACGGCCCGCGCGGCGCGTCGCTCACCGTCATCGGCGGGCGCCCGCCGGCACCGGGCGAGGCCCTGCCCGGCTGCGCCTTCGCCCCGCGCTGCGCGGCGGCCGTCGACCGGTGCGCGGGGGAGCAGCCGCCGTGGTCGGGCACGGGGGAGGCGGGATTCGCCTGCCATGTCCCGGTGTCACAGGCCGTTCTGACGGATCGTCAGGAGCCTTCGGCGCGGCGGGTGGAGCGGGCCGCCGAGCCCGTCCTGGTCGCCGAGGAGCTGACCGTCCGCTACGGCCGCCGCCGGCCCCCGGCCCTGGAGGGGGTGAGCCTGAGCGCGGCCCCCGGCCGGGCGGTCGGCGTGATCGGCGAGTCCGGCTCCGGCAAGTCCACCCTGGCCCGCGCCCTGCTCGGGCTGGTGGCCCCGCACGCGGGGACGGTCCGCGTGGCGGGCCGCTCCTGGGCCGGGGCCGGCCGGGCGCGGGAGCGCGAACTGCGGCGCTCCGTCCAGATGGTGTTCCAGGACCCGTACGCCTCGCTCAGCCCCCGGATGACGGTGCGCGAGGCCCTCGCCGAGCCGCTGGCCGTCCACGGCCTGCGCGAGCCCGACCCGGCCGGGCTGTGCGCGCTGGTCGGCCTGCCCGAGGCGGTGCTCGACGCCCTGCCGCACCGCCTCTCCGGCGGCCAGCGCCAGCGGGTCGCGATCGCCCGGGCCCTCGCCGTCGGCCCGCAGGTGCTGGTGGCGGACGAGCCGACCTCCGCGCTGGACGTCTCCGTCCAGGCGCAGATCCTCAACCTCTTCGCCGACCTGCGCGAACGCACCGGCGTCGGGCTGGTGTTCATCTCGCACGACCTCGCCCTGGTGCGGCACCTGTGCGACGAGGTGCTCGTCCTGCGGCACGGCCGGGTCGTCGAACGGGCCCCGGCCGAGCAGCTGTTCGCCGAACCCGCGCACCCGTACACCCGGGAGCTGCTGGCGGCCGCCGGCGCCCCCGTACCGCCCCTGCCGTGACCTTCCGTGACCTTCCGCGCCCTTCCCGCGGCCTCTGCCGGAGTCTGGAGACCCATGCCTTCCGTGAACCCCACGCGCCGCCGACTGCTGCTGGGCACCGGCGCGGCCGCCGCCCTCACGGCCCTCGGCCTGCCCGCCGCCGCGGCGGCCGACGGCCCGGACGTGACCGGCCTCGGCCCCGGCAACGCCGACTTCCCGCTGATGAGCGCCACGCTGATCGGCGGGACCCTGTGGATCGGCTCGCGCAACCTCGCCCCCGCCCGGGTCGTCGGCTACGACCTGGCGACCGGCCTGGTCACCGCCACCGTCGACCTGCCCACCGGCACCTTCGTCCAGGGCTCGGCCGCGTCCGGCGGCGCGCTGTACCTCGGCGTCACCGACGCCCCCCGCGACGTCAACCTCTACCGCTACGACGGCACGCTGACCGCCCTCGGGAACGTCCCCGGCGCCGACGTCCGGGACGTGGCCGTCGCGCCGGACGGCACCGTCTACGCGACCGGCCGTCAGAAGGGCCGCGCCGCAGGGCCCGGCCTGTACGCCTGGAGCCCGGCCACCGGCGCCGTCACCGAGGTCGCCTCCCCGGCCCCGAACGCCACCCAGGGCCGGGCCGTCGCCGCCACCGCGACCCGCGCCTACCTCGGCACCGGCAGCAACCTCGCGGGCGGCTCCGGAGCCAGCCCCGCCACCCTGTACGCCGTGGACCGGGCCACCGGCGCCGTCACCGACATCACCCCGCCCGAGCTGCGCGGCGACACGATCATCCGACGGATCACCGTCCTCGGCGACGACCTGCTCGCCGTCTCCACCGAGGGCGCGCCCGCGCACGTCGCCCTGCTCGACCCGGCCGACCACCGGGTGCTGCGCGCGTTCGCCGTGCCCGGGACGAAGAGCGTGACGAACTTCCAGCGGCGGGGCGACACCCTGTGGTTCACCTCCACGGAGCACGGCGTGCTGTGGCGCCACGACCTCGCCACCGGCGCCCTCGACCAGCTCGCGACGCCCGTGCCGGAGGGCAACTCCTGGGGCCTCGGCCGGCTCGGCGACACCCTCGCCGGGGTCACCGAGGGCGGCACGGCGTGGACCCTGGACCTCGCCTCCGGCGCCGTCGCCACCCGGGACCTCGTCGAGGCGGGCGCCCCCGCCTCCGCCCAGCTCGGCATGTCGGTCGCGGCCCGGTCGGGGCGGGTGTACGTCGGCGGCAACGGCTCGATCGCCCTGCACGACCTCGCCGCCGGGACGGTCCGCAAGCTCCCCGTGCCGGGCGAGGCCAAGGACACCGTGGTCCTGGAGGACGGCACCCTGTACCTGGGCGTCTACTCCTCGCAGGGCATCTGGCGCTACCGCCCGGGCGTGGACGCGGCGCCCGTGCGGGAGGCGGCCCTGCCCCAGGCGCAGAACCGGCCGCAGGTGATCCGCCGGGACCCGTCCAGCGGCCTGCTGCTCCTCGGCGTCCAGGCCGACACCACCGGCGGCGGCTCCTTCGTCACCCACCGCCCGGGCACCGACCGGCCCACCGTCCACGTGGACCCGCTCGGCCCCGGCCAGCTCGTACGGGCCGTCGCGGCCGGGCACGGGCAGGCCTTCCTCGGCGGCGACAACGCCCGGCCGACCGGCCCGCGCGGGGACCTCGCGGCCTGGGACCCGGTCGCCGGACGCGAACTCTGGCGCACCGCCACCGACCTGGGCGCGGGCGTCAGCAGCCTGGAGGTGCACGGGCACACCCTGTACGGCCTCACGGTCGACGGGACGGCCTTCACCGTCGACCTGCGCCGCTCGGGGCGGGCCGGGTACGCCCCCGTGATCGGGCGGCGGGCGGCGCTGGGCGCGGCGGCCGGCACCAACCCGCGCCTGCTGTCCGTCGGAGGCGCGCTGTACGGGATCAGCGAGCGGGCCCTGTTCCGGCTGGACCGGGACACCCTGGCGGCGACGGTGCTGGTCGAGGTGGACGCCGAGTGGTACAGCGGCGCCCGGCTGGCCGCCGACGAGGACGGCGTGCTCTACACCCTGCGGGGGCGGGAGCTGATCGCGGTGCGGCCGTAGACGGGGCCGGGCGGGGCCGGGCGGTCCGGCCCCGCCGTCAGTGCGTGGTGCGGGGCACGAACCGGGCGAACGGGTCGGCGGCGGCCGCGCAGTGCTCGGCGAGCAGGCCCCGGAAGCGGTCGAGCAACGGCGCGTGCCGGGCGTCGACGGCCAGGTTGACCAGCTCGCCCGGGTCGGCGGCGAGGTCGAAGAGCTGCTCGCGGTGGTCGCCCCAGGCGTAGCAGACGTACTTGTGCGGCCCCGAACGGACCATCCGGCCCAGGGCGTTGTTGAACCCGGGGATCTCCCAGCGGGTCTCGACCACCACGCTGGCGTGCTCCTCGGGCGCGCGCAGGCTGCGGCCGGGAAGGCCCTGCGGGGTGTCCAGTCCGGCGAGGTCGCAGAGGGTGGGGATGAGGTCGAGCCCCGCCGCGACGAGGCGTTCGTCGACGGCTCCGGCGGGCACGCCGGGCCCCGTCACCACCAGCGGGACGCGCACGCACTCCTCGTACAGGGCCCACTTCTGGTTCCAGCGGTGCGCGCCCGCGCCGTCGCCGTGGTCGGAGCTGAAGACCACCACCGTCTCCCGGTCGTGCTCCGCCACGGCCGCCAGCAGCTGTCCGATGTGCCGGTCCACCCGTTCGACCAGGGCGTAGTAGGCGTGCCGGTAGCGCCGCCAGTCGTCCTCGCGCCACGCGGCCGTCGGGTGGGTGTGCGGCTGGGCCCGCTCCGCGAGGCGGGGCAGCGCCGCCTCGTACGGGGCGGCGGGGAAGTTGGCGGGCAGCGGCGGGAGTTCGGCGGTGGGCGGCGGCGCCGGGAGCGGGCCGGTGCGCGGGTCCTGGCCGCGGGCCCACTCGCAGATGCCGTGCGGCTCCAGGAAGGAGGCGACGAGCAGGAACGGCCGCTCGCGCGGGGTGCGGACGAACTCCGCCGCGGCGCGGGCCAGTCCGGCGTCGTCCCCGCCGGCCGGGTGGATGCGGCGGAATCCCCGGCCCTCGGGCAGGGAGAGCTCGGGCAGGTGCCACTTGCCGCCGTAGCCGCAGTCGTACCCCGCCTCGGTGAACAGCCGCCCCAGCAAAGGGTCTTCGGGGCCGCCGGTGTTGCCGGTGACGCCGACGGCGCTGGGGAGGCGGCCGGTCATCAGGCTGGCGCGCGAGGGGGTGCAGAGCGGCTGGGCGCAGTAGGAGTGGGGGTAGCGGGTGCCGGCGGCGGCCAGCGCGTCCATCGCCGGGGTGCGCAGGTACGGGTTGCCGGCCGCGCTCATCGCGTCGGCGGTCTGCTGGTCGGTCAGGATCAGCACCACGTCGGGGTGTCGGGGTCGCGGCACGGGTCAGGCCATCCGTTCGTAGGAGCGCCGGTCGAGCGCCCGGCGCAGCGGCTCGCCGCGCAGCCAGCGCTCGAACTCGCCGACCACCAGGTCGCCGAGGCGGCGGCGTTCCAGCTCGCGGCTGCCCGCCAGGTGCGGGGTGACGACGACGTTGGGCAGGGTGAACAGCGGCGAGCCCGGCAGGGGCGGTTCGGGGTCGGTGACGTCCAGCACCGCGAAGAGGTCCGGGCGTTCGGCGAGGACCTCGATCAGCGCGGGCTCGTCCAGGACGGCGCCCCGGGAGGTGTTGACGAGGGTGGCGCCGGGCCTCATGGAGGCGATCAGCCGCCCGTCCACCAGGTGGCGGGTCTCGGGGAGCAGCGGGGTGTGCACACTCACCACGTCGGCGGTGGCGAACAGTTCGTCGAGGCCGACGGCCTCCACCCCGGGCGGCGGCG
Source organism: Kitasatospora sp. NPDC101183 (assembly GCF_044767945.1). Lineage (NCBI taxonomy): Bacteria > Bacillati > Actinomycetota > Actinomycetes > Kitasatosporales > Streptomycetaceae > Kitasatospora > Kitasatospora sp. NPDC101183. Next base: position 175,240 of record NZ_JBIWOW010000011.1, on the reverse strand, counting down.
GGGCGTACGGGTCGTGGGCGAGGACGCGGACGTCGTAGGCGCGCAGCATCTCGCAGACCAGGCGCCCGGCCGCGCCCAGGGACAGGACGCCGACGGTGGAGCCGTACGCGCCCGGGGTGCGGCCGGCCGGGACGGCGGCGCGGGCGGCCCGGGAGGCCAGCACGTGGCGCCAGCCGCCCTTGAGGGCGTAGACGATCTGGGCGACGGTGAACTCCGCGACGGGCACGGCGTTGGCGTGCACGGCGGTGACGATCGGGACGCCCGCCGCCCAGAAGGCCTCCCCGGCGATCCGGCGCACCGAGCCGGCGGCGTAGAGCACGAGCCGCAGGCGGGGGAGGCGGGCGAGTGCCGGGGCGTCGAGGACGGGGCCGCCCCAGCCGGTGAACAGCACCTCGACCTCGCGCAGCGCCTCCGGCGGGGCGGCGGCGAGCCGTTCGGCGCTCCAGACGCCGTGCGGGTCGGCGGGGTCGGCGAGCAGCGCGGCGCCGGCGGCGACGCGGGCGCGGGCACCGGGGCCGTAGACGTCGGGGAAGCGCTCCGGGTCCATCGCGAAGGCGGCGGTGGGCATCCGGGGTCTCCTCACTCGGTGGCGCGCATCGTCTCAGGACTTTCTCCCAGGACTTTCTATCACAGTGAGAAATAATCGGATGCCGCAGGCTCAGTGGGTGATGAACGTCGCCCCGTCCGCGAGCCGCGCGGCCGCCGTGGCCGCGCCCACCAGCTCGGTGGTCGTGCTGTGCACCACCACCAGGCGCGGCATCACCGGCACCCGGCCCTGGAGCCGGGCCTCGATCGCGGCGGGCAGTTCGCCGCCGCTCTCCCAGAACAGCCGCCCGCCGAGGGCGATCAGCTCGGGCGCCAGCACCGTGCTCAGGTTGGCCACCACCAGCGCCAGGTCGTCGGTCAGTTCGCCGATCAGCCGGGAGGCCGCCGGATGGCCCTCCCGGCCCAGGCGGAACAGCTCGGCCACCCGCTCCGCCGGGGTGCCGGAGACCGTCAGCCCGGCCTCGGTGATCCGCCGGTCCACCGCGTGGTCGCCGACCCGGGCCTGGGTGTCGCCGGTGCGCCCGAGCGGCCGGTCCAGGGCGGCGGGCCCGGACATCAGGTGGCCCAGCGCCCCGGCCGCGCCCAGCCGGCCCCGGTGCAGCCGCCCGTCCAGCACGATCCCGGCGCCGACCTCGATGCCCACCACCACGGCCGCCAGGTCGCGCACCCCCGACGGGGCCTGCGCCCCGTGCACGGCCAGGGCGACCAGGTTGACGTTGCTCTCCACCGCGACGGGGACGCCGTACCGCTCCTGGAGCAGCCCCCCCAGCCGCAGCCCGGGCCACTGCAGGGCGGGCGCGAACTCCACCAGCCCGGTGCGGTCCCGGACGGCCCCCGGCACCCCGACCACGAGGGCGCGCGGCGCCCCGGCGTTGTGCCCGGCCCAGGCCCGCAGGCCGTCCACCAGCGCGAGCAGCGGCCCGGTCAGCTCGCCGGCGGCGACCTCGCGCGGGTGGTCGGTCCCGGCGAACTCCCAGTGGTGCTCGGCCTCGTGCAGCACGGCGCCGCCCAGGTCCGTCACCACGCCGACGATCCGGCGCGGGCGCACGGCCACCGCCAGGACGGTCTGCGCGCGGGCGTTGTAGCGGATCAGCTGCGGCGGCCGGCCCCCGCTGGACGGCGCCCGCACGCTCTCCACCTCCACCAGGCCCTCGGCGCGCAGCACCTCCACCAGCCGGTGCACCGTCGCGGTGCTCAGGCCGCTCTCGGCGGCCAGCCGCTGGCGCGACAGCGTGCCGTGGCGCCGCAGCACCTCCAGCAGGACGGTCTGGTTGACCTGCGCGACGGTCTGCGTGGTGGCCGTGGCCGGGGTGCGGGTGGGGGGCATGCGGCGCTCCTCGGACTTCGGACTTCGGGCTTTGGGCTTGGCGGGGCCGGGCCGGGCCGGGCGGGGCCGGTGTCAGGACTTCGTTTCAGTCCGAATAATATCCGGGTCCAGACCCTCGGGCCGTACCCGTTCCGCCACCCGCAGAGGAGCCGCGCCGTGCCGATCGCCTACTCCACCCTCGGCGTCCCCCGCCTGCCCCTGGCCGAGGCCGCCCGGCTCGCCGCCGAACACGGCTGGGACGGGCTCGAACTGCGCTGCGCGGAGGGCGAGTCCGTCCACCCGGCGATGACCGCCGGGGAACGCCGCGCGGCCGCCCGCACCCTCGCCGCCCACGGCCTCACCCCGCTCGCCCTCGCCTCCTACGTGGGCGTCGCCGCGCCCGGACCGGACGAGCCGGTGCTGCGGGACCTGCTGGCCGCGCTGCGCCTGGCGGCGGACCTCGGCGCCGGCGGCCTGCGGGTCTTCCCGCGCGGCGGCGACGGCCCACGCGGCGAGGCCGACGAGCGCGCCGCCCGCCGACTCGCCGCCGCCGCCCCGGAGGCCGGGCGCCTGGGCGTGCGGATCCTCGTGGAGACCCACGACTCGCACCGGGGCGGCCGGGCGGTGGCCGCCCTCCTGGAACGGGTCGCCCACCCGGCCGTCGGCGCCCTGTGGGACCTGATGCACACCCGCCTCGCGGGGGAGACCCCGGCCCGGACCTGGGCCGCGCTCGCCCCGCACCTCGGCCACGTCCAGGTCAAGGACGTCGCCGGGCCCGGGGGCCTCACCCCGCTGCCGCTCGGCGCCGGGGTCCTGCCCGTCACCGACTGCCTGCGCCTGCTGCCGCCCGGCACCTGGGTGTGCTGGGAGTACGAGGCGCCCTGGCATCCGGCCGCCGCGCCGCTGCCCCCGCTGCTCGCGGCGGGCGCGGCGTACCTGCGACGGACCCTGGGAACGGGCCCGGGAACAGCTCCGGGGGTGGCCCCGGGGACGGCCCCGCCCGCCGGGGCGGCGTGACGGGGCCCTACGATCCCGATCATGGCCCACGACCCGCGCGACCTCGACGCCGCCCTGCTCGCCTTCTGGAGCGAGCGGCACATCGCCACCCTGACCACCGCCCGCCCGGACGGCTCGCCGCACGTGGTGCCCGTCGGGGTGACCTTCGACCCGTCGACGGGCACGGCCCGGGTGATCACCAGCCGCACCAGCCGCAAGGCGCGCAACGTCGCGGCGGCGGGCGAGCGTGGCCAGCGGGTCGCGCTCTGCCAGGTCGCCGGGGCGCGCTGGTCCACCCTGGAGGGCGTGGCCGTCGTCCGCCAGGAGCCCGAGCAGGTCGCCGACGCCGAGCGCCGCTACGCCGAGCGCTACCGCACGCCCCGGGAGAACCCGGACCGGGTGGTCATCGAGGTCGCCGTCGAGCGGGTCCTCGGGCGCGGTTAGCCGCCGGTTCCGCCCCCCGGTCGGAGCAGGACGACTGGTCAGAGCAGGACGACGCCCAGGACGGCCGCCGCCGCGACCAGTACCAGGCCCACCACGCTCACCAGGGTGTCCGTCCGTACGGAGCGCTGCTGCTTCGGGTGGTCCAGCACGAACAGGGCCGGGTCCTGCGGCGGGTAGTGGACCGTCACCTCCCGGCCGTACGCCCCCGCCGGGTCCGGCACCCCCGAGGTGCGGTGCGCCGTCACGGCCAGGCCCTCGCGGGTGGTGAACGCCACGACCGGCGTGATCGTGGTGGTGGTGTCGCCGTCCGAATCCGTGGAGACGTCCCGGAGCACCGCCACGATCCGGCCGGGGACGGCGACCATCGACTCCAGTCGCTCCCGGCGGAGCCGGGTGTCGCGCAGGTTCCCCGGCATGCTCAGGAAGCCGATCAGGGCCCACGGCCCGCAGACGCAGATCAGCGCCCACGGCCAGCCCCGGTCCACCGAGAGGAGGACCACCACCGCCCCGTAGATCAGGAACACGGCGGTGCCCGGCCAGGCGAGCCCCCAGCCGCGGGCCTCCGGGTCCTCGGTGAACCGGTAGGCGTGCGCCTGCCCCGGCGGGTGGTGCACCCCGATCTCCCGGCCCTCCCACGCGACGGTGATCGCGTCGCCGCGCTCGCCCTCGTTCGTCACGGTGACCGCCTCGCCGGTGGACGGGTCCGGGTAGGAGACCACCACCGCGACGCCCCCGCTCCGCGAGCCACCGTGCCGGGGCTCGTGCACCCGTTCGATCCGGCCCCGCATCCGCACCGCCCGCTGCGCCCGCGTCACCCCGGCGAGCGAGCGCCCGAACCCCACCAGCGCCACCGCGCCCCACACCGCGCACCAGAGCGCGACGTACCCGTGCCAGTCCATTCCGTTCCCCTTACCGTGCCGGATTGCGCCGCAGCACGGCGCCCTGCCCGTCCGCCTCCAGCACGGCCGAGCCGTCCGCCCCGGTCACGGCGACCCGGATCGTGACGGAGCCGCTCAGGCGCTCGACGATGACCCGCCAGGTGCGCGGGGCGCCGACCCCGGGCGTGCTCCGCGCCTCCTCGACCAGCGCGGGCACCCGGTCGAAGGGCAGCTCCCGGGGGTCGAACCCCGGCGTGTCCACACCGTCCGGGGCGAACGCCACCGTCATCAGCCGCTCCTCCACGACGAGGGTGAGGGCCCGCCGACCGCCCTGCGGAGGGGTGGTCGACTCGACGGCGGAGCGCAGCGCGCCCCGGTCCAGCATCGAGCGGCCCGGGCCGAAGGAGACCGTGTCGTAGCCCCTGGTCACGGTCGTGCTGGACACCGTGGGCGTCTGCGTCTGCGCCTCGCCGGTGTCGTCGAACAGGTCCGCGCGCAGGAGGAAGAGCACGGCGCCCGCGCCGAGCAGCAGCCCGAGCAGGACGAGGAACCCCCGGGCGCACCCCTCCTCCCGCGCGCCCGCCGCGGCCGGCCCGGGCAGCGAGTCGATGGCGGCGGACGCCGCCCGCTCCTCCCAGGCCGGGGTCGGCCGCTTCACGATCCGCACCCGCCACGGCCGGTCCGGCGGGTACTCCACCACCACGACCCGGCCGAGCCGGTAGTCGGGCAGCTCGGAGACGTGGATCCCCTGGGTGACCCGGACGCGGAACGCCGACTCCCCGTCCGGCGCCACGGTGAGGTCGAACCGCACCGGCACGTCCGTGTCCTCGCTCTTGTCCGCCTCCCGGCCCTCGATCAGCGCGAGCGCCGTGCACGGCACCTGCGCCGCCTCCCGGGCCCGCTGGGGCGCCCCGGCGAGAAGGAACACCAGGGCGTAGCCCGCGGCCAGCGCCAGGCTCCCGACGATCAGCGGCGCCCTCCCCAGCTCGCAGCCCACGGCGAACCCGGTGAGCGAGAGCCCGACCACCCCGCCCGTCACGAAGTCCCGGGCGAGCTCGACGGACCGGGGGCCGGAGGGCGGCGCGACCGTGGGCGTTGTCATGCGGTGATTCTGTCGGTCCGGGGCGCCGCCCGACAGGGGTTGGTCCGTACCGCAATCGTTCCGTGAGGAGTTGAGGCCCTACGGGCGCGGGGGCCGCATCCTCGCGCCCGGCCGAGGAGATGCTCGACGGCGCCGAACGGCCGGGCCTCGCCGAGGAGTTCGCGGCGGCGCAGGAGGAACGGGCGAGGCGGATCGCCGAGTTGGGGACGGAGGCCGCCTCCTCCGGCGCGAGCACCACGTCGTCGGAGGGGATTCCCGGGAACACGCCGATCGATGCGCGGCCCGGCCGGGGCGCGCGGCCTAGACTCGCCCGCACGACGTCCCGGGGTGAGTGGAGTGGGTGGCCGGTGCCGAAGCAACTGCCGTTCGACAGGCCCGGTCCGATGGGGGTGGCGCCGGAGTTCCGGGAGCTGCAGCTGTCCGGCGAGATCGCCCGGGTGCGGACGTTCGCCGGGAGCCCCGCGTGGCTGGTGACGCGGCGCGAGGATGTGATCGGCATGCTGTCCGACGACCGGTTCGGGCGGGTGCACCCGGATCCGGCGGCGGCGCCCGTCCTGTCCGCGACCGGGCAGTTCTACGGGCCGCAGGGCACCGACCACGAGCGGCTGGAGGCCGAGTTCCGCACCCTGCGGCACGCCACGGCCAACACCCTGTCGGTGCGCCGGGTGCGGGAGATGAGGCCCCGGATCGAGGCACTCGTCGGGCGCCGGCTCGACCGGATGGCCGCCGAGGGCCCACCGGCGGACCTGCACGCCCTGCTCGCCGAGCCGCTGCCCGTCGAGGTGGTGTGCGAGCTGCTCGGCGTGCCGTACGCGGACCGGGAGGACTTCGGGCGCTGGACGGCCGACGTCGTGTACCTGGGCGAGCCGGAGCGCGTCGGGGCCGCGCTGACCGGCCTGAACGACTACGTGCGCGCGCTGATGGCCCGCAAGCGCGAGGAGCCCGCCGAGGACGCGCTCACCGACCTGGTGCGGGCGCAGGCGGACGGCCTCGTCGGCGAGGACCTCGCGGTGCTGTGGGCGGTGGCGCTGCTGTTCGCCGGGCACGTGACCACCGTGACGCGCATCGGGACCGGGGTGCGGCACCTGCTCGCCGAGCCCGGGCAGCGCGCGGCGATGCTGACCGGCCCGGAGGCGCTCGCGGAGACGGTCGAGGAACTGCTCAGGATCGGCCAGCCGGACCTGGGCCTGGTGTGGCGCTGGGCCGTCACCGAGGTCGACACCGGGCGCGGGGTCATCGCCCCCGGCGACCTCGTCCTGTTCGCCAACGGCCCGGCCTGCCTGGACCCCACCGCCTACCCGGACCCGGAGCGGTTCGACCTCTCCCACGCCCGGACCCCGCACACCGCCTTCGGCGCCGGGCCGCACCTGTGCGTGGGGGCCGCGCTCGCCCGGATGGAGCTGCAGGTCGTCCTCGACCTGCTGTTCCGCCGCTTCCCCGGGCTCCGGCTCGCCGTCCCGGATGAGGAACTCCCCTGGAGGGAGAGCCAGTTGACGGGCGGGCTGCGCGCCCTGCCGGTCGCCTGGTGACGTGCTGGTCCGGCCGGGTCCGTCCCCTGTGCGGACCCGGCCGGATGTGTGCGGGGGCCGGTTCCCCGACCGTACGGACAGCGGGCTTACCGATCGCTTACCGGTCGCTCACCGGCCGGCGGCGGGTGTGAGGGCGCGCGCCTCGGCGAGGGCCTGGGCGGCGGAGCCGGGGAGGCCCGCCGCCCGGTAGGCGCCGGCGAGGGCGCGCAGGGCGGCGGCGAGGAAGGAGCGCCAGCCGCGGGCGCGCCAGAGCAGGACGGACTCCTCGAGGCGGGCGACCGCCGAGGCGTGGTCCCCCTCCGCGAGGTCGAGCTCGCCGAGGATGCCGAGGGCCTGAGCGAGGTGGTGGCCCATGGTGAAGCGGCGGGCGATCGCCTCCGCGGCCTCGGCCGTCTCCCGGGCGCGCGGGTCGCCGGTGGCCGCGTGGAAGGTGGCGAGGTAGAGGAGGGAGAACGCCTCGACGTAGCCGTCCCGGAGGGAGCGGGCCATGGCGAGGGCGCGGGTGAGCAGGTCGCAGCCGAGCTCCAGCCGCCCGGCGCGGCCGTGGGCGGCGCCGAGGAACTGCAGGGCGGTGGCCTCGAAGCGGGTGTTGCCGATCATCCGGGCCAGCCGCAGGGTTTCGGTGAGGTGCTCGACCGTGCGGTCGAGGTCGGTCTCGCCGTACGCGACGGCGATGATCTGGTGCGCCCGGGCCAGGCCGCCCGGGTGGTCGTGCAGGTCGGCGAGCTCCAGCGCCCGCCGGGCGGCGTCCAGGGCCTCCTCCTCGCGGCCCTGGGCCACCAGGCTCCAGGCGGCCAGCACCAGGGCGTCGGCGCTGCCGCGCGGCTCGTCGATCCGCTCGAACAGGGCGAGCAGGCGGCGGGCGCGCTCGTCCAGGGCGACCATCGTCTGGCTGCCGTCGGTCGGGGTCGTCCAGGTGGTCACCTCGATCAGGCCGCGGGTCAGCACGGCCTCGCCCAGGACGTCGCCGGCCGCGCGGCAGGCCTGGAGGACGCTCTGGTGCGTGGTGCGCCAGTCGTCGTACAGGCCGCGCACGTCGCAGTACTTCTCCTGGCAGGCCGCGAGGTCCCAGGCCACGGGCACCATCCGCAGCGCCGCCGCCTGCCGGGCGCTCGCGTTCAGGGCGGGCTGCTCGGCGTCGAACCAGGCCATCGGGTCGTCCAGCAGGGCGGCCGTGACGGCGGAGGGCAGCCGGTGGCGGGGCGCGTCGCCGTGCAGCGGGGCGAGGCAGGGGCCGGGCACCTGGTCGGCGGCCTGCTCGGCCAGGGCGAGCCAGGCGCCGAAGGCCCGTCCGAGCGCGGCGGTGCGGGCGGGCGGCTCCTCGGCGGCCAGGGCGTGCTCGCGGGCGTACAGGCGGACGAGGTCGTGGAAGCGGTAGCGCAGGTGCGGCTCGGAGCCGCACTCCTGGAGGAGCTGGGCGTCGATCAGCTCCTCCAGGTGCCGCTGCGCCTCCTGCGGCGGGACGTCGGCCAGGGCCGCCGCCGCCCAGGGGGCGAAGTCGGGGGCGTCGAGGAGGCCGAGCAGGCGGAACGTCCGGCGGGTCGGCTCGGAGAGGCGGGCGTGGCCGACGGCGAAGCCGGCCCGGACGGCGAGGTCGCCCGCGGCCAGTTCGTCGAGGCGGCGCCGCTCGTCGCGCAGCAGGCCGGCGAGGCGGGCCAGGGTCCAGCGCGGGCGGGCGGCGAGGCGGGCCCCGGCGATGCGGACGGCCAGCGGCATGCCGCCGCACAGCTCGGCGATCCCGGCGGCGGCGTCCTGCTCGGCGGCGACCCGGGCGTCGCCGAGGATGCGGCGCAGCAGCTCCTCGGCCTGGGCGGTGTCGAGTTCGCCGAGGTCGACGAGGACGGCGCCGGGCAGGGTGGTCAGCGCGGCGCGGCTGGTGACGAGGACGGCGGGGCCTTCGCCCGCGGCCGTAGCGGAACCCGGGAGGAGTGGGGCGAGCTGGCGTTCGTCGGCGGCGTTGTCGAGGAGGACGAGCGCCCGGCGGCCGGCGAGCAGGGTGCGGTACAGCGCGGAGCGCTCGTCGAGGGAGTCCGGGATCTCCCGGGCGTCCGCGCCGAGGGCGCGCAGGAAGGCGGCCAGGACGCGGGCCGGGTCGGCGGGGGAGTCGTCGGCCCCGCGCAGGTCGGCGTACAGGCGGCCGTCGGGGTAGTCGGCGGCGGCACGGTGGGCGGCATGGACGGCCAGCGAGGTCTTGCCGATGCCGCCCATGCCCGCCACCACCGGGACGCGGCCCTCGGACAGGGCGGCCAGGACGAGGGCGAGTTGCTCCTCGCGGCCGGTGAAGTCGGGGAGGTCGCGGGGGAGTTGGGACGGGACGGGGGAGGGGCGGCCGTTCGGGCGGTCGTGGGTCAGCAGGGAGAGGAAGACCGTCTGGACGTCCGCGCCGGGTTCGATCCCCAGCTCCTCGGACAGCCGCCGCCGCAGTGCCTGGAAGCGGCGCAGGGCCTCGGCGGAGCGGCCGTCCGACGCGAGGAGGCGCAGGAGGGCGGCGTGCAGGGGCTCGTCGAAGGGGTGGTCGGCGGTGAGCGCGGAGAGGGAGGGCAGGGCGGTGCGGGGGCTGCCGGTGGACAGGGCCGACTCGGCGAGGGGGAGCGCGGCGGCGCGGACGGCGGCCTCGACGGCCGTCACCAGCGGGTCCTCCCGGTTCAGCCGCTCCAGCCCCGCCAGCACCCGGCCGCGCCGCAGGGCGAGGGCCTCGGCGAGGCGGCCCCGGGCGGCGAGTTCGCGGAACCGGGTGAGGTCGAGGGCGCCGGGCGCGGTGAGCAGGCGGTAGCCCTGGGCGTCGGACTCCAGCACCACGGACTCGTCCCCGAACCGCCCGAGCCAGGCCCGCAGCCGGGACATCCCCGTGTGCACGGCCCCCCGCCCCACCCGGTCCGCCTGCCCGGCCCACACCAGGTCCAGCAGCCGCCCGACCGGCAGCCGCTCCCCCTCCGCGAGCAGCAGTGCCCCGAGCAACCCCCGCACCACGGTCGCCCTCGGCAACTCCTGCGCCACCCCGCCCGAGGACACACCCAGGGGCCCCAGCACCCCGAACCCCAACGCCATCCGCCTCAGCCCCACAATCACCCACAGCCCCGGACCGCCCCCGGCCGGGCGCGATCACGACACTAGTACGGACGCGGACCGGCGGTACCCGCACGGGCTTGCACGGGAAGTCGGCGGGGCCGACTTCCCGCGCGAGGCTTGGTGTGCTCAGGCGTCAGGGCTGGTCGCTGGTTGAGGAGTTGCGGCGAGGTGCTCGCTCGGGGGTTGCGCGGGAGGTCGGCGGGGCCGACTTCCCGTGCACGAGCTCTGGTGCCCGGGGCGGTGGGGTGGGCGCCGCTGGTGGAGGGGGATGCGAGGGCGCGTGTTCTGGGGCGGCCGGTGATGCGGGTTGGGGTGGGCCCGGATCGATGGGGTGGTGGATGGCGGGGGAGAGGGCCGGGGGTCTACGTGAGAAGTCGGCGGGGCCGACTTCCCGCGCAGGGGTGCGTGCTGGTTGGGGAGTTGGGGCCTCGGGCCCCGGGCGCAGTGGGGGTCAGGCCGCGGGGTCGGTGGAGGCGCGGACGACGAGTTGCGGCGCGAAGCGTTCCACGCGTTCGGTGCGGTCCGCCGCGGGGGCGCCGAGGAGGGTGAGGGCGCGTTCCGCCATGGCGGTGAGGGGGTGGCGGATGGAGGTGATGGGTGGGTCGAGGAGTTCCAGCAGCTCGGTGTCGTCGAAGCCGGTGACGGCGATCCGGCCGGGGACGGGGACGGCGGAGCGCTGGAGGGTGCTGACGAGGCCGACCGCGAGGACGTCCGCGCCGCAGAGGACGGCGTCGATCTCGGAGGCGCGCTCGGCGATGCGGCGGCCCGCCGTGCGGCCGGCGTCGGTGGTGAAGCTGGGGAGGAGGAGGGTGGCGTCGGGGCCGCGGGCGTCGGTGAAGGCGGTGAGGCGTTCGGCGCCGGAGGAGGAGGCCTGGTCGGCGGCGACGAGGAGGATGCGGTGGCGGCCGAGGGCGTCGAGGTGGTCGAGGAGCAGGCGTATCGCGGCGGCGTTGTCGAGGGTGACGGCGACGGTGCCGGAGCCGGTGGCCCAGCGGTCGAAGAGGACGACGGGCACGCGGGCGGCGGCGGCCGCGACGGCGGGGCCGGAGGCGGCGGCGGAGACGGGGACGACGAGGAGGCCGTCGACGCGGCTGCCGAGGAGGGTGTCGATCTGCTCGGCCTCGATGGCGGGGTCGTTGGCGGCGTCGGAGAGGACCAACTGCCCGCCGGCGGCGCGGACCTGACGGGCGATCGCGTCGGCGAGCTGGACGAAGTACGGGTTGGCGAGCGTGGGGACGACGACGCCGATGGTGCCCGTGGTGCCGGTGCGCAGGGCGCGGGCGGACTGGTTGGTGCGGTAGCCGAGGGTCTGGGCGGCCTGTTCGACGCGGCGGGCGAGCTCGGGGTCGACGTTGCGCTGGGTGCCGGCCAGGACGCGTGAGGCGGTCGCGCGGGAGACGCCGGCGGCCGCGGCCACGTCGAGGAGTCGGGGCGCTGTCACGTGGGCGGTCCTTCGGGGTCGGGGGCTCGGGGGAGCCGGCGGAAATGCGCAGCACGAGGGTACTTGACGGTTTCGGAGACGTGGCCCACAGTATGGGAAATCGATCTCCCAGGTCGATTCCCCAGCTTGACCCCCCAGCTCGATCCCCAGCTCGATCCCCAGGAAGTGGGCAAGGAGTGGAGATGCCGTCCATCACCGTCGTCGGTTCGGTCAACCGCGACCTCGTCCTGACCGTCGAGGACCTTCCCCGGCCCGGCGAGACCGTGCTCGCCGCGGGCTTCGTGGAGGGCGTCGGCGGCAAGGGCGCCAACCAGGCCGTCGCGGCGGCCCGGCTCGGGGCCCGGGTGCGCCTGGTCGCCCGGGTCGGTGCGGACGCCGAGGCCGTCCTCGAGGCGCTCGCCGCCGAAGGGGTGGACGTCGCGGAGGTGCGCCCCGCGCCGAGCGGCACCACCGGGATCGCCTCCGTGGTGGTCGACCGGGCAGGGGAGAACACCATCGTCGTCAACCCGGGCGCCAACGCCGCCCTCTCCGCCGAGGACCTGCCCGCGCGGCTGGCCCGGTCGGCGGGCGAGGTGGTCCTCGTCCAGCACGAGATCCGCCCCGAGGTGGTCGCCGCCACCGTGCTGCGGGCCCGGGAGCAGGGCGCCACCGTCGTCCTCAACCCGGCCCCCGCCCGGCCCGTCGCCCCGGAGGTGCTCGCCGCCGTCGACGTGCTCGTCCCCAACCTCGGCGAACTCGCCACCCTGCTCGGCGCCCCGCGCCCCGCCGGGGTGGAGCAGGCGCGCGGGCTGCTGGAGCGCGCCGCCCTGCCCTGCCGGGCCGTCGTGGTGACGCTCGGGGCGGACGGAGCGCTGGTCAAGCAGCCGGACGGACCGGCTGTGCACCTGCCGGCCCCCGTCGTGGACGCCGTCGACACCGTCGGCGCCGGCGACACCTTCTGCGGCGCCCTCGCCGACTCCCTCGCCCGTGGCGCCGACCTGCTCGCCGCCGCCGAACGCGCCGTCCGCGCCGCCTCCCTGGCCGTCACCGGCCTCGGCGCCCAGGCCGCCATGCCCTCCGCGGCGCAGCTCGACGCCCCCGCCGCCGTAGCGGTTTCCTGAGAAGCACCCCCCCACGCCCCACCCCCGGTTCAACGGAGAACTCCCCATGCGCAACCTCAAGCTCGGCCTCTTCGAGAACGCCCAGGCCAACGCGAGCGGCACCGCCACCTGGCGCCACCCCGACAGCCGCCGCCACCTGTTCGACACCCTCGGCTACTGGCAGGACATCGCGCGGATCTGCGAGGACGCCAAGCTCGACTTCCTCTTCCTCGCCGACGCCTGGGGCTGGTCCGAGATCAACGGGGTGCGCCCGCCGATCGCCACCGAGGAGAGCCTGGACCTCCCGCGCCTGGACCCGTTCGTCATCGCCTCGGCGCTGCTGGCGAGCACCACCGACCTCGGCCTGGTGGTGACCGGCTCGGTGCTGGTCGAGCCGCCGTACGCCTTCGCCCGCCGCCTGGCCACCCTCGACCAGCTCTCCGGCGGCCGCCTCGGCTGGAACATCGTGACCACCGGCACCGCCGACACCGCCGTCAAGGCCTTCGGGATGGACATGGTCGCCCACGACGACCGCTACAAGATGGCCGAGGACTTCCTCGACCTGGTCTACAAGTACTGGGAGGGCGCCTGGGAGCCGGACGCCCTGGAGAAGGACAAGGACGGCCGCTTCGCCGACCCGGCCAAGGCGCACCTGGTCTCCCACGAGGGCCCGTACTTCCGCTCGCACGGCTACGGCAACACCGCCCGCTCCCCGCAGGGCACCCCGGTGCTGTTCCAGGCCGGCGCCTCCCCGGCCGGCCGTCGCGTGGGCGGACGGCACGGCGAGGCCATGTTCGTGGGCAGCGGCTCGGTGCAGCAGCTCTCCGCGCACACCTCCGCGATCCGCGAGGAGGCCGTACGCTCGGGCCGCCGCGCGGACGAGGTCAAGGTGATGTCCGCCTTCTCCTGCGTCATCGGCGCCACCACCTCCGACGCCGAGCGCCGCTGGCAGCGCGTCCTGGACGCCCAGCGCCCGGAGGTCACCGTCGCCAGCTACGCCATGTTCACCGGCCTCGACCTCTCCTCCTACGCGCCGGACACCCCCATGTCCGCGCTGTCCACCGAGATGTCCCAGACCCAGGTCGCCCGGTTCGCGGACAAGACCGTCGGCGACGTGCTCGCCGACTGGCACACCCACGGCGTGGGCGCCCGCCCGGTGGTCGGCACCGCCGAGGAGATCGCCGACGAGATCTGCGCCCTGGCCGAGGGCGCGGACCTGGACGGCTTCCTGCTCTCGCCGACCGTCCAGCCCGCCTCCACCGTCGAGTTCGTCGAGTCCGTGCTGCCGATCCTGCGCGCCCGGGGCGTCTTCCGCGGCGAGTACGAGGCGGGGGAGTCCCTGCGCGAGCGCCTCACCGGCGCCACCGACCCTGCCCTCCCGGCCAGCCACCCGGCCGCGCAGTACCGCCACTGACCCGCCCGACCCGCGACGTGATGAGAGGACGGCGACGACCATGGTCACCCCGACCCACCACCCGACCCCGCCCGCCCCGTCGGAGGAGGAGGCCGCAGGCCTGACCCCGGACACCACGCCGGACCCGACGGCCGTCCGGCCCGACCCCGCCGTGCTGCGCCAGGCCTTCGGCGCCTACCCCACCGGCGTCGTCGCGCTCGGCGCGCTGCTCGACGGCGAACCGGTCGGCCTCGCGGTCAGCTCCTTCGTCTCGATCTCGCTGGACCCGCCGATGGTCGCGGTCAGCGTGGCCCGCACCTCGACCACCTGGCCGAGGCTCGCCGAGGCCCCGGTGCTGGGCCTGAGCGTGCTCAGCCTCGGCCAGGGCCCGCTCTGCCGGCGCCTCGCCTCCCGGACAGGCGACCGTTTCGCGGGCACCGACTGGCGGACGACGCCGGAGGAGGCGGTGCTGATCCACGACGCGGCCCTGTGGCTGACGGCCCGGGTCAACGCGGTCTACGACGGCGGCGACCACGAGATCGTCCTGATGGAGCTGCTCACCGCCCGGCTCTTCCCCGGCGTGGAGCCGCTGGTCTTCCACACCAGCCAGTTCCGCGAGCTCAGCCCCCATGCCTGACATCTCCGTGGCGGAGACAGCCAGGCTGGCCGGCACCGTGGTCCACGGCGCCGGCCGGGGGCGGCACCTCGGCTTCCCCACCGCCAACATCGCCCCCGACCCCGGCGCGGCCGTCCCGCCGCCCGCGATCTACAGCGGCTGGCTGGCCCGCCGCGCCGGCGGCGCCGTCCACCGCGCGACGATCAGCATCGGCACCAACCCGACCTTCTGCGACACCCCCCAGGTCCACACCGAGGTGTACTGCCACGGCACCCCGGAGGAGGTCGGGGACCTGTACGGCGAGCGCGTCGACCTGTGGTTCGTCGCCCGCATCCGCGACACCGAGAAGTTCGCCACCGCCGGTGACCTCCTCACCGCCGCCCGCGAGGACGTGCGCCGCTCCGAGGCCCACCTCGACTCGGCGCACGGACGGCACGTCCGCGCCGCCGCCCTCGCCTGACCATCCCGGGCAACACCCCCGAAGTTCCCCCACCTGCCGGTGGCGGCCCCCCCCCCCCGGCCCCCCACCCCGCGCCCGGTCGGCCCCGCACCCCCCGCTTCCGCGGGGCCGACCGTCTCCTCCCCCCACCTCGCTCCACACGACCAAAGGTGTGAGTCATGAGCGCATTCCACTGGCTGAACGAGCAGTTCAGCTTCTTCGGTCTCCCCGTCTACTGGTCCGACTTCTTCGGCAACCTGCTCGCCCTGGCCACCGTCTGGCTGGCGCTGCGCCGCTCACTGGTGGCCTGGCCCGTCCAGATCCTCGGCTCCGTCCTGCTGCTGATCGCCAGCCTCAACGTGCACCTGGGCGGCAACGCCGCCCGGCAGATCGTCATCATCGTCTCCGCCAGCTGGGGATGGGCGACCTGGAAGCGCAGCCGCGAGCAGGAGGGCACCATCAACGTCCGCTGGGCGTCCGGGATCGAGCGCGCCGTGATGGCGGCGGCGATGGTGGCCGGGACGGTCGGCTTCGGCGCGATCCTCAAGGGCACGGACGCCTCGTTCTACCCGGGCGCGCCGTGGTGGATGGTCCTCGCGGACGCCTGGATCTTCATCGGCTCGATCCTCGCGATGTACAGCCAGGCCCGCCGCTACGTGGAGTTCTGGTTCGTCTGGCTGGCCGTGGACCTGGTGGGCGTGCCGCTGGCGATCCACTCCGAGCTGTACTTCTCCGGCATCGTCTACGGGATCTTCTTCGTCATGGTCCTGCTCGGCATCCGCGACTGGGCGGCGCGCAGCAAGCAGGAGATCGCCTCCCCGCTGGAGCCGGCCGTCCTGGTCGAGGGCCGGGAGGACGCCGTCCGGGCGGCGGACTGAACACCGAGGACACGGCGGGGCCCTCCGGACGGATCGATCCGGGAGGCCCCGCCGTCGCGTGCCCGCTGTGCGCCGGGCGTGGCAACGGCCTTGTACGGACGGTGCGTTGGCCGCCCGGAAGGTCTTTGCCTCCCCTTGACGGTGGTGGCCCGCATCCACCATGGTGTGCTCCACTCCCTGGCACCGCTGCCCCATCACGACCCCCACTCGGAGACGGCATGCGTGCACCCGCCCCACCCCGCCCCACCCGTCGTCGGCTCAGGCGCGACGGCCTGACCGTGGGCCTCGCCGCCGCCGGGCTCGCCCTCGCGGCCACCACCACGGGCCTCGCCGCCGCGGCACCGGACCCGGTACCGTTCGCCGACCTCGTCCTCAACGGCGGCTTCGACTCGTACCCGTGGATCTGGGCCTGCGACGCGAACGTGTCGCCCAGCTCCATCCCGCACGACCACTACGTGACGGGCCACCCGGGCGAGGACGGCACCGCCGGGTGCCGGCAGACCGTCAAGGTCCTGCCGAACTCCACCTACACGCTGGACGCCACGGTGCGGGGCCCGTTCGCCTTCACCGGGGTGACGGGCGCGGGCGGCGAGAACGCCTCCACCTGGTCCAGCGGGACCACCTGGCACAACCAGAGCGTCCAGGTCACCACCGGGCCGCGGACCACGGAGCTGACGGTCTACTTCCACGGCTG
Source organism: Kitasatospora sp. NPDC101183 (assembly GCF_044767945.1). Classification (NCBI taxonomy): domain Bacteria; kingdom Bacillati; phylum Actinomycetota; class Actinomycetes; order Kitasatosporales; family Streptomycetaceae; genus Kitasatospora; species Kitasatospora sp. NPDC101183. The sequence continues at coordinate 158,830 of NZ_JBIWOW010000011.1, read as the reverse complement.
GTACGAGCAGGCGGCGTACGACGTGCACCGGGTCTCCTTCATCGGCCCCGGCTTCGAGCCGAGCCCGTGCGGAGAAACGGCAACCGCGACGGCGTCGCCCTCGCCCAGCCCGTCCTGCCAACGTACGTACATCCCCTGACGGGTGAGCGACCCCACCGCGACGCCGACCGCCCACCCCCACACCGGAGATGCCATGCGCCTGTCCCGTGCCCGCCGTGCCGTCGGCGGCAGTCCGTTCGGCGCCGCCCTCGGCGCCCTCGTCCTGGCCGCCACGGCGGTCCTGTCCCTCAACGTGTCCGCCACCGCCCAGCCCGCGCCGCTGGACTGGATCAAGAACGGCACCTTCCGCGACCCGCTCGCGCTGGGCTGGAGCTGCGACGGCGAGTTCGTCCAGACCGGCCAGGTCGTCGAGGGCCGCCCCACCGGCCAGAACTACGCCGGGTGCACCCAGACCGTCCCGGTAGTCCCGCGCACCCGGTACGACTTCTCGGCGTACATGTCCGGCTCCTACACCTTCGTCACCATCACCGGCACCGGAACGGGCACCGGCGAGGTGACCCGGTGGGCGGACGGGCCGAACTGGAAGTCCCTGTACGTCGACCTGGAGATCGGCGACGTCCGGGACGTGACCGTCACGTTCCACGGCTGGTACGGGCAGGGGCCGTTCCAGGTCAACCGGGTGTGGATGATCGGGCCGATCTACCACAACGACTGCGAGTTCCCGACGGCCGCGCCGGGCTCGCCCACCCCGTCCGCCTCGCCCTGCATGCCGTTCCCGAGCGGGCCCCCGAGCAGCCCCGGCGGGCCCACGCCGCCGCCGCCGACCCGCTGACGCGAGCTTGGCATCCGGCCCGGCGACCGTTTGAATGGGCCTCCGGGGAACGGGCGTTGACGATGGGGGCGAGTCGTGGATCGGCTGCGGGGACGGCTCGGGATGGTCGCGGCGGCGCTGGTCGCGCTGCTCGGGATCTGGTTCGCGGGAAAGGGCCAGCCGGGCCCGGTGGACGGCCGGATCGGCCAGGAGCTGTACGGGCTGCGCTCGCCCTGGCGGGATGTCGCGCACGCCCTGGACTGGCTGGGGGAGCCCGTGGGGTCGACGCTGCTGGTCGGGGCCGTTGTGGCGGCGCTGCTGGTGCTGCGGCAGCGGCGGGCGGCCCTGGTCGTGGTGGGCGGCGTCGCCCTGGCCGTGGGGACGGCGACGCTGCTCAAGCACGTGGTGGGCCGCACCATCCACGGCCCGCAGAACCTTTCGTACCCGAGCGGGCACACCGCCTTCCTCACCGCGCTCGCCCTCGCGGTGGCGATGGCCGCCACCCGCCGCCGTCAGGGCCTAGGCCTCGCCCTGGCCCTGACAGCTGGCGCCCTGATGGGCTGGGCACAGGTCACCCTCGGAGCGCACTACCCGAGCGACGTGTTCGCCGGCTGGTGCACCGCGCTGGCGGCGGTGCCAGCCGTGGCGTGGCTCGTCGACCGGACACTGCCCCGGACAGCCGGACAGCCGGACAGCCGGACAGCCGGACAGCCGGACAGCCGGACAGCCGGACAGCCGGACAGCCGGACAGCCGGACAGCCGAGCGGCTGACCAGGTGACCGGCTGACGGACTGACAGCGCTGACCGGCCGGCGGAGCGAACCCTCAGGCCCGGCGGCGGAACACCGGCTTGACCGGGCGCCCGCCCAGCCACGGCGTCGGGTCGCCCGCGTCCAGGGCCTTGCGGTAGACGGCGCAGGCGGCCGCCACCGCGTCGACCGTCTGCGCGATGTCCGCGTCGTCCAGCGCGCTGCTCACCACGAAGGACGGCGCCAGCACCCCGCCCGCCAGCAGTTGGCGCATGAACAGGGTGCGGTACTCCTGCGAGGGCCGCCCCTGCTCGTCCAGCGTCGCGAAGACGAGGTTGCTGGCCCGGCCCCGGACGACGACGTGCTCGCCAGTGCCCATCCCGGCCGAGGCCTCGCGGACCCCGGCGGCCAGCCGCTCGCCGAGCGCGTGCAGCCGGGCGGCGATGCCCTCCTCGACGTAGGTGGTCTGCACGGCCATCGCGGCGGCCAGGGAGTGGGTCTCCGCGCCGTGCGTGGTGGAGAGCAGGAACACCCGGTCCTCGGCGTGGCGCAGCCCGCCACGCTCCATCAGGTCCCGGCGCCCGGCGAGGGCGGAGACGGCGAAGCCGTTGCCCAGCGCCTTGCCGAAGGTGGAGAGGTCGGGGACGACGCCGTACAGGCCCTGGGCGCCGGCCTCGGACCAGCGCAGGCCGGTGATCATCTCGTCGAAGACCAGCACGCAGCCGTGCCGGTCGGCCAGTTCGCGCATCCCGGCGAGGTACCCGGGCGCGGGCTCGCTGTGGCCGGCGGGTTCGAGGATCAGGCAGGCGATCTCGCCCCGGTGGCGGGTGAGCAGTTCCTCGGTGGCCGCGAGGTCCCCGTACGGGAAGGAGACGGTGAGGTCGGTGATGGCGGCCGGGATGCCGGCGCCCATGGGCGTGGTGCCGATGAACCAGTCGTCGGTGGAGAAGAACGGCTGGTCGGCGCAGACGGCGACCTTGGCGCGCCCGGTGGCGGCGCGGGCGAGGCGGACGGCGGCGGTGGTGACGTCGGAGCCGTTCTTGGCGAACTTGACCATCTCGGCGGTGGGCACGGTGGCCAGGAAGCGCTCGGCGGCCTCGAGTTCGAGGATGGAGGGCCGGGCGAAGTTGGCGCCCCGCTCCAGTTCGCGCCGTGCGGCCTCGGTGACGCGCGGGTGGGCGTGGCCGAGGCTGACGGCGCGCAGGCCGGAGCCGTACTCGACGTAGCGGTTGCCGTCCACGTCCCACACGTGGGCGCCCCGGCCGTGGCTGATGACCGGGGCCAGGTGCTCGGGGTACTGGTCGTCGCCCTTGGCGTAGGTGTGGGCGCCGCCGGGGATCAGGGCGTGCAGCCGCTCGTTGGCGGCGCGGGACTTGGGCAGCTGGAAGTCGTCGACAGGCATGAAGATCAGCTCTCCTGGGTACGAACGGCCGCCAGGGCCTCGGTGAGGCCGGGCGCCTCGCGGTCCCGCTTGGACATCGACACGGGCGGCAGCGGCCAGGGGACGGCGAGTTCCGGGTCGTCGAAGGCGATCGTCACGTCCTCGCTCGGGTCGTGCGGGCGGTCGATCCGGTACGAGACGTCGGCGTCGGTGAGCGCCTGGAAGCCGTGCGCGCACCCGGCCGGGATGTAGACGCTGGCCTGCGTCTCGCCGGAGAGCGCGAAGGTGGCGACGTTGCGGTACGTGGGGGAGGCGGGCCGCAGGTCGACGACCACGTCGAAGACCTCGCCGGAGGAGCAGCGCACCAGCTTGGCCTCCCCGGCGCCGGAGCGCAGGTGCAGGCCGCGCAGCACGCCCTTCACCGAGCGGGAGACGCTGTGCTGGACGAAGGCGTTGGGGTCGATGCCGACGGAGCGCAGCACCTCGGCGTCGAAGGTGCGGCAGAAGAAGCCGCGCTCGTCGGCGTAGGGCGTCGGCTCGAACAGGTGGGCGCCGGCGATCGCCGGGACTTCGGTCACCTTCATGAGGGTTCCTTCGGGAAGAGGGCCGCGGTCAGGGCGGTGAACTGCTGGTCGAGGCGCTGCACGGCGGCCTCGTTGTGCTCGGCGAGGGTCTGCCGCAGCTCGGCCGCGTTCTTCTCCAACGCGCGGAACTGCTCGGTCAGTTGCTCGGCGTCGACGGCGCGGGCCGGGTGCCGGTGGGCGGCCAGGCCCATCCCGGCCATCAGGGCGTCGCTCTTGGCCGCGTAGCTGAGGGAGAGCGTGGGGACGCCGGCCTTCAGGGCGCAGACCAGGTTGTGGTACCTGGTCGCGACCACGGCGTCGGCGGCGGCCGCCTCCGCCATCAGCTCGGCCAGCGAGGCGGCGGGGGAGGCGGTGACCAGCGGGGAGTCGACGGCCTCGAGGATGGCGGTGACCACCGCGGCGTCCGCCCCGTCGCCGGTGAGCAGCCGCACCGGGCGGCCCTCCTCGACGAGGGTGCGCACGAAGCGGGTCGTCCCCTCCACGTAGCGGCGGTGGATCTCCTCGGCCTCGGCGCGGTCGTCGTTGCCGCCGTGGAAGTCCATGACGCCCACGCAGACCCGCCCGTCCCGCTCCCCGGTGGCGGGCGGCGCCGGCAGGGAGAAGGCGAGGTCGGGGTGGACGGCGTCGCGGGAGACGTCCACGCCCATCTCCCGCATGGCGTCGCGGGAGAGTTCGTCCCGGTAGGAGCGGTACGCGGCCAGGCGCGCCGAGCGGCGCACCAGGGCCCGTACGGCGCCGTCCCGGATCGGGGCGGCGCCGACGCCGACCAACGCGACCTTGGTGCCGAACAGCCGCCCGGAGGCGCAGAGCAGGAACAGCGCGTACGGGAAGCCCCAGGGCCGCAGCGGCAGGGTGGCCTCCAGCACGCCCATGCCGGGGACGATGACCACGTCGTGGCGGCGCACCCAGGCGGCGGTGCGCACCACGTCGACGGCCTTGCCCAGGCCCTTGCCGAGGACGGAGCCCAGGCGGGAGGCGGTGCGGTACTCGCCCCGGTACCAGTGCAGCCTGGTCGCGGGGATGCGGTAGCGGGCCGTGACGGTCTCGGGGCCGCCGCACAGCGCGTCCACCGGGGCGTCCGGGTGCGCGGAGCGCAGGTAGCCGAGCACGGCCTCCAGCGACCCGTCGTTGCCGAGGTTGCCGGAGCCGAGCAGGCCGAACACCCCCACGCGCACCGGGCGTCGGGAGGTCACGACCGCCTCCCCTCGCGCCCGGCCACCAGGTCGTCCACGGAGACGGCGAGCTCGGGCGGCACGACCGGGGCGCGGTCCTCGACCCGCTCGCCGGCGCCGGAGCGGCGGCGGCTGGTCAGCCAGGAGCGCAGGGCGCGGTAGCACTCGCGGCGGTCCTGCGGGGACAGCGGCGCCCGCTGGATCGCCTCGACGAAGCCCCAGACGTACTCGACGAGCAGCCGCGGCGTCGGGTGCAGCAGCCCGGCCCGGCGCGGGTCCAGGTTGACGCACCGGGAGCGTTTGGAGGGGTTGGCCCGTTCGGCGCGGGTGGGGTGGTCGCGGCGGAAGTAGAGCAGTTCGGGCACCTGGTGGAAGGGCCCGTGCAGGGTGATCTCGGCGACGAAGGTGCGGTCGGCGTGGTGGTAGCTGTCGTGCGGCTTGACGCGGCGCAGCACGTCGGCGCGCATCACGCCGTAGAAGTCGTCCCCGCCGGGCTCGAACAGCAGGCTGCGGAAGCGGACGGGGGCGGACGGCGAGTCGGTGGCCAGCCCGTACGCGTACGGCACCTTGACCTTGCCGGTCTCGTCGATGACGGCCTGGTCGGAGTGGGCGAGGATGACGTCGGGCCGCTCGTCCAGGGCCTCCACGCAGCGCAGCAGGAGGTCCCGGGCGTACAGGTCGTCGTGGGAGGCCCACTTGAACAGTTCGCCGCGGCACTGGGTGAAGACGTAGTTGTGGTTCGGCGCCGCGCCGATGTTGCGGCTCAGCCGCAGGTAGCGGATGCGCGGGTCCTTCGCGGCGTAGTCGCGGCAGATCTCCTCGGTGGTGTCGGTCGAGGCGTTGTCGGAGATGACCAGCTCGAACTCCGCGTAGGTCTGGCCGAGCAGGGCGTCGAGGGACTCGGCGAGGTACTCCTCGCCGTTGTAGACGGGCAGCCCGATGCTCAACCGGGGAACGGCGGTCATTGCGTCCTCACTTGGGAGTTGCCTTCAGGTGCTTCGGAACGTGATTCGGAACGTGCTTCGGAACGTGATTCGGAACGTGAGGAAGAGGCTGCGCGGAGGTGCTCGCGCAGGGCGGCCCGCAGCTGGAGCCACCACAGGGCCGAGCCGCAGGCCGTGGCGGTGGCGACGCCCCAGGCGGAGCCGACCGTGCCGGCCAGGGCGGCGCCGCCGAGCCCGCCGCCCAGGTAGCAGGCGGAGGCGAAGAGCTGGCAGCGCAGGCTGCGCCGGGCGGCGGCGAGGGCGCGCAGCCCGGCGGCGGCTCCGCTGCCCAGGCCCGCGCCGGCGACGCCGAGGGTGGCGGGCAGGATGAGCGGCGAGGCCTCGTGCCAGACGTCGCCGAGGACCATCTCGCCGAGCCGGTCGGGCATCAGCAGCAGCGCCGAGCCCCACAGCAGGGCGGCGCCGGCCTGGCCGCCGCCCAGCAGGAAGCAGAACCGGCCGAGGCGCTCGGGGGTCTGCCTCAGCACCCGGGCGGCCTCGGCCACGGTGACCAGGGACAGGCCCATCAGCAGGGCCAGGAACGGCCCTTGGAGCAGTTCGGCGCCGCGCACGGCGCCCACCGCGCCGACCCCGGCGATCGCGCCGAGGCCGTACGCCCGCAGCTGGCCGGCGCCGCTGAGGCTGACGTTCTCGACCAGGTACCGGCTGCCGAGGTCGCGCTGCTCGCGCAGCCAGCCGCGGGCCTCGGTGACCCGGGGCCGGATGCCGGACTGGAGGAAGCCGTACCCGGCGGCGGCCAGGGCGGCGGCGCCCCAGGCCAGGATGAACGCGGCCACGGTGCCGAAGCGCGCCGCGACGAGCATGGCCGGGATCAGCGCGACACCCTGCACCGAGTCGTTGAAGAACGCCTTCTGCCCGCTCCCGGCGGCGAAGAAGGCGAACCGCCGGGAGTCCTGGAGCAGCAGGCAGGGCAGGGCGGCGCCGAGGCAGGTGAACGCGGAGCCCACCTCGCCGCCGAGGCCCAGCCCGACCAGCACGCACAGGGCGCCCAGGGTGGCGCCGACGGCGAGCGCGGCCCCCGAGGACCGGCTCGCCGCCGCGCGCCAGGCGGCCTCGGGGACGGCGCTGAAGCGCACCATCAGCGGGTCGGTGGCCAGCCCCCGGGACACGTTGAGCACGACGCCGTACGTCAGCCAGGCGAGGCTGAACACGCCGAAGGCGTCCACCCCCAGCTCCCGGGCGACGTAGATGCCCACCGCGAAGTTGATCATGCTGGAGACCGCCTGGTCGGCCAGCCCCCAGGACAGCCGTCCGAGGACGCCGCCCCGCTTGGCGGGAGAGTCCGTCGGTGCGGGCGGTGGTGCTGTCTTCTCCTCCTCGGTGGTCATCGGCGTCACGCCTTGATCAGTCCGGCGCCCAGCAGGGCGTCGGCCGCGGCGGCCACGGTGTCGAAGGCCAGGCCGGAGCGCTCGCTGACGTCCAGCAGGCTCTTCGAGCCGTCGGACATGCTGAGCACCCAGAGCATCGCCATCTGCGCCTCCTTGGCGTCGCTGCGCCCGCCGAGCGAGTCGTACAGCCCGCGGCGGCCCAACTGCGGCTCGCCGTACGGGCTGAGGTTGACGTAGCGGCGGTTGCGGTCGAGCACGGAGAAGGCCTCGCGGCAGACCGCGAGGGTGTCCTCCAGCGCCTCGGGCTTCACGAAGTCCACGTCGTCCCCCGAGGTGTGGTACTCGGGGTACCCGGCGTACGGGGTCCGGCTGAGCGAGCCCACGCCCAGGTCGAACCCGGGCGAGCAGTACTGCCGCTCGTCGTAGCCGTACGGGGTGAACTCGCGGATCTCGTGCGGCCGTTCGGAGGCGGCGAGGACGTGCCGCAGCACCCGGTCGATCTCCGCGTCCCCGCGGCGGCTCTGCTTGTACGTCACCTGCCCCGCGTCCCCGGCGCAGGCCAGCACCAGCCCGTGCTTGACCTGCTCGATCCGCTCGGCGTTGCGGGCCAGCCAGGTGATCGCCCCGACGGTGCCGGGGGCGAAGACGAACCGGTAGGTGTACCAGGTGTCGCGCTCCGCCAGCTCCTTGGCCAGATGGACCGCCACCGCCACGCCCGCCATGTTGTCGTTGGCGAGCGCGGGGTGGCAGACGTGGGTGGAGACGATGACCTCGTCGGCGACCCTGCCGGGCACCACGTGCTCGGCGTAGGTGAGGTGGCCGTCGGCGAGGGTGGAGTCGATCCGCACCTCGTAGTCGCCCTCGGGCAGGGCGTCCAGGGTCTCCTGCGCCAGGCAGAAGCCCCACTGCGGCTGGTAGTAGCTGGTGCGGTACGGCACCAGCGAGGGCTGGTCGGGCAGGGTGTACAGGTGCGGGCGCAGCTCGCTCAGCGGCATGGTCGCCGCCACCGGCACGCTGTAGCCCAGCACGTGCAGGCTGGAGGCGGCGAAGTCCACGACCCGCCGCCCGGAGGCGTCGGCCACGTACGCGTCGCGGATGTTCCACTCCTGCGGCACCGTCCAGTCCAGCACCGCGGTGCCGGTGGGCACCTCGTGGACCTGGAGCGGGAGGTGCTCGCCGACGATGTCGAGGGTCGCGCGCACGCCGTCGCCGGTGATGCTGCGGCAGATCGGGTACAGCCGCTCCACCAGGGCGTGCATCTCCTCGCCGGGCGTGGTCACCGGCGCCGCCGCAGGGTGTCGTCGACGGTGCCGGCCTCGGAGGCGGCGCGCAGCACGGCCAGCCGGGTGAAGCGGCGCTCGAAGTCCTCCTTGGTGAGGCCGAACTTGCGGTAGGCGTCGGCCAGTTCGAGGGCGCCCTGCTTGACCGTCCACTCGCAGTCGAAGCCCGGGATCGCCGCGCGGAACCGGGAGAAGTCCACCCGGTAGGAGCGCGGGTCGGCGCCGGCCTCCCCGGTGATGCGCACCGTGGAGCCCTCCACCGCCTCGGCGACCTGCTCGGCGATCTCGGCGACGGTCACGTTGTTGATCTCGCTGCCGATGTTGAACGCCCGGTCGTGCACGGCCTCGCGGGGCGCGACCAGCGCGGCCGCGAAGGCCCGGGCGATGTCCCCGGCGTGCACCAGCGGGCGCCACGGGGTGCCGTCGGAGAGCACCAGCACCTCGCCCGAGAGCAGGGCGTGGCCCACCAGGTTGTTCAGGACGATGTCGGCGCGCAGCCGGGGCGAGTAGCCGAAGGCGGTGGCGTTGCGCATGTACACCGGGGTGAAGTCGTCGTCGGCCAGCTCGTGCAGGTCGTCCTCCACCCGCACCTTGGACTCCGCGTACGGGGTCACCGGGCGCAGCGGGGCGTCCTCGCCCACCAGCGCGTCGCCGCCGGCCGCGCCGTAGACCGAGCAGGTGGAGGCGTACAGGAAGCGGCCCACCCCGGCCTCGCGGGCGAGCTTCGCCAGCTTCACCGAGGCGTGGTGGTTGATGTCGTAGGTGAGGTCCGGGGCCAGCGAGCCCAGCGGGTCGTTGGAGAGCGCGCCCAGGTGGATCACGGCGTCCACCCCGGCCACGTCCTCGGCGGTGACGTCGCGCAGGTCCACCCGGCGCCCGGGCGGGTCGGCGGGCGTCGGGCCGAGGACGCAGTCCGCGAACAGGCCGGAGTCCAGCCCGACGACCTCGTGGCCGGCCTCGGCGAGGACGGGGGCCATCACGGTGCCCAGGTAGCCCTGGTGTCCGGTCAGCAGTACACGCAAGGGTCAGCCCTCCAGGTTGAGCGTGAGTTTTGATGCGGCGAAGGCTTCGGCGTAGCGCGCGTGGCACTCGATGCCGCGGATGCGGGCCAGCCCGAGGAAGGCCTCGCGGTCGTACCAGGGGCGGTGGCGCTGGGAGGCGTAGTGCTCCTGCAGCAGCCGCACCTTCTGTTCGGCGACCTCGGTGGTCAGCGGCTGGTAGGCGTTGGGGCGCCCCAGGTCCGCGTCCCACTTGACGATCTCGTAGCCGAGCACCAGGTGGTCGCGGAAGGCGGTGGTCATCAGCTTCGCCAGCCCGCGGTGGTCCTGGTGCGCGTCCTCGGTGCGCGGGGCGAGGACGAGGCCGGGGTCGCACTGCGCCCGCAGCTCCTCCACCGCGGCCTTGGCCTCGTCCCAGTGCGCGGGCAGCCGGCCGTCCGGCAGCTTGAGGACGGTCAGGCGCAGGTCGGCGCCGGGGCAGAAGGCGGCGAGCGCGGCCCGCTCCTCCTGCTCCCGCTCGCCGCCCCCGCCGGAGAGCACCAGCGCGTCGACCCGCAGCCCGGGACGCGCCAGGCACATCGTCAGCAGGGTGCCGCCGGCGCCGATGGCGATGTCGTCGCAGTGCGCGCCGACCGCCGCGATGCCGGTGAGCCCCGCCGGTTCGAGCCGGATCACGCCGTCCTCACGCCGGAGCCGTCCTTCTCCCACACGGCCCACGGGCGCTCGCCCCGCGCGTAGGCGGCGTCGAGCGCGGCCCGCTCCTTGACGGTGTCGGTCGGCTTCCAGAAGCCGCGGTGCTTGTGGGCGACGAGGCGCCCCTGCTTGGCCAGGCCCGCGCAGCCGTCGGCGACGAGGTCCCCGTTCTCCGGGATGTGGTCGAAGACCTCCTGGCGCAGCACGAAGTAGCCGCCGTTCTCCCACAGCGGCATGTCGCTGACCGCGGTGATGCCGCCCACCAGGTTGTCCTCGCCGAGCTCCACGCAGTGGAACGAGGACTGCGGCGGGACGACCGTCATCGAGGCCCCGGCGTCGCGCCTGGAGAAGTTCTCGATCATCTCCGGCAGCGGGGCGTCGGTGAGGACGTCGGCGTAGTTGGCCAGGAACATCTCGTCCCCGTCCAGGTGGTGGCGCACCCGGCGCAGCCGCTCGCCGATCGGCGACTCGATGCCGGTCTGGGCGAAGGTGATCGTCCAGGAGGATATGTCGGTGGACAGAAGCTCCGTCTGCCCGCCCCGCAGGACGAAGTCGTTGGACGTCGTCTCCTCGTAGTTGAGGAAGAAGTCCTTGATGTGCCGGGCGCCGTAGCCCAGGCACAGGATGAACTCGGTGTGCCCGTAGTACGCGTAGTAGCGCATCACGTGCCAGATCAGCGGCCGGGGACCGACCATCGCCATCGGCTTGGGCACGTCGTCGGAGGCCCCGCTGCGCATGCGCAGCCCGTAACCGCCGCAGAACAGGACGACCTTCACGCCTTCACCTCGACGATGCTGAGTTCCGGGATGGGGAAGACCAGGCGGCCGCCCCACTCGTGCACGAAGGCCAGCTGCTCGACCAGCTCGGCCCGCAGGTTCCACGGCAGGACCAGGACGTAGTCGGGCTTGTCCGCGGCGATCCGCTCGGGCTCCAGGATCGGGATGCGCGTGCCCGGGGTGAACCGGCCGTGCTTGTACGGGTTGCGGTCCACCGTGTACGGCAGCAGGTCGGGCCGGATGCCGCAGTGGTTGAGCAGGGTGTTGCCCTTGCCCGGGGCGCCGTAGCCGACGACCGTCTCGCCGCGCTCGGCCGCCTCGACCAGGAACCTCAGCAGGTCCCGGCGGACCTTGGCCACCCGGGCGGAGAACTCGGTGTACCCGGACAGCTCGCGCAGCCCGGCGGCCTTCTCCCGGTCCAGCACGTCGCTCACCCGCTGCGACGGCTCGCCGGCCACCTCGGCCGGGCGCGCCCACAGGCGGATGGAGCCGCCGTGGGTGGGCACCAGCTCGACGTCGACCAGGGCGAGGCCGCCGCTGGCCAGGGCCTGGATCGCGGAGGCCACCGTGTAGTACTGGAAGTGCTCGTGGTAGATGGTGTCGTACTGGTTCTCCTCGATCAGCGTCAGCAGGTGCTGCACCTCGATGGAGACCCAGCCGTCGTCGGCCACCAGGGCGCGCAGCCCCTGGGTGAAGCCGACGACGTCCGGGATGTGCGCGTACACGTTGTTGGCCACGACCAGGTCCGCCGGGCCGTGCTCGGCGCGCACCGCCGCGCCCGTCTCCGGGGTCAGGAACGCGGTGAGGGTCGGCACCCCCGCCTCGCGCGCCGCCGCGCCGACGTTCACCGAGGGCTCCACGCCCAGGCAGCGGACGCCGCGCTCGACCACGTGCCGCAGCAGGTAGCCGTCGTTGCTCGCCACCTCCACCACGAAGGAGTCCGACCCCAGTTCCAGCCGCTCCGCCGCCCCTTCGACGAACGTGCGGGCGTGCTCCACCCAGGACGTCGAGAAGGAGGAGAAGTAGGCGTACTCCTGGAACGTCTCCTCCGGCGTGATCAGCGGGGGGATCTGCGCCAGCCAGCAGTCGGTGCACACCCGCAGGTGCAGCGGGTAGGTCGTCTCCGGCCCGTCCAGCTGCTCGGCGGACAGGAAGCTCTCGCACGGCGGGGTCGCCCCCAGGTCGACGACGCTCCCCATCGCCGTCGATCCGCACAGTCGGCATTGCGTCATGGTGTGGTGTCCCCATTCCTGCCCGGGCGGTCGCCCCGCCGCGGGCCTGCGTTCCCGTTCGTCACCGGCGGCGCGCCGTCCGCGCCGCCGGACCGGCCCGCGATCGCGGACCGGTACCCCTCCACCAGGCGCTCCAGGCCGACGGCAGGGCTGAACCCCTGCTCGTACCGGCTCCGGGCCGCCCGGCCCATCTCCTGGTTGAGGCCTGCCTCCGCCGTGATCCGGCGCAGGCCCTCCGCGAGCGAGGAGGCCTCGCCCGGCCGGTGCAGCAGCCCCGTCTCGCCGTCCCGGACGAGCTCGACGAAGGCGCCGTGGCCCGCGGCGACGACCGGGACCCCGGCCGCCATCGCCTCCACGACCACCAGGCCGAACGCCTCCAGCCAGGTCGACGGCGCCACCACGGCGACGGAGCGCGCGATCGCCTCCCGGCACTGGCCCGTGTCGTACAGGCCCGCGTACCGGACGTCCTCGCGGCCCGCCGCCCAGGCGGAGACCTCCTGCTCCAGCGGCCCCGTCCCGGCGATCACCAGCGGCACGCCCACGCCGCCGGAGCGGGCGAGCTCGTCCCAGGCCGCCATCAGCAGCCGTACGCCCTTGGCCTCCGCGAGGCGGCCGAGGTAGAGCACGTGCTCGCCCCGGCCCGTACGGCGCTCCGCCGGGTCCGGCACGAAGTTGTGCTTCACCGCCAGCCGCTCGGCCGGCATGCCGGCCCGCGCCAGGACGTCGCGCTGCGCCGCCGAGATGCAGAAGAACCGCTCCACCCCGGACCACCAGCGCCGCCGGTTGACCGCCAGGCTCACCGCCAGCGGCACCGTCGCCAGCGAGGAGTTCCGGTAGCAGCCGTGCCGCACCGCCGGTAGCGGCGAGCCGCCGACGCACTCGGTGCACGGCCGCCCGTCGCGCTGCAGCGTCCCCGGCGGGCAGACCTGGGTGTAGTTGTGCAGCGTCGCCACGGCGGGCACCCCCGCGTCCGCGCAGGCCGCCAGCACCGAGGGCGACAGCAGCGGGAACACGTTGTGCACGTGCACCACGTCCGGCCGCTCGGCGCGCAGCCGCGCCGCCAGCTCCGTCCGCACCGCCGGGTTCCACGGCACCAGCAGCGGCACCGCCACCTTCCCCGGCAGCGAGCGGCCCGCGATGGTGTCACTGCGCCGCTCGAACAGGTCGACCCGGTGGCCGGCCTCGCGCAGCAGCCCCACCTCCTGGTCGACCACCTTGTTCTCTCCGCTCGGCTGCGCCGAGGAGTACCGGTTGTGCACCACGAGGACGTGCATGATCAGCTCACCTCCGATCTCTGGGCCCGACGCGCTCCGCGTTGGCGGGGGATTCTCAGCACCGGCGGGGGAGCCGCCGGCGCGGGCGCGGCCAGCAGCGAGGCCGCCACCGTCAGGTGCAGCAGGTACGGCGAGGCGTCGCCGAGGCCGGCCTCGGTGTACGAGGCGATCGCGCAGTAGCTGATCAGGTAGATCGCGCAGGCCCGGGCCAGCGAGGGCGGCCGCAGCAGCGCCACGCCCCCCAGCGCCAGGAACACGGCCGCCACGATGCCGACCCCCGCCAGGCCCTGCTCGTTGAAGACGGCCAGCCAGCTGTTGTCGATCGGCAGGCCACCGAAGGACTTGTCGCCCAGGCCGAAGCCGAACCACTGCTCCAGCGTGGTGCGGGGCGCCGCCAGCAGCGCGTCCCACACCTTGGCCCGGCCCGTCAGGTTGGAGAAGTTCTCTTGGCTCTGCCCGCGCAGGAACCACGCCTGGAGCAGCGAACTCAGGCCCACCGCCGCCACCGCGGAGATCACCACCGCCCAGCTGAAGAACCGCCGGGCGGCCGCGCTGGTCAGCAGCAGCGAGCCGATCGCCAGCAGCAGCCCGACGAGCATGCCCAGCGTGGCGGTGCGGGTGTGGGTCAGCGCGAGCAGCAGGAGGGAGGGCACGATGATCATCGCGGCGCTGCGCCCGGTCGTCCGCCTGTCCAGCAGGAGCAGCACCGTCAGCCCGATGATCACCGCCGCGTACTGCCCGATCTGCGGGGGCGTCAGCGGCCACAGCGCGCCCACCAGCCGCCCGCCGTACAGTTCCGGCATCGCCGCGCCGGGGGAGACGACCAGGCCGGCCGCCACCGAGGCGAGCACCACGAAGTACATCCGGATGTGGAAGCGGACGAACGTCGGCCCGCCGTCCCACCAGCGGCTCAGCAGCCACAGCGCGCCGACGAACAGCGACAGCCGGAAGCAGCGGAACAGCGAGCCGAACCCGGTGCCCATGTGGACGCTGGCGACGACGCTCAGCACCAGCATCAGCGTGAGCAGGAACAGGAAGGCGCTGGCCCGCAGCCGCAGCCGCAGGTTGAGCAGCAGCGCCAGCAGGAACGCCGACACCAGCGCGCCCATGGTGGCCATCTGGATGAGCGAGCGGGGCAGCGGGATGATCGTCTTCGCGCCGGCCGAGCCGAGCGTGTTGAGGATCAGCAGGCCCCAGATCAGCTCGACGGTCTTCGGCGGGCCGGGCGGTGCCAGCGGCGGGTTGAGCTCGACGGCCATCTCACCCACCGGCCTTGGGCGGGGCGCTCTGGAAGGTGCTGCCCGCGTCCTGCTGGTACGGCGCGCCCTGCCACTGCCCGAAGTCCAGCGTGCGGCTGGCGTCGTGGGCGACGAAGGTCCAGGGGCCGGTGTAGGTGTTCTGGTGCCAGTGGTTGTCCTGCTTGCCGGTGATCGCGTCGGCCACCGTGTCGCCCTTGTACGGCGACCAGTCCGGGTACGTGCCGTAGTTGGCCAGCACCCCCATCCGGCCGCAGGCCGTGGTGCAGCCGACCACGTCGGTGTTGAGCGAGAAGCGGTTGTCGTGGATGTCGACGTGCTGGGTCCTCCACCGGCAGTCGGCGAGCAACTGCCCACCGGCGATGGCGGGCTGGGCGCAGTCGGCGGTGGACTTCACCAGCTTGGTGCAGTCCCCGGAGGAGGTGTTGGCCGGGCTGTTGCAGAACCGGTCGGCGTTCTCCCACAGGGTGATCCCCGACCAGTTGTCCTCGAGGACGTTGTGGTCGATCTCGACCTTCGCCGTCCGGGCCGGGACGCGCGGCTCCCCGCCGGACTCGGACAGGTAGACCGTCGCGTACGGGAAGGTGTCGCCCCGGTCGGCGGCCCGGCGGCCGTCGACCCAGTTGTTGCGCCGGATGGTGTTGCCGCGGATGACGGCGTTGTAGCTGGTCTCGTAGATCAGGGCGGCGCCGTCGTTGGACTCCAGCACGTTGCCCTCGATGCGGAAGTCGTTGTCGTTGGTGTCCGCCCACAGCCCGACGCCGCGGTTGTCGTGCACCCAGTTGCCGGTCACGTCCGCGCGGTTGACGGCCCAGAACTTCGCACCGCCCGTGCAGCCGCAGCCGGGCTGGCGGCGCTCCCACTGGTCGGTGTTGTTGCCCGTGATCTCGTTGCCCTCCACCAGCAGGTCGCTCAGCGGCGCCCCGCCCTTGTACGCGTTCAGGCCGTACTGGCCGTTGTCGCGCAGGCAGTTGCCGCGCACCTTCTGCCGGGCGCCCGCCATCAGGGCGGCGCCCGCGTTGTTCCTGATCACCGAGTGCTCGACCACCCAGCCGTCGGCCGAGTCGTGGTTGACCACGCCCTCGTTCTGCGGCGCCACGAAGTTCTGCACCGTCAGGTACCGCACGGTGACGTCGGTGGCGGAGCCGCCGAAGGCGTACTGGTTGGCCTTGTGGCCGTCGAGCACGGCCCCGGGCGCGCCCAGGTAGGTGTCCCCCTCCTTGGGGACGACCTGGGCGTAGCGGTCGGAGTCGAGGCTGTGCGTGCCGGGCTGGAGCCAGAAGACGGTGTGCGCGGGGCTGGCCTTGGTCTTGGCCGCGAGGTCGCCGACCACCGCCGGGTCGACGGCCACGGCGCCCTCCGGGGCCGTGGCCGGGCCGGCCTCCGGGTGGTCGCACACCTGGGCCACGGCCGCCGGCCGGGACGCCGTGGCCGTCGGCTCCGGCGAGGCGTCGTCCGACCCGCCGGAGCAGCCCGTCGCCACCAGCGCCAGCACGGCCACGGCCCCGCAGAGCCGCCTCCTGATTCCCAAAACCCTCCTGCCTCCTAGCAGTTGAACGTGAGTACGGTGACGAACGCCCGGGTACCGGTGGCGCCGGTGCCGACGAGCGTGGTGGCGGGCACCTTGCGGCCGAAGCCGGGGGAGTACCAGCCCAGCGGCGGCTCGCTCTCGCCCCGGTGCGCCCGCCAGACGAGCCCGGCGGGCAGGTCGAGCACGGCCGAGCGGTCCTCGCCGTCCACCGTCCAGCTCAGCAGGGCGCGCCCGTCCGCCAGCTCCGCGGCGACCTCGGGGCCGAGGTGGAAGGCCAGGCGGACGTCGCGGCCCTGGGCGCCCTCACCGGCGACCTCGTCAGTGACCTCGTCGGTGATCCGCAACTCCCGCTCGCCGTGCGCCAGTTCCACCCGGCGGCGGTGCACCGCGGGCCGGTAGCCGTCGTGCTCGGCGCACCAGCGGGACACGGCCGGGTCGGAGGTGTCCGCGACCAGCACCCGGGTGCGGGCGTGCTTCGTCCACAGGAAGGGGCCGCCGGAGACGGACTGGTCCGCGCCGCCCAGCTCCAGGGTGTTGTGGCCCAGGGTGGAGCGGAAGTAGCTCCGCCACGCGGGCTCGCCGTGGTAGCAGAACGTCCCCGGGTCGGCGAGCACCTCGACGCCGTCGTGGCGGACCTCCACGGACAGGGCGTCCGCGTGGCCGTGCGCGGCGATGGACAGGAACCCGTGCGGGCCGCCGTCGCAGCGGCACCAGAGGTGCTCGCCGCCGCGCAGGATGCTCATCCCCGCGTCGGGGAAGTGCACCGGGCGCTCCGCCGGGCGCCGCACCGAGCCGTCCCCGCCGTACGGGCGCAGCAGGGCGGCCAGCAGCGGGGTGCGCACGTCGGCGGCGGGTGCCTCGGGCCACCAGGGAAGGCGGCCGAACACCGCGTCGCCGGTGGCCAGCAGGGAGGCCCAGCGCTCGGTGTCCGGACCGTCGACGATCAGGCCGTGCCCGTCGTCCGCGTCCCCCTGGCGCGGGGGCCGCAGCCGGTTGTCCACCACGGCCGCCAGCGCGTCCGTCATCCGCAGCAGCACCAGCCGCACCGTGGCCGGGACGGGCACCCCGGCGGCGTCCGCCTCGGCCACCGCGGCCAGGCCGAGCTCCAGGACGAGGCCGTGGTACTCGGTGGCCAGCTCCCGGTTGAGGCCGGAGAGGAAGGTGTTGGCGCGCAGGTGCCGGTCCAGCAGGTGCAGGGCGTCGGCGCCCCAGCGCTCCGACTCGGGGAACCAGTCGAAGGCGCAGGCCGCGGCGAACTGCCCGGCCGCCTCGGCGATCACGTGGTTGTTCGCCGAGGACCCCCGGCTGGGGAAGGCGGCCAGCCAGCGCTGGTGGTGCCAGATCTGGTGCAGCGCCACCGGGTTGTCCTCGAAGAGGGCGGCCGCGCCCGGCCAGGCGGCCAGCAGGCGGCGCACCCAGACCCAGGACAGCAGCCGGATGCCCAGCTCGATGCCGCTGACCCAGTGCACGCCCTCCAGCGGCGGGTTGGCCCCCCACCAGGAGCGCAGGTGGTCGGCGACGCGCTCGGCGTAGCGCTCGTCGCCGGTGACGGCGTAGGCGGCGGCGAGCACCGTCAGGTACTGGTGCCGGGAGGGCTCCCAGATCTGCTTGATGTCGCCGACCGTCTCCTCGTCCCGGTACGGCACGTCGAAGGCGTAGCCGGCCGTGGCGCGGCGGCCGGTCTTCGGGTCCAGCCACCAGTCGGGGGAGACCATGTCCTCGCGGTCCACGCCGAAGAACTCGGCGTGGCCGTCCATGAGCCGGTCCGCCTCGGCGACGAGCCGCTTGACGGCCTCCTCCGGCACCGCGTCCAGGGCCCCGTCGGGCAGCACGGCGGTGAACCGGGCGCCGCTCACGGCCGGGCCGGGCGGCGGCGTCTCGTCGCGCCACCGCCGCCGGCGCAGCGTGTCGCCCACCCGCCCGGCGACCTCCTGCGGACCCATGGCGGACAGCCGCCGCAGGTACCAGCCCGCGCTCATCGTCACTGCGGCCTCGCCAGGGTCACCGGGGCGCCGGCGGCCAGACTCGCCTGCACGGCCAGGGTGGCGGCGGTGGTGGCGACCAGCGACTCCAGCGGCACCGGCATCGGGCCGCCGGTGCGCACGGCCTTGACGAAGGAGGCCAGCTCGTTGGACTGCCCCTTGTCCCGGGCCTTGGGCAGCCGGGAGCTGACCCAGCGCTTGCGACCGTAGACCGAGGCCTTCACGAAGTCGTCCAGCTTGAGCACCTTGCCGTCCGCGAGGAGGTCCAGGGTCTCCTTGGGGAAGGCGGGCGCGCCGGAGGTGACGTAGCTGATGGCGGCCGTGGAGCCGTCCGGGTAGCGCAGGACGATCTGCAGGTCCTCGTTGCCCGAGGGGGCGACGGCGTACACCGAGACGGGGTCGGCGCCCAGCAGCCAGCTCGCCGTGTCGATGAAGTGGCCGCCCTCGCCCTCGAAGCGGGAGCCCTCGGTGCCCTGCTGGAGGTACCAGCTGCCGTGCTGGAGCCGGCCCGCGTTGACGAGGTAGCGCAGGCTCGCCGGGCCGGTGCGGGCGCCCAGGCGGCTCTTGGCCTCGCGCAGCAGCGGCGCGAAGCGGCGGTTGAAGCCGACCTGGAGGCGGTCGTTGCCGGACTCCTCGACGGTGGCGAGGACGGAGGCCAGCTCCTCCTGCGTCAGGGCGAGGGGCTTCTCCACGAACACGGCCTTGCCCGCGAGCAGCGCCCTGCGGGTCAGGTCGGCGTGGGTGCTGTGCCGGGTGACCACGAAGACGGCGTCGATGGAGGAGTCCCCGAGGACGGCGTCCAGGTCGGTGGTCGCCTGGGCGAAGCCGAACTTGCGCTGGGCGTTGGCGGCGGACAGCGCCGTGGTGGTGACGACGGTGGACAGCGAGACGCCCTCGCGCTGGGCCAGGTGCGGCAGCAGCATGGAGGTCGCGTAGTTGCCCGCGCCGATGAACGCCATCCGCACCGGGGCCTTGCCGCCGCGGGCCGGGGCGGCCTGCGTCGCGGCCGGGCGGCGCACGGCGGGCACCTCCAGCTCCGGCGCTCCGGTCTCCGCCCCGGCAGCCTCGGCGGTCGGGTAGCGGAACAGCGCGGTGACGGCCTTCAACTCGCCGTCCTTGAGGCGCCGGTACGTCTCCACCGCGTCCTCGAAGTCGGCGACGTGGGAGACCAGCGGGCCGACGTCCACGCGCCCGCGCGCCATCAGGTCGAGGAAGCAGGCGAGGTTGCGCCGCTCCGTCCAGCGCACGTAGCCGATCGGGTAGTCGCGCCCCTCCAGCTCGTACGACGGGTCGTAGCGCCCGGGGCCGTACGAGCGGGAGAACCGGACGTCCAGCTCCTTCTCGTAGTACGCGTTCCAGGGCAGGTTCAGGCTGCACTTGCCGATGTCGATCACCCGGCCGCGGTCCCGGGCCAGGTGGGCGGCCAGCTCCACGGGCTGGTTGCTGCCGCCGCCGGCCGCCAGGTACACCTGGTCCACGCCGTGGCCGTCCGTCAGCTCCGCGACGGCGTTCTCCACCGCCGAGGACCCCGGGTCGCCGCAGGCCGACGCGCCCAGGCTCTCGGCCAGCTCGCAGCGCGAAGGGTCGGGGTCGGCCCCGATCACCTTGACCCCGGCGGCGGTGAGCAGCTGCACGACCAGCTGGCCGATCAGGCCGAGGCCGATGACCAGCGCCACCTCGCCCAGCTGCGGCTCGCCCTGGCGCACGCCCTGGAGGGCGATCGAGCCGACGGTGCCGAAGGCGGCGTGCTGCGGCGCGAGGCCGTCCGGCACGGGGGTGTAGAGGTTCTTCGGCACCCAGTTCAGCTCGGCGTGCAGCGCGTGCTCGTTGCCCGCGCAGGCCACCAGGTCCCCGACCTTCACGTCGTCGACCCCGGCGCCGACCTGCTCCACCACGCCGCACAGCGAGTAGCCCAGCGGCGTGTACGAGTCCAGCTTGCCCATCACCTTGCGGTAGGTGGCGGGCAGGCCGTTGACGGCCACGCTCTGCATGACCTTGGCGACCTGGTCCGGGCGCGAGCGGGCCTTGCCCACCATCGACATCCCGGCCTCGGAGACCTTCATCATCTCGGTCCCGGTGGAGATCAGCGAGAAGACGGTGCGCACGAGCACCCCGCCCGGCTTGCACCCCGGCACCGGCACGTCGAGCACCGACAGTTCGCCGCTCTTGTAGTTCTGCACAACCTGTTTCACCGGAAGTCCCCTTGTTTCTTTGCCGGTTGCTTCGAAGGCCGGAAGTCGGCTAGGCGGTCGGGCGGGTGCCGGAGATCGCGCCCCGGTACCAGTACTCCAGGGTCAGCACGTGCCACAGGTGCTTGGAGAAGTCCTGCTGCCCGGCGGCGTCCTCGGCCGCGAGCCGCGCCAGCGCGTCGCGGCGCAGGAACCCGGAGCGCACCAGCTCGCCGTCGTTGATCACCTCGCGCACCAGCGGGGCGAGGTCCCGGCTCATCCAGGCGCGCAGCGGGGCGCTGAACAGGCCCTTGGGCCGGTAGACGATCTCCCGGGGCAGCACGCTCGTCGCCGCCTCCTTGAGGACGGCCTTGCCCTGGCGCCCGACGATCTTGCGGTCGCCGGGGAAGGTGAACGCCGCCTTGACCACCTCGACGTCCACGTACGGCACCCGCACCTCGGTGGAGGCGGCCATGCTGGAGCGGTCGGTGTACGCGAGGTTGAGGCCCGGGAGGAACATCCGGGCGTCGCCCAGGCACATGCGGTTCACGTAGTCGTCGAGGTCGTTGTCCTCGTAGACGTCCGCGTGCTCGCCCAGCACGTCCTCCACCGCCGGGGCGAGGTCCGGGTTGACGAGGTCGAGCAGCTCCGCCCGGTCGTACATGGTGTAGCTGCGCCGGAACGCCTCCTCCTCCGGCAGGTCGGCGAAGGACAGGAAGCGCTTGGCGAAGCGCACCGAGCGCAGGCCCCGGCTGGAGGTGGCCACCGGCAGCCGGCCCACGGCCGCCGACACGCCGCGCCGCAGCGGCGCCGGGACGCGCTGGTAGCGCAGGGCCAGCTGGTTGGCCAGGTGCTTGCGGTAGCCGGCGAACAGCTCGTCGGCGCCCATGCCGGAGAGCATCACCTTGACCCCGGCCTCCCGGGCGGCCGTGCAGATCAGGAAGGTGTTGATCGCCGCAGGGTCCCCGATCGGCTCGTCCAGGTGGTACGTCATCTGCGGCAGCAGGTCGAGGACGTCCGGGGCGATCTCGATCTCGTGCAGGTCCACGCCGAACTGCTCGGCGACCTGCCGGGCGTAGCGCAGGTCGTCCGGCATCGCCTCGAACTTGGCGTCCTCGGCGCGGAACCCGATGGTGTAGGCGGAGATCCCGGGGCGGTCGCGGGCCGCCAGCGCCGTCAGGTAGCTGGAGTCCAGGCCGCCGGAGAGGAAGGTCGCCACCGGCACGTCGGAGAGCAGGTGGCGCCGGGTCGACTCCTCCACGATCGCGGCGAGGTCCGGCAGTTCGCCCGCCAGGGCCCGCTCGCGGCCCTCGGCGGCGACCTCGCGCAGGTGCCAGAACCGGCCCCGATCGACGCTGCCGTCGGGGCGGCAGCGCAGCCAGCTGCCCGGGGGCAGCTTCTCGGCCTCGCGGTAGGCGCAGCGGGAGTCCGGCACCCAGTAGTAGAGCAGCGAGGCGACCATCGCCGCGTGGTCCACCTCCAGCGAGCCGCCGGTGGCGGCCGCCAGCGCCTTGAGCTCGGAGGCGAACACCAGGCCCTCGCCGCGCCGGATCAGGAAGAGCGGCTTGATGCCCAACTGGTCGCGGACGAGGACGAGTTCGCCGGTGCGCTCGTCGAAGACGCCGAAGGCGAACATGCCGCGCAGCCGGTGCAGGCCGTCGGTGCCCCAGCGGCGCCAGGCCTCCAGCAGCACCTCGCTGTCGGAGGTGCCGCGGAAGCGCACCCCGGCGGCCTCCAGTTCGGCGCGCAGCTCGGGGGCGTTGTAGAGCTCGCCGTTGTAGGTGAGGACGAGGCCGTCCTTGGCCATCGGCTGGGCGCCGGTCTCCGAGAGGTCGATGATGGAGAGCCGCCGGTGGCCCAGGTGCACCTCGCCCTCGGCGAGGGCGTGGCTGTAGCGGCCCGCTCCGTCGGGGCCCCGGTGGGCGAGGGTCTCGGTGAGCAGGTCGGTGACGGCCTTGCCGTCCGGCCAGCGGTACGTGCCCGCGATTCCACACATGTCCTACCTCGCCTCCTGGTCGCTGTCGTCGTCGGTGGCCGGCGCTGTCCACGCCGGCCGTCGGTGGGTCCGTCCCGGGATGGTCCCGTTGACCCTGGTGGGCGGTTCGCTGTCGGTACGGGGCGGGGCGGCGGGGCCGTCCCAGAGGGTGCCGTCGGTGCGGTCGCGCGGATCGGGGTCGATCAGCACCACGCCGGCCACCGCGATGCGCTGCTCGGCGAGTTGGCGCGCCACGGTGTGCAGCCAGGACGCGCTGCCGTGACCGGCCCGCACGACGAGCACCGTCGTGGTGCCCAGGTGGCGCAGGTCCGTCCAGGCCGTGCCGGGCGCCACCGAGCCGACGCCGATCCGCGGGCCCCCGCCCGTACCCCCGGGGGCCTGCTCGCCGCGCACCACCGTGACGGCGCCGCCCTTCGGCGCCTTGGCGAGCTGCTGACCGGGCAGGCCGTCGACGACCGTCACCGGCCCCTCGGCCTCCAGGGCCGCCGCGAGGTCCAGGGCGATCACGGCCGTGCTGCGGGCGCTGCCCAGCTCCAGCAGGGACACCGGCTCGTCGCCGCCGCGCACCGTCCGGGCCAGCGTGGTGGTGAGCCTGGCGCGGGCGTCCTTGGTGCGGCGCCGCTGGAAGCGGGCGAGTGGCCCGCGCGGCGGCTCCGGCAGCTCGGTGAGGACGGAGGCGCCCAGGCCCGCCGCGATCTCCCGGCGCAGCACCGGGCGGTCCGCGACCACCGCGCCGACGGCGGCCAGCGCGATGCCCATGACGAGCCCGAGGACGAGCCCGACCCCGGCGTCCGTGGCGGCCGCCTTCGGCAGGGACTGCTTGACGGCGCGCGGGGCGTCCACGATCTGCGTCTCGGCGACGAGTCGGGGTGTGCCGACCTTGGCCTCGGCGGCGCGCTGCCCGAAGTCGGTGATGCGCGAGGTGAGTTCGGCCCGGCTGGCGAACAGCGACTCCAGGTTGGCCGAGTTCTTCGGCCCGCCGCCCTGCGCGTCCCCGATCTGCTTGTTGACCTGGGCCAGTTCCTCGGTGAGCCGGTCGCGCTGGTCGAGCAGCGCCTTGGACTCGGCGTCGGCGGAGGCCTTGATCCGGTTGACGTGGTCCGCGACGAAGGCCTCGGCCAGCGCCTTGGCCCGGGCCGTCGCCTCCCCGTCGCTCTTGGCGGTGACGGTGATCTGGAGCAGGTTGTTGGTCAGCCCGGCGCCGCTGTACTGCGTGATGAAGTCCTCGGGCTTGTCGGGGGAGTTCAGGGCCTTGAGGGCGGCCCCGGCGATGTTGGTGGTCTGGAGCAGGGCGGCGTCCGTCTTGATCAGGGTGCCGGGGTCGTTGGGCTGGTCCGCCGCGTGCGCGACCAGCACCGTGGCCACCGCCGTCGGCGGCGGGGGCTTGAGGACGGCCACCGCGGCGCCGAGCAGGAACCCGGCCAGCGCCAGGGTGCACCAGAGCCGGCGGCGCCGGCGCACGGCGACCACCAGGGACTGCAGGTCCAGCAGGGGGGAGGCGGTGGAGCTGTGCTCAGGGGACGTGCGGGTGGTCACCGTGCACCACTCCCCGTCTCGGCGAGCTCCTTGTCGGCGCCCTTCGACTTCCGGCCGCCGGACCGCGCGGACTTGGAGGCCTTGGTGGCCTTGGCGGTCCGGACGGGCCCGGCGAGGACGAGGCCGACGACCTCGTGCCCGGCGTCCGCGCAGGCCCCGGTGATGCCGGCCAGCTCCGGCGCCGTCCAGTTGCCCGCGCTCAGCACGACCACGGCGCCCGACTCCTCGTCGTGCTCCGGCACCAGCGGCTGGTCCACCGGGACCTCGACCACCCGCAGCAGCGGGTCGTTCCCGGCCTCGGCGGCCAACTGCTCGGCGCCCGCCAGCGCGAGCCCGTCGCCCTGGGGGACGAGCACCAGCAGCCGCCTCGGCACGGGGGAGCGGTCCTTCAGCCGGGCGCACACCCGGCGGTAGCGGACCAGCCGGCTCTCCTCGTCGCCCGAGGCGCGCGGGGCGGGCAGGTCCCAGCGGACGTCCAGGCCCAGCAGCCGGCGGGCCAGCGCCTTCGGGCCGCCGCCCTTCGGCCGCGGGGCGGCGGCGGAGCCGGGGACGTCGACGGTGCCCAGGACGGAGGCGCCCAGCGCCGTGGCGATCTCGCCCTCGGCGCGCAGCCGCCGGCTCATCCGGGCGGCCGTCAGGTGCCCGATCACCGCGGACACGAAGAACAGCGCGGCCCCGGCCACGACGAGCTGCGTCCGCGTCGGGGCCGCCTCGCCCGTCGGCCGGGCCGCCGGGCCCATGACGACCATGTTGGAGGACTTGAAGGTGGCCGGATCGGCCTGGTCGAGCTTCTTGACGGCGTCCTGGAGGGCGGTGCGCAGCTTGGCCAGCTCGGTGCGGGTCTGCACGCTCTCCACCGTCTGCCCCGGGTTGGTGGCGTCGGCGAGGTCGGTGATGCGGCGGCTGGCCTGCTGCACCAGCTGCCGCAGCGCCTCGGGCTGCGCCGCCTCCGGGTCGGTGCCGTCGCCCGTGAGCCGGGCGGCGAAGCCGACGAACTGCTTGGCCACCTGGTCGGAGAGCTGCTGGGCGCGCTCCGGCGTGTCGGCCGTCCCCGAGATCTTGATGATGTTCCCGTCCGTGGCCGTGGCGATGACCTTGTCGCGCAGGTCCGCACCGCCCACCCCTGACCATTTGAGGGTGGCGGCGGTGCGGTCGATCACCACCGAGCTGGTGGCGATCTGGGCCTGGGTCAACAGCTCGCGCTCCTGCCAGGCGCCCGGCAGCAGCACCGACACCGAGGTCGTGTACTGCGGCGGGAACAGCAGGGACGCGCCGAATCCGACCAGCCCGCCGAGGACGGCGAGGACGGTCAGGAGCCGCCACCGCCGCCGGAAGATCCGGCCGATCGTGACCAGGCGTATCGTGTCGTCGCTCAACGCCGGGGCCTTCTCCCTGCCCGGTCCGGGTGGCCCGCCGAGGCCGGAGCGCTGTCGCGCACGGCGGCGGCGTACGCGTCGAGCAGCGCCTTCTGGGAGTTGCGCCAGGCCAGCGGCCCGTTGATCCGCTCCTGGCCGAGCTTGCCCATCCAGGCGCGCTTGTCCGGATCGTCCATCAGCTCGGCGATGAGCTCGGCGAACCGGGACTCGTCGTTGGCGGGCGCGTACAGCGCCGCGTCGCCGGCGGAGACCCGGGCCTCCCGCAGGTCGAAGGAGACCATCGGGCGGCCCATGACCATGTACTCGAGGACCTTGTTCATGGTCGAGACGTCGTTGAGCGGATTGAGCGGGTCGGGGGAGAGGCAGATGTCCGCCGAGGAGAGGTAGCGCACCAGGTCGGCGTCGGGAACGCGGCCGGTGAACTGCACCTGCTCGGAGAGCCCCAGCTCGCGGGAGAGCTCCACCATCGCGTCGAAGGTGTCGCCGCCGCCGACGAACACGGCGTGCCAGTCGGTGCGCCCGACCTCGTCGCGCAGCTTCGCCAGGGCGCGCAGCGCGTAGTCCACGCCGTCCTGCGGTCCCATCACGCCCAGGTAGCACAGCAGATGGGGCTTGCCCTGCTTCAACTCCGGCTCCGGCGGCACCGGTTGGAACCGCGAGGTGTCGGGGGCGCTGCGCACCACGAACACGTCCTCGGGCCGCTTGCCGCCGCGGGTCTGCGCGACCTCCCGGTAGCTCTCGTTGGTGGCGATCACCACGTCGGCCGCGCGGTAGGTGAATCGTTCCAGCGCGCAGACGGCGCGGTAGAGCAGGTCCCGGCCCCGGTCGAAGCGGGACTCGTACAGCTCGGGCACCAGGTCGTGTTGGTCGAAGACGAACCGGGCGCCGCGCCGCTTGAGCAGCAGCGCCGGGAGGAAGAGCAGGTCCGGGGGGTTGCAGGCGTGGACGACGTCGACCGGGCCGACCTTGCGGGCCAGCCGGGCGGTGTGCCACAGGGCCGTCCCGTACTCCTTGAGGTAGCCGGCCGGGCCGCCGGTGGCGGCCTGCAGCGGGTAGCGGTGGATGCGGATGCCGTCGATCACGGCCTGCGCCTCGGTGTCCCGCTTGGTGCCCTGCGGGCAGATGACGTCCACCCGCCAGCCCGCGTCGCGCAGCGTCGTGCACTCCTGCCACACCCGGCGGTCGAAGGGCACCGACAGGTTCTCCACCAGGACCAGCGCGCGGCGGGGGCGCCCGCCGCGGCCGGCCGTCCGATCTGACGTGCTGTTACCAAGCAAGGCCCGTGTACCCCGGTTCTGTCCGGCGCGTCTCCGCGTCGGGGAGGCGGATGAGGTCGACGATCAGCGGGCCGTCACCGTGGGGCAGGGCCGCCAGCACGGCCGGCTCCTTCGTGCCCACCACGCACACCTCGGCGTGGTCGAGCACCTCCTCGACGGACTCCGCGAGCAGCTGCGCCAGGTGCGGCAGCCGGGTCTCGATGTACTCGCGGTTCGCGCCGAGCAGCCGGGACAGGCTCACGTTCGGGTCGTAGATGCGCAGCTCGTAGCCCTTGCCGAACAGCCGCTCGGCGAGCTCGACCAGCGGGCTCTCGCGCAGGTCGTCGGTGCCCGGCTTGAAGGAGAGGCCGAACAGGCCGACCTTGCGCTTGCCGGTGCGCTCCACCAGCTCCACCGCGCGCTGGAGGTGGTCGGCGTTGGAGGGCAGCACGTGCGAGAGGATCGGCACCGAGACGTCGGCGCGGCGCGCCGCGTGGACGAGGCTGCGCAGGTCCTTGGGCAGGCAGGAGCCGCCGAAGGCGAAGCCGGGGCGCAGGTAGGCGGGGCTGATGTTGAGCTTGCGGTCGGCGAGGAAGACGTCGATCACCTGGTGCGAGTCCACCCCGAGGGCCTGGCAGACGGCGCCCAGCTCGTTGGCGAAGCCGATCTTGAGGCCGTGGAAGGCGTTGTCCGCGTACTTGATGGCCTCGGCCACCGGGACGGGCACCCGGAACACCTCGCCGGGCAGGCCCTCGTACAGCGAGGCGACCACGTCGCCGCTGGCCGCGTCGAGTTGGCCGATGACGGTCTTCGGCGGGTCGAAGAAGTCCCGCACGCTGGTGCCCTCGCGCAGGAACTCCGGGTTGACCGCGACGCCGATGTCCACGCCCGCCGTGCCGCCGAGGTGCTTCTCCAGGATCGGCACCAGCAGGTCCAGGCAGGTGCCCGGGAGCATGGTGCTGCGGAAGACCACGGTGTGCCGCTCGCCGCGCTCGGCCTTCTCGGCCGCCGCCGTGCCGATCTGCTCGGCGACGCGCTCCAGGTAGGTGGTGCACAGGCTGCCGTTGGGCTCCGAGGGCGTGCCCACGCAGACCAGCGACACATCGGTGCCCAGGACCGCCTCGCGCACGTCGACGGTGGCGCGCAGCGCACCCGACGCGACGACCTCGGCGATCATCTCGCCGATCCGTTCCTCGACCACCGGGGCCTTGCCGTCGTTGACCAGGTCGACCTTCACCGGGTTGACGTCCACCCCGATGACCTCGTGGCCCAGGCTCGCCAGGCACGCCGCCGACACGCAACCCACGTAGCCGAGACCTAAGACGCTGACCCGCATGATCCGTCCCTCCCCTCGGGCAGGCCCCAGTGGCCGGCCGTCCGTGCGCCGCCGTCGCAGCGGCGCCCCCCTTGGTGCATCAGTACGCTCCCTGCCCCTGGAGCACCGCGCGCAGCGTCTTCCAGAGGATCACCGCGTCCAGGGCGAGCGACCAGTCCTCGACGTACCGCAGGTCGAGGCGCACCGCCTCCTCCCACGGCAGGTCGCTGCGCCCGCTGATCTGCCACAGCCCCGTGAGGCCGGGCTTGACGAGCAGCCGCCGCTTGATGTCCGGCCCGTACTCGGCGGTCTCCTCCGGCAGCGGGGGCCGGGGGCCGACCAGCGACATCGAACCGGCCAACACGTTGAACAGCTGCGGCAGTTCGTCCAGCGAGTACCGCCGCAGCACTCCGCCCACCCTCGTCACCCGGGGGTCGCGGCGCATCTTGAACAGCAGGCCCGCGCCCTCGTTGCGGGCGAGCAGTTCGGTGCGTTTGCGGTCCGCCCCGGCGACCATCGTGCGGAACTTCACCAGCGTGAACTGGCGTCCGTCCTTGCCCACCCGGTGCTGCCGGTAGAACGCCCCGCCCCGGCTGTCCAGCAGGACGAGCAGCCCCACCGCCAGCATCAGCGGCGAGAACACCACCAGCAGGACGGCCGCGCCGAGGCGGTCGGCGACCGCCTTGACGGCCCGGGGGCCGCCGGTGAAGGCCGGCATGCTGACCCGCAGCATCGGGATGCCGAGCACCGCGTCCACGTGCAGCCGGGGGCCCGCCACCTCCATCAGCACGGGTGCGACGACCATCTCCGCCTCGCCGCCCTCCAGGTTCCAGGCCAGCCGCTGCAGCCGGTCCGGCGACCAGTAGGGGTCGGGCGTGACGGCGACGACCCGGTAGCCGTCGCGGTGGACGTGGTCGGCGACGTCGGTGAGACGGCCGACCACGGGAACCCCGTCCAGCCGGTCCCCGTTGGGGCCCAGTCCGTACGGTGTGCAGACCGCCTCCACGCGCCAGCCCAGGTGAGGGAACTTGCGGGTGCGGGCGATCAGGTCGCGCAGGGTGGCGGGGCTGCCGGCCGCCAGTACCGGGCGAAGGCACCGCCCGTCCTTGCGCTGCTTGTGCAGGGCGAGCCGCAGCAGGTACCGCTCCGTCATGGTGACCATGGTGATCGCCGGGATCGCGACGAAGATCCAGAGCCTGATGTTGTGCGAGCTGAGGGCGATCCCGCCGAGCGCCAGCACCACGGCCGCCGCGAAGAGGGAGCGCCCGAGCCTGCGGAACTCCTCGGCGCCCTGCCCGAGCACAGCCGGGGCCCACGCCTTGGTCGTCCCCAGCGCCCCCAGCACCAGAATCTCGGTGCCGAAGGCGAGAATTCCCCATTTCTCGTGCCAGTTGGCCGCGTCCCGAACCCCGAAGAAGCCGCCGATCGCCGCCACCACGAACGCGGTGGCCACCGTATCGCTGACGATGACGGTTCGGCGGTACTGCTGCTCCCAGTCGAGCTCGGCCCGGCCGATTGTCCCGTTCAACCGGCGCCGTCGCGCCGGATGGAACGGGGTCAGTAATTCGCCTTCCCCCTGATCGACCGTTTCCTCCAGGTCGTCAGCGGGTTCGACGTGCTCGCTCCACACGATTCCTCCCCCCTGGAAGGCTCGCGCCTCCCGCACTGTGCCTCCCCTTGGGAGGCCCCACCTCCCGTGCCGCACCGTTCCTGCAACCCGGAAACCTGTTCCGGGGAATGGCGAATCGGCTGTCGCTGCTATTGCCGCTATTGCCGCGTAACGTGAACACCCCGCCCGGGCGCCGAGAAATGATCATCCCCACCAAGCGTCCGAAGGCGTGTCAACTCACCGCCCACGGCGCCGAAACCGTAGATCACTCACCGCCGCCCCTCGTCCAACCGTGCGAGGCGAAAATCAATGTAGAGCATCCGGGCCACCCGAAGAGGGGGATGTGTGAAACGCATGGTCGAGATTTGAAGATTGGCCTACCGCTTGTGGTCGGTGGCCGGTGCCGAGGGGGTGCCGGCACGCGGGGTGAGCTGGGGAAACGCCCGAAATCCTGGTCGCCGCACGGGGTTTGGCATGGTGTCAGGGAGTGTTCAGGAGACCGTCCACCAGTGCCGTGAGGCCCTGGAGGTAGGTCTCCTCGGCCGTCAGTACGGCCCATCGGGCCGCGACGTTCGCCAGTCGTGGAAGTTCGTTCGGGTCGAGATCGGCGAAAACTCGCTCCCTGTACGTCGCGCGGTCGCTGTCCGCGCGGCGCCGTCCGGCCGTCGCCCGGACGAGGATCTCGCCGGCCGTGTAGTACCAGATCGCGCGGTAGCCGTGGACGGCCCGCTCGGGGGTCAGGCCGCAGGCGACGAGGCCGTCGAGGATCTGCTCGACGAACCACAGCGAGGTGGTGGACAGCAGGTCGTCGGCCGTCAGGACCTCGACGATCCAGGGGCAGTCGGCGAGGGCCCCGTGGATGGCGGCGGTGCAGACGAGCACCCGCTCGCGGGGGTCGGCGGGCAGGTCGGGGCGGCGCAGCGCCCGCTTCGCGTAGTCGTCGAGGAGGAGGACGAGCAGCTCGTCCTTGTCGCGCACGTGGTGGTAGAGCGCCATCGGGGTGCTGCCGACCTCCGTGGCGAGCCGGCGCATGGTCAGGCGGTCCACGCCCTCCTCGGTGACGATCCGGCGGGCGGAGTCGAGGACCTGGTCGAGGGAGATCCGGGGCGGGCGGCCGGGGGACCTGCGGGGCTTCTCGTGCATGCCGCCATCATCTCCCCGGCCGGTTCGGGGCTCGACATCGGCGGGAGCTGCGCGCTACGTTTCTATACATGTATAGAAACTCGCGAGGGCGCCCCGGGACGGTGCTCGCGGCGGTCGCCGTCGCCCAGTTCGTGTTCGCCCTGGACCAGTCGGTGGTCAACGTCGCCCTGCCCGCCGTCCGCACCGCGCTCGGCTTCGCCCCGCTCGACCTCTCCTGGGTCGTGCACGTCTACGCGCTCACCTTCGGCGGCGCCCTGCTGCTCGGCGGCCGGGCCTGCGACCTGTACGGGCGCCGCCGGCTCCTCACCCTCGGCCTCGCCGCCTTCGCGGCCTGCTCGCTCGCCGGCGGCCTCGCCCAGGCCCCGTGGCAGCTCGTCGCCGCCCGCGCCGGCCAGGGCCTCGGCGCCGCGGCCGCCGCACCGGCGGCGCTCTCGCTGCTCACCGCCACCTTCGGCGAGGGGCGCGCCCGGGTGCGCGCCCTCGGCGTGTGGAGCGCGGTCAACGCGGCGGGAGGCGCCCTGGGCGTCCTGGCGGGCGGGCTGCTCACCCAGTACGCCGGGTGGCGCTGGGTCATGCTGGTCAACCTGCCGATCGTCGCCCTCGCCCTCGCGCTGACGGCCGCGGGCGTGCCCGCCGACGTACGCCCCGCGCGCCGGGAGCGGCTGGACGTGCCCGGCGCCGTCCTGGCCACGGGCGGATGCGGGCTGCTGGTGTACGGCGTCGTGGCGGCCGAGTGGCCCGCCGTGCTGCTCGCCCTGGTGGTGCTGGCCGGATTCGTCCTCGTCGAGGCGCGCAGCGCGGCGCCGCTGCTGCGGCTCGGGCTGCTGCGCAGCCGGTGGGTGGCCGGGGCCAACGTGCTGGTGTTCCTCGCGGCGGCCGGGCAGTTCGCGGCCTTCTACTTCGTCTCCCTCTACATGCAGCAGGTCCTCGGCATGGGCGCGGCGGCGACCGGCTCCGCGTTCCTGCCGTTCTCGGTGGGCGTCGTGGCCGGCACCCTGGTGGCCACCCGCGTCGTCTCCGCACGCGGCCCGCGCGCCGCCCTCGTCCCCGGCGCCCTGCTGGCCGCGGCGGGCCTGGCCTGGTTCGCCTGCCTCAGCCCGGACGGCGGGTTCCTCACCGACGTCCTCGGGCCCTCCGCCGTCACCAGCGTCGGGCTGGGCCTGGTGCTCGCCCCCGTCGCCGCCGCCGCGACCACCGGAGTCCGGGCGGAGGAGGCCGGGGCGGCCTCCGGCCTGCTCAACAGCTCGCGGCAGCTCGGGGGTTGCGTGGGGCTCGCCGCCCTGGCCACCGTCGCCGCCCGGCGCACCGGGGGCGCGTCCGACCCGGCCGCGCTCAACTCGGGCTACGCGCTGGGGCTCGCGGGCGGGGCCTGCCTGTTCCTGCTCGCCGCCGCCGTGGCCGTCCTCGTCCTGCCGCGCCGTCCTGCCGCCGGTCCCACTCCCGTCGTCACCGAGAAGCACCTGGAAGGAACCCGCTCATGACCACCCCTCTCTCCCTCGACCTCTTCTCCTCCGCCCTCCTCCTCCACCCCGACGGCCAGGTCCTGGCCGCCGAGCGGCGGATGGCCGGCGGCGCGTCCGGTGCCGGGCAAGCCGCCTGGCAGGTCGCCACCTTCCACGTGGAGACCGACGCCGACGTCCACGCCGACCACTGGGAGATGCACCCGCAGGCCGAGGAGGCCGTCTGCTGCCTCAGCGGCGCCGTCCGCTTCTACCTGCGCGCCGAGGACCCCGCCTCCTCCGGTGAGGAGATGGTCCGCCTCACCCCGGGCACCGCCGTCGTCGTCCCCCGGGGCCGCTGGCACCGCCTCGAACTCGACGCCCCCAGCGACCTCATGTCCATCACCCTCCGCGAGGGCACCCGCCTGGAGAAGCGCTCCACGAGTTGAGACGTCTCACCTTGCCCGTCCCGGGCGCCGGATCGCCGCTGGTCACGGCGGTGCGGCGCCTGATGGGACGTCTGAGACACCTCCGGCGCCGGCCTGACGATCAGTACGCTGCGGCATTCGGTCGCCGTGATCACCGTGCGGCACCGTCGAACCACCAGAAGGAGCAAGTCGATGAACGTCATGGCCAGGATCGGCAAGGGCGCAGTGGCGCTGGCGATAGCCGGCGCGTCGGTGCTGGGACTGACGGGCACCGCGAGCGCCGCACCCGGCGCGACCTACATCGGCAGCGGGTACGCCACCTCCGGCGCCGGCGTGTGGTGCGTGCAGCACAGCCTCAACTACTTCCTCAACAACAACGGGTCCGCGTACCGGGCGAGCGCGCCGTACTGGTCGGTGGACGAGGACAGCCAGTGGGGCCCGAAGACCGAGGCCGAGGTCCGCTGGTTCCAGGCGCACTGGGGCTACAAGGCGGACGGCATCGTCGGCCCGGTGACCGGCTTCCAGATCCTGGTCTACGGCGAGCCCAAGTACAGCGGCACCCCGTGGGGAGGCCCGGGCTACTGCTACTGGCAGGTGCCCAGCGACCACATGTACGGCGCGTAGTACTCCCCCCTCGAAAGGACCACCACGATGAACAGGACCCTCCGTCGCGGGCTGGTCGCCACCGGCGCCCTCCTCCTCTCCACGGCCGCCGTGGCCGGCACCGCCCAGGCCTCCACCACCGCCCCCTACCTCGGCTACGGCCGCACCACCTCGGGCACGGGTGTGTGGTGCGTGCAGCACCTGGTCAACAACTGGCTGCACCTGTCCGGCCAGCCCACCATCGACCAGGACAGCCAGTGGGGCCCGAAGACCGACGCGGCCGTGCGCACCTTCCAGGCCAGCGTCCTCGGCAGCAGCCAGGCCGACGGCATCGTGGGCCCGCAGACGGGCACCCGTCTCCTCAACGTCGACTGGAACGACCCCTACTCCGGCCCCACCGGCTCCTGCCGCCCCTTCATCCCCACCACCAGCTGACACCCTCTGCTCCGCCGCCCGCCCCGGGACCCCGGGGCGGGCGGCTGAACTCGCGGACAGGGGGAGGCGCTCACTGGAACAATCCCTCCCATGGCGACCACACCGAGTTCGGCCGAGGGCAATTGGGACAGCCTCCTCCAGCAGGGCACCGGTCCCGTGCAGGAGAGCTTCCTGGAGCTCGTCAGGGAGACCCGCCACTACATCGGATACAAGCCGGACATCGTCTGGGGCAACCTCCAGACACCCGAGTACGCCGAGGCGATGCTCCGGCTCGTGGTCGACTTCCACGGGACTCCGGACGACATCGAGGCCGGCGTCGCGGCCCGGACGGCCCGCGCGCAGTTCATCGGTAAGGAGGGCCGGACGTACCACGTCCTCCTCGGGGAGCAGGCCCTGCTCACGAACATCGGCGGCGCCGAGGTGATGCGCGGCCAACTGCGCAGGCTGGCCGAGGCGATCGACCTTCCCGGGCTCAGGCTCGGCATCATTCCGGCCCGGGCCAGGCTCCTGATCTACCCGGGCGACGGGTTTTCGATCTTCGACGACCGCCGGGTGGAGGTCGAGGGCTTCCGTGGCGGCGAGACCATCATCGACCCGGCCCGACTGGACCTCTTCCGCAGGGCGTTCGAGCGCCTGCAGCCCTCGGCCGTCTACGGCCCCGCTGCCCGCGACCTCATCGAGGACACCCTCAACCGCACCTGAGCGCGCGTAGCCCGTCCGGCCCGGCCCCGCTCCGTGGGGGCCGGGCCGGTGGTGTGTCAGCGGCGGCCGCCGGGTTCCCAGGAGTGGGCCTCGACGGAGTCGTACGCGTCCGGGGTGAGGAGGGTGCGGGCGGTGGCCTCGTCGGGGGCGCGGAGGAGGGCGGCGGTGCCGAGCCAGGTGGTGCCGTCGTCGGAGAGCAGCGGGCCGTAGGCGATCAGGTCGTCGGCGTGGGACGGGGGCGGCGTGAGGTCGGCGGGCTCGCCGGTGCCGAGGGCGAGGAGGAGGAAGCGGGGGGTCTCGACCCGGAGGCCGGGGAAGTCCCACATGGTGCGGCCGAGGGTGTTGCGCCAGCGGCGGAGCAGGACGTCGCGGTAGGCGCCGGCCTGGTAGTTGGGCTCGTCGAAGGCGAACGCGCGGGCGGTGGCCGGGTCGGGCAGGTCGACGATGTGGATGCTGCCGGTGACCGTCTCGGTGGCGTCGTCGAAGGTGGGGCCGCGGGCGATGAGCTGCTCGGCGAAGCCGTCCATGTAGGACCAGTGGGCCTCGATGAGCTCACCGCGCAGCGGCATGGAGCCGGGGCGGTCCCGGTGGTAGGCGAGGAATTCCATGTGGCCATGGTCTCGCCCCGGCTCCGGTGAGGGGAACGGATTTCAGTGGCCGGTGTTCCCCGTGTGCCAGTCGGCCTCGAGCCCGGTGCTGCCGTCGGCCCGCCGCACCGGGTGCCAGTGGGCGTGGAGCCCGGCGGGCCGGGCCGTGGTGCGGGGCGCGCCCATGGCGTGGAGGACGGAGCTGTCGAGCGGGCTGGCGCCGAGCCGCTCGGCGACCCGAGTGAGGGCGGCGCGCAGGCGGTGCCCGGGGCTGTCGAGGGCGGGCGCGGGGGCGTGGGGATGGAACGCGGCGAAGACGGACATGCGGGCTCACCTCCGGTACGGCCTGCGAAGTGGCAGGTGACGTCCACCCTGCACCCGTACGGTCGGGCGGCGGTCGGTTTTGACGGGGTGCTGACGCGGCCCTGACGGTTTGTGTACCGGCGCGGCGCGGGCCCGGGGCTCTGGACTTACTAGGACGTCCAACTATATGGTCGTGAACAGGTCCGCGGTGTCAGGGAAGCCGGTGTGAGTCCGGCACGGTCCCGCCACTGTGACCGGGGAGTCCACCCCTCGCGGGAGAAGGCCACTGGCAGCCAGCCGGGAAGGCCAGGGGGCGGGCGTCGATCCGGGAGTCAGGATACCGGCCGCGGGTGATCCGTGTTTTCCACGAGGATGGAGACGACACGCATGGCGATCCGCGCCCGTAGAGATAGTTGACGCATCGTCATGTCCAGCTGCGCGCAAGCGACTTGAGCGCGGCCTCCAGTCCTCCTTTCCGCATCCAGGACGGGAGAACGTCACCGATGGTCCGAGAACTCACCCACTTCGTCGCCGGGAAGCACACCCCCGGCACCTCCGGTCGCTACGGCGACGTCTTCGACCCCAACACCGGCCTCGTCCAGGCCCGGGTCCCGCTCGCGAGCCGCGCCGAGGTGGAGGCCGTGATCGCCGACGCCGAGCAGGCGCAGCCCGGTTGGGCCGCCTGGAACCCGCAGCGCCGCGCCCGGGTGATGCTGCGCTTCCTGCAACTCGTGGAGCAGGAGAAGGACGCCATCGCCCGGCTGCTCTCCGCCGAGCACGGCAAGACGATCGCCGACGCCCACGGCGACCTCCAGCGCGGCCTGGAGGTCGTGGAGTTCGCCGCCGGTGTCCCGCACCTGCTCAAGGGCGAGTTCAGCGACAACGCCGGCGCCGGCATCGACGTGTACTCGATGCGCCAGCCGCTGGGCGTCGTCGCGGGCATCACGCCCTTCAACTTCCCCGCGATGATCCCGCTCTGGAAGGCCGCGCCCGCGCTGGCCTGCGGCAACGCCTTCGTCCTCAAGCCCTCCGAGCGGGACCCTTCGGTGCCGCTGCGCCTGGCCGAGCTGTTCCTGGAGGCGGGGCTGCCGCCCGGCGTGCTCAACGTCGTCCACGGCGACAAGGAGGCGGTGGACGTCCTGCTCGCCGACCCCCGCGTCCGGGCCGTCGGCTTCGTCGGCTCCACCCCGATCGCGCAGTACGTGTACGCGACGGCGGCCGCCAACGGCAAGCGGGCGCAGTGCTTCGGCGGCGCGAAGAACCACATGGTCGTCATGCCGGACGCCGACCTCGACCAGGCCGCAGACGCCCTGGTCGGCGCCGGCTACGGTTCGGCCGGGGAGCGCTGCATGGCGATTTCGGTGGCCGTCCCGGTGGGGGAGGAGACGGCGGACGCGCTGGTCGCCAAGCTGGTCGAGCGGATCGGCGCGCTCAAGGTCGGCCGCTCGGACGACCCGGCGGCCGACTTCGGTCCGCTGGTGGGCCGGGATGCGCTGGACCGCGTCCGCGGGTATCTGGACCTCGGCGTCCAGGAGGGCGCCGAACTCGTCGTCGACGGGCGGGACTTCCGCCTGGAGGGCCACGAGGGCGGGTACTTCCTCGGCGCCTCGCTCTTCGACCGCGTCACCCCGGGGATGCGGATCTACCGCGAGGAGATCTTCGGCCCCGTCCTCACCGTCGTGCGCGCCGCCGACTACGAGGAGGCGCTGCGGCTGCCCAGCGAGCACGAGTTCGGCAACGGCGTCGCCCTCTACACCCGCGACGGCGACACCGCCCGGGACTTCGCCCGCCGGGTGAACACCGGCATGGTCGGCGTCAACGTGCCCATCCCGGTGCCGATCGCGTACCACACCTTCGGCGGCTGGAAGCGCTCCGGCTTCGGGGACCTCAACCAGCACGGCCCCGACTCGATCCGCTTCTACACCCGCACCCGCACCGTCACCTCGCGCTGGCCCTCCGGGGTCAAGGAGGGCGCGAGCTTCACCATGCCCACGATGGGATGAGCGCCGTGCACGCCAGTGATCTGACGGAGGATCAGGCCGCGATCGCCGACGCCGTACGGCAGTTCGCCGACGAGTGCCTGGCCCCGCACGCCGTCGAGTGGGACAGGGACAAGCACTTCCCCGTGGACGTCCTGCGCAAGGCCGCCGACCTGGGCCTGGGCGGGGTGTACGTCCGCGAGGACGTCGGCGGCTCCGAACTCGCCCGGCTGGACGGGGTGGTGGCCTTCGAGGCGCTCGCCACCGGTGACCCGTCCATCGCCGCCTACCTGTCCATCCACAACATGGTGGCCTGGATGGTCGACCGCTACGGCACCGAGGCGCAGCGCCACCGGCTGCTGCCCGCGATGTGCCGGGCCGAGCACCTCGGCAGCTACTGCCTCACCGAGCCCGGCGCGGGCTCCGACGCCGCCGCGATCTCCACCCGGGCCGTCCGCGCCGGGGACGGCTGGGTCCTCGACGGCGTCAAGCAGTTCATCTCCGGCGCCGGCACCGCCCAGGTGTACGTGGTGATGGCCCGCACGGGCGGCCCGGGGCCGGGCGGCATCTCCGCCTTCCTCGTCGACCGTGACGACCCCGGGCTCTCCTTCGGCCCCGACGAGCGCAAGATGGGCTGGAGCGCCCAGCCGACCCGCCAGGTCGTCCTCGGCGGCCTGCGGTTGCCCGCCGACCGGCTGCTCGGCGCGGAGGGCGAGGGCTTCCGCATCGCCATGGCAGGGCTCAACGGCGGCCGGCTCGGCATCGCCGCCTGCTCCCTCGGCGGCGCGCAGAGCGCCCTGGAGCGCACCACCCGCCACCTCGGCGAGCGTGAGGCCTTCGGCGCCCGGCTGCTGCACGCCCAGGCGCTGCAGTTCCGACTCGCCGACATGGCCACGGAGTTGGAGGCCGCCCGGGCGCTCGTCCACCGCGCGGCCGCCGCCCTGGACCGGGGCGACCCGCGGGCCCCGCAGCT
Source organism: Kitasatospora sp. NPDC101183 (assembly GCF_044767945.1). Taxonomy (NCBI): domain Bacteria; kingdom Bacillati; phylum Actinomycetota; class Actinomycetes; order Kitasatosporales; family Streptomycetaceae; genus Kitasatospora; species Kitasatospora sp. NPDC101183. The sequence goes on along the minus strand of NZ_JBIWOW010000011.1, from coordinate 120,932 downwards.
GTGCGCCATGGCCAAGCGGCACGCCACCGACACGGGCTTCGCCGTCGCCGACGAGGCGCTCCAACTCCACGGCGGCTACGGCTACCTGGCCGAGTACGGCATCGAGAAGCTGGTGCGCGACCTGCGCGTGCACCGGATCCTGGAAGGAACCAACGAGATCATGCGCGTCATCGTCGCCCGCGGCCTGATCGGAGCCGCCTGATGGCCGAGGACGTCCTCCTCCACCGCGAGGGCCGGGCCGGGCTGATCGTGCTCAACCGCCCCAAGGCCCTCAACGCCCTCACCCACGCCATGGTCGGCCGCATCGCCGGGGCCCTGGACGCCTGGGAGCAGGACCGCACCGTCGAGACCGTCGTCCTCACCGGCGCCGGGGAGCGCGGGCTGTGCGCGGGCGGCGACATCGTCGCCATCCACCGCGCCGCCACCGGCGGGGACCACAGCGCCGCCGAGGAGTTCTGGCGCGACGAGTACCGCCTCAACGCCCGGATCGCCCGCTACCCCAAGCCGTACGTCGCCGTGATGGACGGCATCGTGATGGGCGGCGGCGTCGGCGTCTCGGCGCACGGCCGCGTGCGGATCGTCACCGAGCGGACGAGGATCGCCATGCCCGAGACCGGCATCGGCTTCGTCCCGGACGTCGGCGGCACCTACCTGCTCGGCCTCGCCCCCGGCGAACTCGGCACCCACCTGGCCCTCACCGCGGGCTCCATCGGCGCCGGGGACGCCCTGCTGTGCGGGCTCGCCGACCACTTCGTGCCCGCCGAGCGGCTGCCCGCGCTGCTCGACGACCTCGCGGTGGAGCCCGTGCACGAGGCGCTGGAGCGGCACGTGAGCACGGCGCCGCCCGGGCGGCTGGCCGAGCAGCGGGAGTGGATCGACGACTGCTACGCGGCGCCGACCGTCGAGGAGATCCTCGAACGGCTGCGGGCCTGCGGGCGGCCGGAGGCCGAGGAGGCCGCCGACCGGATCACCGCCAACTCGCCGACGGCCGTCAAGGTCACCCTCGCCGCCCTGCGCCGGGCCCGGGCGCTCGGCCCGCTGGAGGCCGTCCTCGACCAGGAGTTCCGCACCTCCTGCGCCGCCCTGGCCACCGCCGACCTTCCCGAGGGCATCCGGGCGCAGGTCATCGACAAGGACCGCACCCCGCGCTGGCACCCGGCCGAGCCGGCCGAGGTGTCCGAGGGCGAGGTCGACCGCCACTTCGCGCGGCTGGGCGAGCGCGAGCTCGGCCTCGCCGCCCCGAGCACCCTGGAGCGCTGGTGACCCTCAGGATCGGATTCGTCGGACTGGGCCACATGGGCGGGCCGATGGCCGCCAACCTCGTCAAGGCCGGTCATGCGGTGACGGGTTACGACCTCGCACCGGCCGCGCGCACGCTCGCCGCCTCGCGGGGCGTGGTCATCGCCGACTCGGCGGCGGCCGCCGTGGCCGAGGCCGAGGTGGTGCTGACCATGCTCCCCGCCGGGCGCCATGTCCTGGAGCTGTACGGGGAGTTGACGAAGGCCGCCTCGGGTGCGCTGTTCGTCGACTGTTCCACGATCGCCGTCGGCGACGCCCGGGTAGCCGCCGACCTCGCCCGCACCGCCGGGCATCGGGCGGTGGACGCGCCCGTCTCGGGCGGGGTGCCGGGGGCGGAGGCCGGGAGCCTGACGTTCATGGTGGGCGGCTCGGACGGTGAATTCGCCGAAGCCGAGCCGGTGTTGGCGGCGATGGGCCGCAAGGTCGTCCACTGCGGCGGCCCCGGGGCCGGGCAGGCGGCGAAGATCTGCAACAACATGATCCTCGGCGTCTCCATGATCGCGGTCAGCGAGGCCTTCGTCCTCGGCGAGCGCCTCGGCCTCAGCCACCAGGCGCTGTTCGACGTGGCCTCCACCGCCTCCGGCCAGTGCTGGGCGCTCACCAGCAACTGCCCCGTCCCCGGCCCGGTGCCCGCGAGCCCGGCCAACCGCGACTACCGGGCCGGCTTCGCGGCGGCGCTGATGGCCAAGGACCTCGGCCTCGCGGCGGACGCCGCCACCGCGACCGGCGCTCGGCTCGAACTCGGCGTCAGGGCGGCCGAGTTGTACGCGTCCTTTGCGGAGGGTGCCGGGGGAGTGCTGGACTTCTCCGCCATTGTGACCGGTCTGCGCGAGGGTGGTGCGGCATGACGGAGTACCGGACGATCCGGGTCGAGCGCCGGGGAGCGGTGGGCCTGGTCACCCTCGACCGGCCGAAGGCGCTCAACGCGCTGAACGCCGAGCTGATGGGTGAAGTCGTCTCCGCCGCCCGGGAGTTCGACCGGGAGGAGGGGATCGGCTGCCTGGTGGTCACCGGTTCGCAGAAGGCGTTCGCCGCCGGGGCACCCGTCCCGCACCTCGGCCCGGGGTAGGGGAAGCCGGTGTGAATCCAGCGCCGTCGCCGCCGACTACCTCGCCGCCGCCCGGTGCGCGGACGGCGGCGACCCCGTCGCCTTCGGCCAGGACACCTGCACGACGGCGCCCCTCGGGACCCCCTGCGCCCATCGCGCAGGGGGTCCTACTGCTCGTCGGGCTCGGGGCGGGTGGTCCAGGTGAGGGAGACCTTGAAGTTGGCCTCGGCGGAGGTGCTGGAGATGACGACGTCGGCCTCGGCGGAGAGGGAGAGGCCGAATTCGATGCTGATCTCGTCGGGGGCGTGGGCGAGCCCGTGGAAGCCCTCGACGAAGTTCTGGGCGACGGGGCGGATGCCGGCGAGCATGTCGCCGAGGGAGCGGGTGGCGCGGGCGACGACCTGGCCGGGGCGGGAGACCTGGACGAGGCCCTCGCCGACCTGGGCGATCTCGACGCGCACGGTCTCCGGGGCGTCCGAGCCGGCCGCCGTCACGGGCAGTTCCACGAAGTACGTCACGGTTCTCCTCGGGAGACGGGGTGGCGGTTCGGTCGGTGCGCGACAACCACGGTAGCGGCTGTGCGGGTGTCAGCGCGCGGGGCCGGTGGTGACGGGGGCGGTGGTGCTCGGGGCCGGCCGAGGGGGGGTGTGCGAGGGCGCGGGAGGGTCGGCGAGCAGCGCGACGACCACCCAGCAGAGCAGCCCGAGCGCGGCGAGGGCCCCCAGCCGGCGGGGCAGGCGCCGACGGCGGGTGGGGGTGGAATTGGAACGGGCGTAGGCCACCACCCGCCGGGGGCCGGTGGGCCCCAGGACGGTGCGCCTCACCGGGCGCGCACGCCGAACCGGCCCCGCGCCCACCGCGCCCGCCAGCGGCACCCCGACCAGGGACGCCACGTACCGCCGCCACCAGGGCAGGCCGGAGGCGCCGCCCGCCTCCGGGGCGGAGGCCGGGACGGGGACGGAAGTGGACAGCAGCGACCGCAGGTAACGCTGGAGGAAACTCACGATCCCACCTCCCCGGCCCGCTCCCTCGCCGTCTCCCGCTCGACGCCCTCCGGCGCCGGGCCGCCCCGCACCACGTCCTGCACGCTCCCGAAGGTCCCCAGCTGCCGGATCAGCGCCGGAGCCGAGGCCCCCGCCGCGACCGCCGCGTACAGCCCGGTGACCTGGGTGTGGAGCAGCCAGCCGGTCAGGGCCCCGAGGGCGATCCTGCTGAGGCCGGCGGCGAGGTCGGCGGTCGGGTCGATGTAGTGCCGCAGGGGAGGGAGCCGGCGCCGCCGTTCGTCGCGGGCCCGGTGGCGGGCCGCCTGCCAGGCGAGCAACCGCCCGTTGACGACGACGAGTTCGACGAGCGCGCCCCCGACTGCCCCGTACCCGGCGGCCTCGGCCCAGTCCAACCGTTCCCCTTCCGACTCCCTCGACGACCCGAAGGGGCCCAGCATCCTGCATCCGCGCAGAGGGGTTCAAGGGAAATTGGGTGAACTCCCCGGCCGTCCCCGCCCGTAGAGCCGGGGTGGGGGCGCGGACAGTGGCGCATCCCACCGAAACGGCGGGGAGGACGTGGATGCAGTCCCGACGCGACCAGGTGCAGGCGCACCTGTTCGTGATGAGCAGGCTGGCCTCCGGCATGCTGCGGGCGGAGCCCGACGCGCCGGACACCCCGACGGGCAGGACCACCAGGGGCGCGGTGACGGGGCTGGCCGTGGCAGTGCTGATCGGCCTGGGCGTGACGGTGTACGGGGTGATCAAGCCGGGCGGCGACTCCGGGTGGGAGAAGCCGGGCACCCTGCTGGTGGTGGAGGAGAGCGGCGCCCGCTACCTCTCCATCGGCGGGCAGTTGCACCCGGTGCTCAACGACACCAGCGCCAAGCTGCTGGCGGGCGACCAGTTGACGGTCCGCTCGGTGAGCCGGGACTCGATCGCGGACGCGCCGCGGGGCCTGCCGGTGGGCATCGCCGGGGCCCCGGACGGGCTGCCGCCCGCCGGTGACCTGGGCGGCGGCACCTGGCTGGTGTGCGGCACCGTGCAGCCGGGCCCGACCGGCGCCCCCGCCGCCCGGGTGTCGCTGCGGCTGGACCCTCCGGGGGAGGGCCGGGCGCTCGCCGCCGGCCAGGGCCTGCTGGTCTCCCTGCCGGACGGCTCGGTGCACCTGCTCTGGCAGGGCCAGCGGCTGCGCGTCGACACCGCCAACGGCGCGCTCCAGGCGCTCGGTTACGGCGGCGCCACGCCGTTCCCCGTCCAGGCCGGGGTGCTGAACGCCCTGCCCGCCGGGCCGGACCTCGCCGCGCCCGCCGTCCCCGGGCGGGGCGACCAGGGCCCGGCGCTCGCGGGGAAGCCGACCCGAGTCGGCCAGCTCTTCGACGCTCCGGGCGGCGCCCACTACCTGCTCACCCGCGAGGGCCTGGCCCCGCTGACCGCCACCCAGTACGGGCTGCTGCTCGGCGACCGCCGCACCCAGCGCGAGGCGTACGGCAGCGCCGCCCCCGCGCCCGCCCCGATCGGCGCGGAGGACCTCGCCGCGCACCCCGCGCCCGCCACCGCCCCGGGCGGCGGGCTGCCGCAGACGCCGCCGCAGCTGGTGACCCCGCTGCGCGGCGAGGGCGTCTGCGCCGACGTCCGTACGGCGGGCGGCTCCCCGACCACCGCCGTCACCGTGCTGCCCGCCGCCGAGGCGGAGGCCGGCCGCGCCCCCGCCCCCGGGGCGCCGGGCGCCTGCGCGGTGGCGGACCGGATCGCCGTACGGCCGGGGCGCGGCGCGCTGGTGCGGGCCCTGTCGGGCGCGGGCGGCGGCGGGACGGAGTACCTGGTCACCGAGGCGGGGACGCGCTACCCGCTGCCCTCGGCCGCCGTGGTCAAGCAGCTCGGCTACGCCGGGGTCACCCCGGCCGCCGTGCCCGCGGCCGTGCTGGCCCTGCTGCCCACCGGGCCGAGCCTGGACCCGGCGGCCCTGGCGGACGTGTCGGCGGTCTCCGCGACCGCCGGAGCGACCGCCGGAGCACCGGCCGGAGCGAACGCCGCGGCGGCGGGCGCGCCGACGGTGCCGGCGATCGGCGCGGGCGCCCCGGCCTCCGCCCCGGCCTCCGCCGCGGCCCCGGTTCCGTGCGACTGAACCACCCGTCCCGAAAGCCCCGTTGAGTCGATCGGAACCGCCCGCACCGTGCGGGTGGAGGAAGGGAGCACCCGGTGAGCACGCCCGCCATGCTGACGAAACAGGACGAGTCGATCCGCAGGGTCCTCGGCGAGCTGCAGCAGCAGATCGACGACATGATCACGGCCGGCCGTACGGTCGAGCGCATCAAGGAGGAGGTCGGGAAGGGCTGGATCTCCGGTGCCGGCGACATGTTCACGACCAAGCTCGACGACTGGATGACCCGCTACCACCTCGTCATCCAGGCCTTCGAGCGCTTCGTGGAGGCGACCCAGGGCGCCAGCCAGATCATCTCCAACGCCGAGGCCGAGGCCCGCGCACAGTTCGCCGACGGTATCTACGAAGGTCTCCAGGGCGCCTGACGGCGCGTACGAGCGGAAGGATTCGCCACACCATGGCCATGGACAACTTCGGGAGCATCCAGCTCCACCACGAGACCATCGAGCAGGCCCAGAGCGAGCTGGCCCAGGCCGGCGGCGGCATGAAGGACGCCCTCGAGCTGCTGATGAGCCGGCTGACCGCGCTGACGACGAGCGGCGAGTTCCAGGGTGCCGCAGCCGCGGCCTTCACGAATTTCCAGTCCACCGTCAACCAGCACGCGAACGTGATGAACGAGGACATCGTCGCCGCCGCGGGCAGGCTCGGCCACATGCACCAGACCATGATCCAGGCGGACGTGGACGGCGGGAAGCAGTTCGTCAACTAGCGACGAGGGCTGAGGAGTTCGCCCATGGGCGAGGGCACGATCAAGGTCGATCCCGACGGGATCAAGGACTTCGTCACGCAGTTGCAGACCTTCAAGGAGGAGGTGAACACCAAGTCGGGGCCGATCACCACCGCAGCGCTGCTGCCGGGCAACGACTCGTTCCCCCCGGTCAAGTTCCTGCGGACCAAGCTGAACGACTACCGCACGAGCGTCACGACGTCGTTGGGGACCATCCACGACACCATCGACAAGATCGTGGTCGATCTTCAGATGGCGAACACCCGGCTGGGCGAGGGTGAGCACAGCGCCTGGACCGAGGCCAACATGATGCAGATCTTCAGCGACGTCCTCAACGGTGGTGGCACCGGTGGTACCGGGGGCACCGGCGGCACGGGCGGCACCGGGGGCGTCGGCCCGCCGTCCGTCTGACCGGAGTGCGGCCGGGCCGCGCACCGGCCCGGCCCGGCCGCCCACACCTCGACCAGTCCTCCCTCGCACCAGGAAGCAGTCATGGCAGAAGACCCCAAGAACTCCGGAGCGGCCACCACGCCCCTCAAGCCCTGGGAGCAGATGATCAAGGCGTTCGCCGCCTCGAACCAGGTCGACGTGGCGAGCCGCGACGACGTCATGAGCGAGGCGTGGATCGCCACCATCGAGGTGTGGACCCAGGACTGGCAGGCGAACAACGGCGCCAAGAGCGGCTTCGCCATGTGGGCGGAGTGGGGTTACGAGGGCAAGGGCTCCACCACCCTCATCGGCTGCAAGCTCAACTGGCAGACCTGGCAGCCGGACGACCCGGCCAAGTCCCGCACCAACCTCTACCGCTTCGAGCACATGGCCGACGAGATCCTCGGCCCGCTGCTGTGGGGCGGCAAGGCGAACGACACCACCAGCGTGCAGAGCTTCATCGACATCGCCAAGGAGATCGGCGACCTCCACACCTGGGCCACGGAGTGCCAGAAGAAGGTCCAGGACTGGGCCAACCACGTGGACGGCGCCGGTGACACGTTCCAGGGCAGCGCGGCCGGCCGGTTCAAGGAGGTCCTGATCGGCCTGCGCAGCGAGTTCGACCAGCTGCGCAACCGGCTCGGCGGGGACGACCACCGTGTTGAGGCGCACATCAAATCCGGCGGCGACGGCCTGGGCTTCGCGCTGCACGGCCTCTACGACGCCTACAACGCCTGGCGCGGCAAGTCCTCGCAGGTGGCAGGGGGCGGGAACTGGAAGCTCAAGACCTTCGAGGACAACTCCCTGTCCTGGCCCTGGTACTGCGTCCACTTCGCGTTCATCGTCATGACGTTCGGCCTGGTGCCGACCCTCGTCGACGAGCAGACGGCCAAGGTCACCTGGTCGGTCACGGACGGTGTGGAACCGGTCGGCGGCAAGGACACGGCCTTCGTCCAGCAGATCGAGACGTACGCCAAGAACCTGTGGAACCTCTGGGTCGTCTGGTCGCTGGACCTTCAGGCCATGAGGGTCCGGGAGAACCTGACGACCTCCTACAACTACGCGGCCGGCCCGTTGGGTAAGTTCGCGGACGTCAGGATGATCCTCCCGGTCGACCCGGCGCCCAAGGTCCCGGACCCCAAGGGGGGCGGCGGAGACGGCAAGGGCGGAGACGGCAAGGGTGGCGGCGGAGACGGCAAGGGCGGCCCCAACCTCGACCTGAACAACAAGAACAAGGACTCCACCGGCTCCAACCACGGCGGCGGGCCCCCGCCCAACCTCGACCTCAACCCCAACAAGACCGGCAACAAGACCGGTACCGGAGGCCCGGGCGGCCCCGGCAGCAACATCAACATCGGCAACGCGGGCCAGTCGCCGCTCCTCGACAAGGACGGCAAGCAGGTCCTCGGCCCCGACGGCAAGCCCATGTACGTCCCGCCGGGCACCACGATCAACGGCAAGGGCGAACTGATCGGCCCCAACGGGCAGCCGCTGCTCGGCTCCGACGGCAAGCCCCGCAAGGTGCCGCCCGGGACGAAGGTCGGCGAGCCGGACCCGATCGTCCCCGGGGGCGCGTTCAAGGTCCCGCCGGGCTCCAAGCGCAACCCGGACGGCACCGTCACCCTCCCCGACGGCACGCTGATGAAGGACGGCAACGGCAACACGGTCGTGCTCGACAAGGACACGTCCATCGACAAGGACGGAGTCGTCCGCGACTCCGGCGGCCGCACCGTCTCCCCGTTCGACCAGATGCTCTCCGACCAGCGCCGGGCCATCGAGACCCGTCTGGGCACCGGCTCCGGCGGCAGCAGCGGCGGGTTGCCCGGCACGGGCTCCAACTGGAGCAGCGTCGGCGACTTCGGATCGGGCCGCACGACGGCGCTCCCGAGGATCGGCGAGGGCGTCGGGGAGGGCTTCGGCCAGGGCGTCCGCACCACCGGCGGCGTGTCCGGAGGCGTACCCACCATGGGCACCGGCAAGCAGATGTCGCCCCTCGCGGCCAAGGCCGGCGCCGCGATGGCCGAGGAGGCGGCCATGGCCCGCAACGCGGCCGCCGGGCGCGCCGCCGCGGCGACCGCCGCCGAGGAGGCGGCGCTGATGGGCCGGGGCGTGTCCACCACCGGCGGCTCCGGCGCCCCGATGATGCCGCCCCCGGGCGGCGCCGGAGGGGCGGGCCAGGGCGAGAAGGAGCGCCAGCGCACCACCTGGCTCGCCGAGGACGAGGAGGTCTGGGGTACCGACTCCGGCGCCGTGACGGGAGTCATCGGCCGCTGATCCCGGGCCCGTCGAACCGGGCGGCCCGTCCCGTCCGTAGAGAGGACCGTACGACCCCCGAAGACCGGCGCGTCCCGGGCCCGACCCCCCTGGGCCCGGGGCGGCGCCATCGGGGGTGACCGCGGGGACCGAGACGGAGGAGCCGGGAATGGCGTTCTCGTACGCCGAGCAGATCGAGCAGGCGATGGCCAGGCTCACCGAGCAGCAGGCCAAGATGACGGAGACGGCCCGCGAGCTGCAGAAGGCGACGGCCACGGCGACGTCCAAGGACCGCATGGTCTCCGTGACGGTCGGCGCCCAGGGCCAGGTGGTGTCGATGACCTTCCACACCACCGGCTACCGGTCGATGGCCCCCGCCGCGCTCGCCACGCTGCTCACCGACCTGCTGAACACCGCGAGGGCCGACATCGGCGACCGGATCACCGAGACGATGGGCTCCTTCAAGGGCCTCGGCGAGAGCCTGGCGGCGTCGATGTCCGGCGGCACCGATCTCGACGGCCTCCTCGCCCCGCTGCGGCAGATGCGCCCCGGCTTCGCCGACGAGGCCGCGGCCGAGGAGCGGCGCAAGCGCGACCGTCAGGAGGAGTTCCGTGGCTGAGGACCTGACCGCCCTGTCGGACCTGGAGGCCAAGTTCTCCAAGTTCCACGAGATGTCGGACCTGATCAGCACGATCAAGGGCAAGACCGACGAGATCAACCGGTACAACAAGAGCTCGGCCGGCAACGACGAGATCGGCAAGCAGTACCACGAGAACGTCGACAAGCCGACGGACGGCGTCATCAAGCTGTTCGCCAAGGTCAGCGAGGTCCTCGACAGCGCCGGCCAGGGTGGCAAGAACGCGTCGAGGATCCTCGGCGAGGCCGACCACGATGCCGCGGGCCAGGCCTGACGGACCGTCAGTCCGCCGCGCGCCCCGCCCCGTTCTCACGACCGCCAGGAGCCCACCGCCGTGTCCATCCCCCTGCCCGAGGGCCTTCGGAGCCTGTTCCACATCGTGACGGGCATGAAGTGGCCGGAGGGCAGCGAGGACGACCTGCGCATCGCGGGCGACGACTACCTGCTGATCCACCAGAAGGTCCCGGAGCTGCGCGACTACCTCGTCCAGCTCGTCGAGGTCTGCAAGGAGAACTTCGAGGGCGAGGCCGCCGACCAGTTCGTCCTCAAGATGCGCCGGCTCTACGGCGGCACCGGCGCCACCGACTACCTGACCACGGCGGGCGACGCGGCGAAGGAGCTCAGCGACTACGCGTACAAGGTGGCCAACGCCATCGAGTACACGAAGTGGATGATCATCGCCCAGCTCATCCAGCTGCTGGCCCAGATCGCCTGGGCGATCGCCAACATCCCGCTCACCTTCGGCGGTTCGCTCGCGGAGATCTTCGTCGCCGAGGCGATCACCCGCGAGGTGGTCAAGCAGGTCTTCATCTGGCTGTTCAAGCAGCTGATGCTGCACGAGTTCCTCTCCATCAGCACCGGCATCCTGATGGACGCCATCATCCAGGGCATCCAGATCGGCCAGGGCCACAAGGACCACTACGAGACCGAATCCCTGCTCCAGGCCATCGAGTTCGGGGCGATCAACGGCCTGCTCACCGGCCCGCTGGAGCTGCTCACCTTCGGCCTCGGCAAGCTCTTCGGGAAGATCTTCGGCGGCGGCATCCTCGGGAGCCTGACCAAGGACCTCTCGGGGATCGGCAAGTTCCTCAGCGGGGACCTGGTCAAGAACCTGGAGAAGAACGAGCTCAAGCAGCTGGAGAAGACCGTCGTCAACGACGCCATCCGCGAGATCGGCGGCGGGGTCGGCAAGAAGGTCGGCAACGACCTGGCCACCAAGGGCGCGGGCGCCCTGGGCAAGGACGGCCTGCGCGCCGGGGCCAAGGACGGCGTGGGCGCGGGGATCAAGGACGGTGTGCGCGCGGGGGTCAAGGACGGCGTGGGCGCGGGGGTCAAGGACGGTGCCAAGGCCCTCACCAAGGACACCGCCGACGAGATCGTCGCCAAGCTGACCAAGCAGGAGACCTTCACCAAGGAGCTGGTGAAGTCCTTCGAGGAGCACCTCGGCCAGCTGGGCGTCAGCGGGGAGGTCGCCCGCCAGGCCGCCGAGAACTTCGCGAAGACGATCATCTCGGACGGCGCCCGCTACGCCGTCGACATGGGCGCCGTGCGCCGCCTGTTCAACGCCGCCGTCAAGGACGTGGCCGACCCGGGCGCCAGGCAGGTCGTCAAGGACCTCACCGACCGGGTGATGGTCCTGATGGACGGCATGCGGCCGCAGACGGCGATGCAGTTCCTGTACAAGGTCGGCGAGGCGCTCGCCGGCTCGCTCAAGGGCGGCATCCAGAACATCCTCGTCGAGGGCACCTACAACCTGGTCTTCAGCGAGGACCACTCCTTCAACGTCACCGTCGACAGCTTCGTCGGCGGCGTCGCCATGGGCGTGATCGGCCACCTCGGACACGTCGCGACCGGCCCGCTGCGCCTCAGGTTCCAGGAGTACGCGAGGGAGCTGGACGCGGCGTCGGCCGCGACCAGCGACGCCAAGTACTACGGCCTGAAGGACCCGCGCGTGTGGCTCGCCGTCGCGGCCACCCTGACCGGGCACCCGACCAGCCCGTTCATCCTGCGGCCGGAGGGCCCCAAGGCGCGCGCCGCGCGGGAGGCGGCGGAGCTGCACGAGGGCGTGCAGCCGTCGGACCTGCGTCTGAGCAGCGACGGGCAGACGCTGCCGAAGACGGGCAAGGCCGAGTCGCCGATCCCCACGGAGTCCACGGGCGGCGGCGGAAAGAAGGCCCCCGAGGAGACGGTGGACAACCCGACGAAGGTGTCCACCACCGGCGGCGACCACAGCACCACCACTCCGACGCCCCCGAAGGAGCAGCCCCTCCCGGAGGAGCCGGGCAAGGGCGCCTCCGCCCACGTCGGCGGCTCGGGGAACTCGGAGAACTCCGGGAAGTCGGAGCACTCCGGGAACTCCGGGAACTCCGGGAAGTCGGAGAACCCGGGGAACGAGACCGTCACCCGGCCGGAGCCCGTCACCTCGACCGTCTCCCAGCACCCGTCCCAGCCCGTCGAGCAGCACGAGCCCACGCGCCCGACCCACACCCCGGAGCCCACCCAGGTCCACACCCCCGAGGAGCGGCTCACCTATCTGGAACTGCCCGAGTACGGCCACTCCGTCCCCGGCGGCCAGGACCGCCAGCCCGCCTGGGTCCTCGGCGACGAGCCCACCGCGGCGATGCGCAGGACGCTGGAGCTGCTCCCCGTCGACCACACGCGCCTCGCCGTGGTGGCGCACACCACCGACGGGCTGCCGACGCGCAACGGAAAGCCGCTGACGGTCGACCAGTTCGTCCAGACCGTCGCGGTGCTGCAGAGCAACGGCCATCTGGACAACGGCCGGCGCACCCTCGACTTCGTCGCCTGCGACCTCGGCGGCGCCGGCCACGCCTTCCTCAAGGAGGCGATGGCGAAGGTCTGGGAGAACCCGGACACGGCGGACCTCAAGGTCGTCGTCGCCAAGGGATCGGTCTGGGTGGCCCCCGCGTTCGAGCCGTCCGAGGGCGGGAAGCTCGCCCCGAGCGCCGGCCCGGGCCATGTGATCGTGGCGGCGAACGTCGGCTTCGACGCGCAGGGTCGGCCGGTCGTCCAAGGCCGAGGCACCGTGCTGGAGTTCGGCCACGACACCGTGGACACGCCCCACGAGCGGCCCGCCCCGCTGCCCGACTGGTACCTCCGCACCCTCGACCCGAACAAGATCACCGGATCGATCCCGCACTCCCAGAAGTTCGGCGACACCACCCCCGCCCCCGAGCACCACTACACCCCGCTGCCCGAACACCTCCGCACCGAGGAGGGCCGCGAGGAACAGTGGCGCGAGACCCAACGCGGGCTCCAGGACACGTACGACGCCAAGCTCACCGAGGCCGCCGACAAGCTCGCCCACGACCCGGACGGCAGCGGCCACCGCCGCGAGACGGACGCCGAGGAGGCGCTCGACCGCGCCTACCGCGAGGGCGCCGTCCGCCTCCCCGCCGACGACCCGAACGGCCCCGCCCACCCCGAGCGCCGCCGCGCCCGCGAGCTGATGTACGCCGAGCTGGAGCTGCGCCCGCAGGACCGCGAGCAGATCCTCGCCGACCTCGACGGCCACACCCGCCTCGCCGCCGCCCGCGAGAACGCCGTGCGCACCGCCATGGACCACTTCGAGCGGACGGTCACGGAGTGGGGCGGGCGCCACGGCTCCGACCTCCCGCCCGCCGGGCTCGACCTGATCCGCCCCGAGGCCCGCAAGGCCTTCCGCGCCCTGGTCGAGAACGAGGCCTCCCTCGTCCTCGACCACCCGGACGCGCTCGGCCCGGCCGGGCAGGACAAGGCCCGGGAGTCCCTCAACCGGCTCCACGAGCACCTGCTGGCGGACCTTCGGCTGCGCGCCGACCACGAACGCGCCCTCGCCCGGGCCGACCACCTCACCGACGAGGCCGCCGGCACCTGGTTCGACCGGCTCACCCCGGACGACCGCAGGATGCTCGCGGACCTCGGCATCACCGAGAAGCCGGACCTCTCCCCGGTCGGCGAGGAGCGCCTGCGCGAATCCCTGCGCGAGCAGATCGCCACCGACTTCGAGGAGAGCGCCGGAGGCCTGGACGGCTTCGTCGGCCCGCGCCGCGAACGCGCCGGGGCCACCGCCGAGTTCACGACCGCCCTGGAGGGCCGCGCCCGGCACCTGCCGCACGAGTTCGCCCTCCAGGCCGCCCGCGAGAGCGTGGTGCGCCGCGCCGCCGACGCCGTCGACCACGCCTCCGACAGCTGGTCCAAGCAGGACGAACAGCGCGCGCTCGCCAAGGAGTTCGGCGCCGACACGGCCGACGCCGACCGCGCCCGCGACACCGTCATGCGCGAAGTCGCCGACGCCGCCGACCGGTTGGTCACCGACCCGGAGGCCGACCCGAAGACCCTGGCCGCCAAGTTCGCCGACCTCACCGCCACCACCGCCCTGCACGAGCGCATCACCCACCAGGCCGCCCGCCTCGCCGCCCGCCGCGAGGCCGAGGAGGCCGCCCGTACCGCGGCGCGCGACCACGGCGGCCTCACCCCGGCCGCCGCCGACCGCCTGGGCAGCGGCCACGCCGACCGGATCTCCCGCGCCTTCGACGAGGTCCTCGACACCCCGGGCAAGCTCCGCGAGGAGCAACAGGCCTGGCAGACCCGGAAGACCGAACTGCACGGCGAACTCGCCGAGCACGCCCGCTTCGAGGCCGAGGCCGCCCCCGCCCTGCGCGACGCCGCCCGGGGCTTCGACGACCTCGCCGCGCGCCACGCCCTGAGCGACGACCTGACCGGCCACTTCAAGGGCGAGTACGGCGACGAGTTCATCGCCGAGTACCACCGCCTCTGGAAGCTCAAGGACCTCGACGCCCAGGCCTGGCGCGCGCACGAGCGCGCCCACGAGGATGCCTTCGCCCACCGCCCGGAGAACCCCGGGCCCGAGGAGCTCGCCGTCGCCCTGCGCGGCGGGGCCGCCCCCGGCCTGCACCAGCTCCCCGAGCACGAGCGCACCGACGTCCTGCGCCACCTGACCCCCGAGCAGCGCTCCGACCTGCGCACCGACCCCTCCACCCTGGAGGAGCTGCGCCAGCTCGACGACCACCAACTCTCCAAGGCTGCCGCCGAGTTGCTCGTCGACGTCGACGGCCGCACCAGCGAACCCGGCCTCGCCCGCCGCAACGCCGTCGCCCTTTTCGGCCGGATGCTGCGCGACCGCGACGTGGCCCTCAAGCTCCTGGAGGAGGACACCCGGGTGCACGTCCTGCCCAAGGACGTCCCCCTCACCGAGCTCGGCCCGTTCAAGCACCTCGCCGGCACCCACGGCGCCGAGGGTGGCGCGCTCCACCGCCCGTACGAGACCTCGCGCGGCGCCAACGACCAGCGCGACACCGCCGTCCCCGAGGAGAACCTCACCGGCGAGCGGACCACCGTCGGCCCGGCCCCCCACCAGCCGGACGGATACTCCACCGCCACCCACGAGTTCGCCCACGCCATCCACCGCGTCCTGTCCGAGACCGACCGCACCACGATCACCGGGGCCTACCGCGAGAAGCTCGCCGCCGGAGACGACGCCCCCTGGTCGGACGGCCCCCGGCGCGCCGGGAAGGACGGCGAGGAGAACTACGCCTCCCGCAGCGAGGAGGAGTACTTCGCCCAGCTCACCAACACCTACCTCGGCACCAACCACGGCGACGACCCGTACACCGGCAAGGCCCGCAACAACGGCCCCGGCTGGGTCCGGCGCAACGAGTCGCCGGCGGTCGTCGCCCTGCTGGAGCGCCTCTACGGCAAGGACCAGGCCACGGGCCAGGCACCGCCGGAGCGCGCCAACCCCGTCCACCTGAACGAGGGTTACGAGGGCCTGCGCTTCCTCCTCGGGGAGGGCGACGCCCACCTGGAGCCCGTGCCGCCGCCGCACGAGGGGGCCTCCGGCGACGTCCAGCCGACCACTCCGGCGGGGGACGGCCCGCTGATGGCGCCCCCCGTCCGCGTGGTGCCCAGCCGTAGGCAGCCGGCCGCACCCGCGCGGATCACCGAACGCGGCCTTGCCCCCTCCGACGTGCTGATGGGGGTCGAAGGCACCCACGCCCGGATCATCGAGACGCTCACCACCGCGTTCACCGGGGAACTGCACGGCGAGCACGCCGCCGCGAAGACCCTCGCCGAGACCCTGTTCAGCCCCGAGACCCTGCGCGCCAAGCTCACCTCCCTCTTCCGCGGGGAGAGCTGGGAGGTGGACTACTCCGCCGGCACCTGGTCGGGCACGGTCAAGGTCCAGGCGGCGTACGTGCGCAGCGAGTTCCAGCGCACCCTGCCCGGCTTCGAGTTCGAGTACGGCTCCGAGCAGCAGACCTCCGTCGGCGTCACCGGCGACCGCCTGCTCCAGGGCGGGCTGAACGCCCAGGGCACCCTCAAGCCCACCAAGGAGGGCACCCTCACCGCCTCCCTGGGCTTCCAGGCGGGCAGCCAGCAGGGCAAGACGACCGTCGAGGCCAGCCGCACCCTGGCCCGCGGCAAGACCAGCGAGGAGGCCAGCCTCTACGACACGACCCTCTCGCTGAACGTCGAGTTCACCGACCACGCCTACCGCGGCCTCGACGTCACTCCCGGCAACCGCACCGACAAGGCCCTGCGCACCCTCGGCATCTCCTCCGGCGTCACGCCCAGGGAGCCCGTGAGCGTCCAGGTGAAGGTGCAGATCGCCGTCCCCTCCCGGGACACGGGGCATCAGGCGGTGATCGACCCGCCCCACGGCCTGCCGCCCGGCGCCGGCCCCGGCGGCCGCCTGGCGGGCTCCCACATCCTGGCCGAGGTCTGGACGGTCGCACCCCGGAACCTGCCGGCCGACCAGCCCGAGGGGACGCCACTCGCCACCCTGAACACCCGGCGCACGCCCCTGTCCGGCATGGACGACTTCATCGGCGGGTTCGAGGACGGCGCGCGCCGGTACTTCGGCGACAGCTGGCCCCGGCTGCGTGAGCAGATCCTGGAGCAGGTCGACCTCGGCACGCTGCACCAGGACCTCAAGGCGCTGATGTCGGGCGACTCGCGCAGCGTCGTCCTGGAGGGCTCCCTCGGCCAGACCTCCGTGATCACCTTCCGGCGGGCCGAGATCCGCACCATCGAGAACACCGGGGAACTGCCCACCACCGAGTTCAACATCGGCACCGTCACCACCCGCTCCCGCGTCGACCAGGACGCCACCACGAAGATCGGCGGCCTCCAGTTCGGCGGCAGCGGCTCGGGCAAGAACTTCGGGGCCGGCGGAAACCTGGGCGGCGCCGGCGGCCGGGGGAGCGTCCAGCGGCACGGCGGCAGCGACGAGGTGGGCCTCGGCACCAAGCGCAAGACGCCCGCCCTCACCTACGAGGGCGTCGCCGACATCCTCGTCACCTTCGAGCGCTTCCGCGGCCCGTACGCCTACCGGCCCGGGGAAGGCCACACGGGCCTCGGCTTCCGGGCCGTCGTCGAGCGGGCCGAGGTCGTGCGGGAGGACCCCCGGCCCGGCTCCGAGACGATCGCCCCGTCCCTGCTGCCGGTGTGGACGCGCGAGAGCGCGGCCACCTACCAGGGGCTCCCCACGAACACCGTGGTGCGCGACCTGCGCGACATCGCGCCGCTGCACCGGCAGCTCGACCTGATCGGCAGGCGGCAGTTCGGGGCCAAGGGCTGGCTCGACGTCCGCGAGGACGTCCTGCGCGCGTTCTCGCACGCCGCCGTCAGCTCCCACCTCGTCGGCATGACGCAGGGCGTGCCGCTGCGCACCCCGGTGACGGCCCACGGCCCGCTCAGCACGCTCCACGTGGAGGTCACCGCCCGCGTGACCAGGGGGACGCCCGACCGCGAGCAGCACGACGCGGACCTCAACCCCATCCGGGAGACCAGCACCCTCCAGGGCCACCGCTCGCTGCGCTCGGACAGCAAGACCGTCCAGGTCCAGGGCTTCGGCAAGGGCCCGCTGAAGGAGCGCCCGGGCGTCCTCGACGCGAGCGGGAAGCCCTTCAAGGACGCCCTCCAGGGCACCGCCACCGTCACCCGGACGGTGCAGGACCGGGACGGCTGGGTCGGCAGCACGTCCAACAAGGGCTACGCCAACGGCAAGCTACCCACCTGGCAGGCGCTGCACGACGCCACCGTCGAGTTGCAGATCAAGGTCAACGGGAAGGTCCACGGCACCTCGCCCGAGCTGTCGGCCTCCGTCAGCGTGCCCCACCAGGGCCGCATCGCGGCTCCCGGGGCGAACGACGTCCCGGACGCGCGCCCGCTCACCGTCCTCGGCCACTCCGACGTGGTGCTGAGCATCGGCGGCGGGGGCCGCACCGTGCTCAAGGCCGTCGAGGAGAAGCTCGCCGAGCTCGGAACCGTCTCCCCGAAGGCCCTCGCCAAGCTCGCCGCGAGCCTCGACCCGACGGCGCTGACGGCCTCGCTGTCCCGGATGAGCCGGGGCAAGGCGGTCACGGTGAACATCGACACCGGGAACTGGAAGGGCACCGTCGAGGTGACGGCCCGCCCGATGCGCCTGGAGCCCCGGCGCACCGTGGCCTCCTTCGAGTTCGAGCTCGGCAGCCAGCAGCGCACCGGCGTCGGCTTCACCTGGGACCGCCGAAACCGCACCCGCTATGCGGCGGCCCTGCGCGGCACCGTGCCGCACTTCACCGTCACCGGGGACTACGCGCACACCCGGGACGCCGTGAGCGGGCTGACCATCGAGCGCACCGGCGCCACCAACAGCCGGGGCAAGAACACCGAGCCGGCCGTGGTCTTCGACGGCCGGGTCACCTTCGACGTCACGTTCAGGGAGAGCCTGCTCAGCAGGAGGCTGACCTTCGACCGCCCGGTCCACGCGCCCGTCGAGGTCGCCGTCCCGCACCGGGAGGTCCTGCGGGGCCCGATGCTGCCGACCGGCCACGAGACCGTCCTGCGGCACCTGCCGGACAACCGGCTCGGCTCCTCCGACCTCGTCACCCGGGTCTTCCACGACCCCGGCGCCGGCGGCGGGCCGGAGACCGGGCCGCAGGCCGTCGCCCGGGTGGTCGACCGGCTGGCCGACAAGGGCACCGAGGTCCTCGGGTCCGACTGGCCGGGGATGCGGGAGGAACTGCTCAGGAAGCTGGACTTCGACGAGCTGCACGCGAAGCTCAAGTCGGGCGCCTCCGGGAGCCCGATCGTCGCGCGGTACGGCCGCAGCACGGCGAGCGTCACCGTCTCCGTCGTCAACGTGCGCAAGACCGGTGAGTCCGGGGCCGTCGAGTTCAACCTCGGCACCAGCCTGCAGACCGCGTTCACCAACTCCGAGAGCGGCACCAACTCCGGCGGCGGCAAGCACCACACCGTCGGCCTGGGCTTCCAGGGGACCACCGATCCGCTCGGCACGGGCGTGGCCGGCATCGGCGGCGCCGGCGTCAGCCACACCCGCTCCACCGAGCAGCTGGAGCACCAGGGCGACGTCCTCTCCGTCGGATCGGCCGTCAAGTCCAAGGTCGGGGCCGACGCGCAGCGCGCCGAGATCCGGCTGACGGTGCGGATGGAGCGCGACGCCCTGATCGGCCTCGGCTCCGCCGACAAGGCGAAGGTCAAGCCGATGGAGGGGACGGAGCCCGCCGGGCCCGTCCAGGGGCCCGTGCCGGCGCCCTCCACCTCGGTGCTCACCCAGGTGAAGAAGGCCGTCGACGCCGTCACCCCGCAGTGGACGCTGCGCCGGGGCGTCGCCGAGACGACCGTCCACGCGGACCTGCTGACCGAACGCAACCGCGTGGTCGACACCATTGACGGCGGCGCCGGCAACCGGCGCGGCCACTCCGACGAGCGGACCGTCCAGGCGCCCCCGGCCGAGCTCTTCACCAGGGGGCTGAGCCGGCACGACGTGCTGCGCTGGCTCGGCGACACCGCCGGGCCGCTGAGCCTGGTGCGCAGCGAGGGACCGAAGTTCTTCGGCAAGAGCGTCTGGGGCCGCCTGGAGCCGATCGTCACCGGAAGCCTCAGCCACGAGCAGCTGTCCGCGCTGTTCTCCTCGGTGCTCGGCCCGGAGCTGCGCGCCGAGGGCGCGCCCGCGCTGCGCGGCCTCGGCACGCCCTCGCTCGGCAAGCGCTGGTTCGTGGAGGACGCCGAGGTCACGGCCACCGTCACCCTGGTGCAGCTGGAGTACGACCGGCACAACCAGCAGGCGGCGCTCAGCCCCGCCAACGAGACGTCGGGCGGCTCCCGTTCCACCGACCTGCGCGGCCGGGCGTGGAACCTCCGGGGCCAGGGCGGCGCCCAGGCCAAGCTCGGCAGCTCGGCGGAGGCGAGCGCCCTGGCCACCGCCAACATCGGCCACCGGTCGAGGGAGGGCGCCGTCACGGGCGTCACCGGGAAGCTCGTCGGCAACGCCAAGGTCGGCATGCCGATGGACCGTTACACCGGCTACGCCAAGATCGAGCTGAACTTCCGCCGGGGCGACGAGACCCTGGTCTTCCCCCACAAGGGGCTCATCCCGATCGAGCTGGAGACCCCGCGCTCCGGCACCACCGAGCTGACCGTCCACCGGGACCACTGGCTGCAGTTCACGCCGGAACACCCCGGGGGCCAGCAGATGCCCAAGGAGGTCTTCCTCCAGGACATCGCCGCCGAGCTGTCCAGGCCGCTGACCGGCGGCGCACGCTGGCTCCTCGCGCCGGGGGAGAAGGACCTGCCCGTCAACCGGCACGTGCGGGAGGCGTTGGAGAGCCTGCCGATCCAGGAAGGTGTGCTGGCGCTGGCGTACCACGCCGTCGACGGCGACGGCGCGCCCACCTGGAACGGGGTCAAGGTCACGCCGGGCGCCATGGTGGGGGCCCTGATCCGGATGCGCGAGTCCGGGCAGTGGCAGGTGGGGCAGGAGGTGCGTCTCCTCGCCTGCCGCACCGCGCGGGGCGGGGACGACTCGTACATCGCCCACGTGATCGACGGCCTCCACGCCGCCCTGCCGGGCGAGGCCCTGCACATCGTCTCCTCCCCGGACCACGTGGTGATCGTGCGCGGCGACCAGCCCCGCGCGCTGGCCGTGACGGTCGGCTTCACACCCGACGGTCTGCCTCTCATCACCGGCCCCGGCGGCTGGAACCACACGACGGTGGCCGAGGACGGGACGCGGCAGACGACGAGGCAGCCGCAGCCGATGCCCCGCCAGGGCTCCCGGCCGCCGCTGGACGGGGAGCACGCGGTGGTCCTCGGCACCGGGGATGTCCACCCGGGGGCCGTGCCGCCGTCGAGGGGGCGGGCGACGCCGCCGCCCCGGGAGCGGTTGGAGACGATCCGGGAGGAGTCGGAGGAGGAGCTGAACGAGGGCGCGGTCGTGCCGCCGCCTTCGCAGCGCGTCGTGCCGCCCTCGCAGGGGCGGGCGACGCTGCCGCCCCGGGAGCGGTTGGAGACGATCCGTGAGGAGTCGGAGGAGGAGGTGAACGAGGGCGCGGTCGTCGTCCCGCCGCCCGGCGGGGACGTGACTCCGCCCGTGCCGCCGCTCGCTCCGGTTCCGCCGCCCGGCGGGGAGGTGATCCCGCCGCCGCTGCCTCTGGTCCCGCCGCCCGGTGGGCACGTGATCCCGCCGCCGCTCGCCCCGGTGCCGCCGCCGGTCAACCACGACGCGCCCGCGCGGATCGCCCGCCGAGGGCTGGCGTCCGCCGACGTGCTGCTGGGCCTCGAGGGCACCCACGCCGAACTCATCGGAGACCTCACCACCGCCTTCGCCGGCGCCCTGCACGGCGAGCACGCCGCCGCGAAGACCCTCGCCGAGTCCCTCTTCAGCCCCGAGTCCCTGCGTGCTCAGCTCATCTCCCTCTCGCGCGGCGAGAGTTGGGACGTGCCGTACGCCGTCGGCGACTGGTCGGGCACCGCCAGGGTCACGGGGGAGTTCCTGCGCAGCGTGTTCGACCGGACCCTCGCCGGCTTCGAGTTCGAGTACGGCTCCGAGCAGCAGACCTCCGTCGGCCTCACCGGTGACAGCCTCTGGCAGGGCGCGCTGAACGCCCAGGGCACCCTCAGGCCCGACAAGGCGGGCAGCCTCTCCGCCACCTTCGGGCTGCAGCGCGGCGAGCAGCACGGCACGACGACCACGGAGGCCAGCAAGACGCTGGCGCGTGGCAAGACGAGCGAGGAGGCCACCGTCCACCGGACGAGCTACACGCTCACCGTCGAGTTCGTCGACACCGCCTACCGCAGCGTCGACGTCCCCGACGCCCTCTCCGCCGTCGTCCCGCCGCAAGGCCGGGTGAGCGTCGGCGTGCACACGTACGTCGCCTTCCCGTCCCGGGAGGCCGGGGACGGGACGGCCTTCGCGGGCCCGCGCTACGGCCCGCCGCCCGGCTCCGGCCCCGGCGGCCGCCTGACGGGCTCCCACATCCTGGCCGACGTCTGGACGATCCAGCCCCGCCCGGAGCCGGTCGTGGGCCCCGAGGGGATCGAACTCCCCGTCGTCAACCCCGCCCCGCACGCCCCGAACGGGCTGGAGGACTTCGTCGCCGGCTTCGAGGGCGCGGCGCGGGACTACTTCGGGAGCTCCTGGCCCGACGTGCGCCGGCGGCTGACGGAGCAGCTCGACCTCGGCACGCTCCACCAGGACCTCAAGGCCCTGATGTCGGGCGACTCCCGCAGCATCGTCCTGGAGAACACCTTCGGCCCGGACGCCATGGTCACCTTCCACCGGGCCACGATCCGCACCATCGAGAACACCGCCGACCTGCCCACCACCGAGTTCAACCTCTCCAACTCCGTCACCCGCTCCCACCAGGAGCAGGACTCCACCATCAAGGGGACGCAGTTCCCGACGCCGTTCGGCGGCAGCGGCTCGGGCAAGAACGCCGGCGGCGGAGCCGGCGCGAGCGGGACCACCGGCCGCACCGACGTCCAACGGCACGGCGAGAGCGACGAGTTGGGCCTCGGCGTCAAGCGCAAGACGGATGCCCTGATGTACGAGGGCGAGGCCGAGATCGTCGTCACCTTCGACAAGCTCGGCTTCGACGAGCTCCGCCTGCTGAGGAGCCACGAGAGCGGAGAGGGCACGACCACCCTCGGCTTCCGCGCCATCGTCGAGAAGGCCGAAGTGGTGCCGGAGCAGCTCCCGGCGGGCACGCCCGTCGTCCCGGAGCCCCACCTGGCCGTCGCGACCCGCGAGACCCTGGCCACCTATCCGGGGCTGCCGAAGAACACCGTCGTGCGCGACCTGCGCGACGTCTCGCCGCTGCACGAGCACCTCGACGCCATCGGCAAGGAGATGTTCGGCGAGTACGGCTGGCACGAGCTGCGCGAGGACGTCCTGCGCACCTACTCCCACGCCGCCGTCCGCGCCCACCTCGCCGCCATGACCCAGGGCGTGCCGCTGCGCACCCCGGTGACCGAGCGCGGACCGCTGAGCAAGCTGCACGTGGAGGTCACCGCGCACGTGACCACCGAGCACTTCGTCCGGGAGCAGCGCGACGCGGACCTCAACCCCATCCGGGAGACCACCTCCCAGGAGGGGCACCGCCAGCTGCGCTCAGACAGCAAGTCCCTCCAGGCCCAGGGCTTCGGCAAGGGCCCGGTGAAGGACCGCCCGGGCGTCACCGATCCGAGCGGGAAGCCCTGGAAGGACAGCATGCAGGGCACCGGCTCCATCGCCCGCACGGTGCAGGACCGGGACGGATGGATCGGCGGCACCTCCACCAAGGGCTACGCCAACGGCAAACTGCCCGCCTGGCAGGCGCTGCACGACGTCACGGTCGAGCTGCGGGTGAAGGTCAACGGGCAGGAGCACCTGCTGAGGAACCGGGAGGGGCAGGACACCCCGACGGTGCTGGACGCCTCCGTCGGCACCGAGCACCCGGGCCGGATTCCGGCGCCCCCCACGGACGCCGGCGAGGGCGTGCGGGCGCCCACCGGCCTCAACCGCTCCGACGTGGTGCTCAACCTGGACCGGGGCACCACCACGGTGCTGAGGGCCGTGGAGGACAAGCTCGGCCGGCTCGGCGCGATCCCGCCGAAGATGCTGGCCAGGCTCGCCGAGAAGCTCGACAACACGGCGCTGACGGCCTCGTTCTCCCGGATGACCCGGGGCAAGGTCGTCACGGTGAAGGTCGACGAGGGCAGCTGGACGGGCACCGTCGAGGTGACGGTCCGTCCACTGGAACTGACGGCCCGGCGCACCGTGGCGGCCTTCGAGTTCGAACTCGGCGGCCAGCAGCGCACCGTCGTCGGCTACGCCTGGGACCGCCGCAAGCGCACCCGCTACCTCGCGGCGCTGCGGTACAACCTGCCGCACGCCTCCATCACCGCCTCGTACGCCCACACCCGGGACGGCGTCAGCGGGCTGGTCACCGAGCGCACCGCCGGCACCAACAGCCGGGCCAAGAGCACCGAACCGGCCGTCCTCTTCGACGGCGACGCCGTCTTCGACGTCGTCTACCGGCCCAGCGGGCTCAGCCGGTTCACCCGGTCCGGCCGGTCGCTGACGAACGACGAGGTCGCGGCGCCCCTGGAGATCGCCGTCCCGCGCCGGGAGGTGGCCCTCGCCCCGGCCGGCAGCGAGACCGTCCTGCGGCACCTGCCGGACAACCGGCTCGGCTCCTCCGACGTCATCAGCCGCGTCTTCCACGACTCCGGTGTGGCCGGCCAGCCGCAGACCGGGCCGCTGGCCGTCGCCCGGGTGGTCGACCGGCTGGCCCCCAAGGGCATCGAGATCCTCGGGGCCGACTGGAAGCCGGTGCGCGAGAAGCTTCTGCAGAAGCTGGACTTCGACGCCCTGCACGCCGAGATCAAGTCGGCCTCCTCCGGGTTCGAGATCGTCGTCCGGCACGACCGCAGCACGGTGCGCGTCACCGCGACCGTCGTCCACGTCCGCAAGACCGGCGAGGCCGCGGTCGTGGAGTTCAACCTCGGCACCGGCATGCAGACCGCGCTCACCAACTCCGAGAGCGGCACCAACACCGGCGGCGGGAAGCACCACACCGCCGACCTGGGCGCCCTGGCGACCACCGATCCGCTCAGTACGGGCGTGGCCGTCGTCGCCGGCGGCGGGGGCGGCCTCACCTGGTCCACCGAGCAGCTGGAGAGCCACGGCGGCGTGGTCGCCTCCGGCTCGGCCGTCAAGTCCAAGGTCCCCGCGGACGCGCAGCGCGCCGAGATCCGGCTGACGGTGTCGATGGAACGCGACGCCCGCATCGACCTGGTCTCCGGTGACAAGGCGAAGGTGAGGCCGATGGCGGGCCCCGTGCCCGCCGCCCCGGCGGCACCGGCCCCGCCGGCGCGCGTGCACCCGGCCGTCGCCACGGTGAAGAAGGTCGTCGACGCCGTCACCCCGCAGTGGAAGCTGCGCCGGGGCATCGCCGAAACGACCGTCCACGCTGACCTGCTGACCGAGCGCGACCGCGTGATCGACACCGCGAACGGCGCCACCGGCGGCCGGCGCGGCCCCTCCGAAGCGCTGGACATCCGCGTGCCCCCGGACACCCTGTTCACCCAGGGACTGCGCGAGCACGACGTGCTGCGCTGGCTCGGCGACACCTCCGGGCCGCTGAGCCTGGTGCGCAGCGAGGGCCCGAAGTTCTTCGGCAAGGACGTCTGGAAGCGGCTGGAACCGATCGTCACGGGGGGCCTGAGCCACGCCCAGCTGTCCGCGCTGTTCTCCTCGGTGCTCGGCCCGGAGCTGCGCCCCGAGGGCGCGCCCGCGCTGCGCGAGTTCGGCACGCCCTCGCTCGGCAAGCGCTGGTTCGTCGGCGATGCCGAGGTCACGGCCACCGTCACCCTGGTGCAGTTGGAGTACGACCGGCACAACCAGGCGGCGGCGCTCAGCCCGTCCAACGAGTCGGCGAGCAACTCCCGCTCCACCGACCTGCGCGGCTTCGCGTGGAACGCCCGGGGCCAGGCCGGCGCCCAGGCCGCCCCCGGCTCCTCGGTGGAGGGCAGCGTCCTGGGCACGATCGGCATCGGCCACCGAGGGCGCGAGGGCGCGGTCACGGCCACGACCGGGAAGGCGGTCGGCAACGCCAAGGTCGGCATGCCGATGGACCGGTACACCGGCTACGCCAGGATCGAGCTGAAGTTCCGCATGGGGGACCGGACCCTGCCGGTCGAGCACCGCCCCACGGAGGACGGGACCGCGCCGGTCGGGAACCGCGAGGACGGGACCCTGCCGGTCGGGAACCGTCCCACGGGGGACCGGGCCCTTCCGGTCGGGAACCGCCCCGACGAGGAGGAGGCCCCGCCGGTCGGCAACCACCTCACGGGCCTCATGCCGATCGAGCTGGAGACCCCGCGCTCCGGCACCACGCCCGGCACCGTGCCCGCCGACACCTGGATGAGGTTCACGCCCGAGCACCCCGGGGGCGAGCCGATGCGCAGGACGCCCTCGCCCGAGGAGATCGCCACCGAGCTGTCCCAGCCCCTGGACTCCGGCGTCCGCTGGCTCCTCGAACCGGAGGCCAAGATCGAGGCCACCAGGGCGGCCACCAGGGAGGAGGACCACCCCAACCGGTACGTGCTGGAGGCGCTGACGAGCCTGCCGCGCGAGGAGGGCGTGCTCACCCTCGCCTACCACTCCGTCCACGACGACGGCGCCCCGAGCTGGCGCGGGCTCAAGGTCAGCCCGGAGAAGACCGTCGCGGCCCTGCTGCAGCTGCGCGAGTCGGGGGAGTGGCAGGCCGGGCAGCAGGTGCGCTTCCTCTCCTGCCGTACCGCCGCGGATCGCGGCGACGGGTCGTACATCGCCCACGTGATCGACGGCCTCCACGCGGCCCTGCCGGGCGAGGCGCTGCACATCGTCTCCTCGCCCAACCACGTGGTGATCGCGCGCGGAGCCGAGCCCCGTGCGCTGGCTGTGACGGTCGGCCTCACGGCCGACGGGCGCCCCGTCATCACCGGCCCCGGCGGCTGGAACCACACCACGGTGGCCGAGGACGGTACGCGGCAGACCGTGACGCACCCGGACGAGCCGCCGGCCCACCTGCCGCCGCTGGACGGGGAGCACGGGGTGGTGCTCGGCATCGGCGGGGACAAGCGGGTCGACCGTGGCCGTGACGGTGACCGCGACCGGGAACGCGATCGGGAACGTGAACGCGACCGGGACCGGGAACGTGAGCAACGTGACCGGGACCGGGAACGTGAGCAACGCGACCGGGAACGGGAACGCGACCGGGACCGCTCCCGCAACGAGGACAGACCGAGGACCGCCAAGCTCCGCAGGACGGACACCGACCTCGCCGCGTCCATGCGCGGCCTGGACATGCGCGACACGCAGCCCATGGAGGGGGTCAGGTCGACCTCGAACGCCGGCCCGAGCCACCGCCCCCCGGCCACGCCCCACGCCGCCCCGAGCCACACGCCGGCCGGGGCTCCGGGCGACGTCGTCACCAACCGGACGTTCGACTCCTACCTGACGGAGCACGGGCTCAGCGACCGCCGGGCCCTGGTCCCGTACAACGACTACCTGGCACAGGTCCAGCGATCCACCCACGAGGCCCGCCGGCTCGGCTTCGTCGTCAACACCATGACCTCCCACCGGAACGCGCACGACATCGTCCGGGTGGTCCAGCGGATCGTCGACGGCACCACCCCGGCGACCCGGAGCCGCGTGGCGGTCGTCGTCGGGATCAACGCCCCGAGCGGGACGCCGAGGGCGGACCTGGACGCCGCCGTGGCCCGGGCCCGGGAGGCCGTCAGGGACCTGGACATCCCCGTCGCCATCGTGCCGGACACCTTCCGGCAGAACGAGGCGGGCGACTTCCCGTACGGAACGATGCGCAACAGCGTCCTCAACAGCAATCCGACCCACCAGCTGATCGAGGCGATGTCGGCCCGCGGGCTCCACCCGTACGTCTCGGTGCAGGACTTCGACCGCGGGTCGCGCCGGGTTCCCTCGGGGCTCCACTTCTTCGACCACGTCCAGGAGGTGCTCCGGCGCCCCCAGCCGCGCCCCGACCACCCGAACCGCGATCTCAACCCGGGCATGGAGGGCGAGCACTGGGAGGAGTGGAACGAGAGCAGCACGGGGCCGGACGTTCCCCCGGGTGACAAGAACCGCCTCTGGACCCCTGACCGGCCGCTGGCCTTCAGCGGTGGGTACCGGCTGCCGACCGGGGACGCGGACCTCGCACGGTTCATCCAAGCGGTCCACGACCGTCTCGGGGGCAAGCACCCGTCGCAGTGGAGCGGGGAGGGGGTGATCCCCTTCACCGACCAGTTCCGGCGCTCCGTCCGCGAGGACATGGAGGCGCGCGACTGGCAGGCGTCCTACGCGCCGATGCTGCCGTACGCGCCCGAGCCGAACCTGCTCGTCGACGGATTCGCCGTCCGGCTCAGGCGCGGGCACGGTGCCTACACCCACCTCAGGGTCAGGGAGACCGACGGGGACCAGCGCCCCCGGGACGACAGGAAGGAGGCCGAGGCACGGGGCAGGGACGCCTATCTGCAATGGGGCGACAACGGTGCGGAGTTCGGCGAGCTCGGCGCCCGGCTGAACCGGCTGAACATCCGGGAGCTCGAATCGCGGTACGGGCCCGAACACGACACGCTCGAGCCCACGCGCCCCGTACCGCCGTCCCGTGCCGAGAGGTCCGGGGACGGGCGGGCACCCGTCAGCCTGCCGAGGGACCAGGAGGAGCTGACCGAGCAGGTCCGCGTCGACGCCTCGAACAACCGCATGCCGCACCGGGGTTCGGCGTTCCGGACGGACTTCGAGAACGGCGCCGTCGTCACCGACCTGTCCCGCCTGGCGGCCAAGCAGCTGCTGGCCGAATGGAAGAAGGAGCAGGGCGCGGCCCAGAGCGGGAAGCGCAAGCGCGACGCGGAGACGGACGAGGACCAGAGTTACGAGCTCGGGCAGTCGCACGCCACGCTGCGCCCCGTGGTGGGACGGTTCTTCAAGAACAACGACGGCGGCAACCACCTGTCGGCGAAGTCCGGCACCAGCCTCGGGGAGTACCGGAAGGCGTACAAGCCCGAGGACCTGAACCGCTTCAGGACCGACGAGCACCTGAGGCCCGGTTACGCCGGCTACAGGCGCGAGATGCCCGAGAGCGACGCCAAGCTGCTCGGATCCGACCGCCAGAACGTGCTGGGCCACAACGTCTCCGCCCCGGCGAAGTCCAAGGCCTTCGTCGACAGCGGCATCCACGCCGGGGTCCAGCCGGAGCACAAGGTGGAGACGGCGCGGACGCTGGCCCTGTCGACCCCGGAGCTGCGGCTCGGGCGCAAGCTCGCCATGCTGCTGAGCATGCCGGAGCAGTACTCCGGCCTGCCTCCCGAGGGGGTGAACACGCCCCGGGAGTACCGTGTCAGCAGGCCGGTGCCGGCCGACGGCGACTGCCTCTACCACGCCGTCAACGTCGCACTGCGCGGGCGGGCCGGCGG
Organism: Kitasatospora sp. NPDC101183; assembly: GCF_044767945.1. Classification (NCBI taxonomy): domain Bacteria; kingdom Bacillati; phylum Actinomycetota; class Actinomycetes; order Kitasatosporales; family Streptomycetaceae; genus Kitasatospora; species Kitasatospora sp. NPDC101183. The sequence goes on along the minus strand of NZ_JBIWOW010000011.1, from coordinate 92,132 downwards.
CGCCGTGAGGCTGCGTGACACGGTCGCCCAGTGGATGCTCGATCCCGCGAACCTCCAGGCCGTCACCCGGTACGCGCGGGAGAACGGATCGAGCCTGGACGAGCTGTTCGTCACGATCGCCGTCTCCGGGAACTGGAACACCGGGGCGGGCGACCTGGCCCCGAGGATCGTCGCCTCGGCGCTGGGCCTGCGGCTGACCGTCCACGTGGGGCAGCGCGAGGTGCTCCTGGCGCCGCTGCCGAACACGGAGGCGATGACCGGGTACGGGGGCCGGAGCCGCAGCGTTCATCTGTCGCTGAACCAGAGGCGCAACCACTACAGCCCCATGGAGCGCAACCGCCCCGCGCCGGACGTGGGCAGGGACCGGAGGCAGGACCGGGACCGGGACCGGGACGGTGGCTCCGGCTCCGGCTCCGGCTCCGGTTCCGGCTCCGGGGGCAGGGCATTCGCCACCCCCCGCAAACCCGGCAGCGGCTCGGGAGGCGGTCGCCACCTCGCGCCCTCCGGCTCGGGCGGCCAGGCGGGGCCTCCCGTCCACGACCCCGGCACCACCGCGCCGTCGCACGACGTGCACGCCACCGTCCGCGAGTTGGAGCTGATCGGGGACGAGGATCGCAGCGTCCTCGCCCAGGACGCCGCGTACGTCCGGCAGTTGCGCGACAGCCTGTCGGCCGTCGACTTCGCCGACGCCGCCGCCCGGCTGCTGGTGCACGTCGACCCGGGCGTCCACCAGCCCGTCACGGCGCGCAACTCGGCGCACGCGCAGCTGTCCAGGCTGCTCAACGACCCCGAGGTCACCGAGCGGATGCTGGTGGAGGGCGTGCAGGTGGTGGTCGTGCCCAAGGACACGGCGATCACCGGCGTCAAGGGCCTGGAGCGGCTGCGCGGCACGACGGACGAGGGCCGTGCCTGGTGGGAGGTCCGGGGTGCGAACGTCGACAAGCTCGTCATCGTCCCCGAGGAGAACCTCACCGGCGCGCGCACGACCATCGGCCACGGCAACGAGTACGCCGAGGGCTACTCCATCGCCACCCACGAACTCGCCCACGCCGTCCACAAGTTCGGCCTCAGCGAGGACGAGCGGGCGCTGATCGAGGACGTCTACCAGGGCAAGCGGCAGGCGGACGGCCTGGCCGACCTGTTCGAGGAGGAGTCCGTCACGGCCTGGCCCGACGGCGGTCGCCGCACCCGGGGCGGTGAGCGCGTCGGCAACTACTCCGCGAGCAACGAGTTCGAGTACTTCGCCCAGCTCACCAACACCTACCTCGGCACCAACCACGGCAACGACCCCGACACCGGCCAGCCCCGCAACAACGGCGCGGACTGGGTGCGGGAGAACGAGCCCGAGCTGCTGCCCCTGCTGGAGCGCCTCTACGGCCCCGACCCGCAGGGCCCCCTCGCCAACCCCGTCACCCGCACCCGCGCGGAGGACGAACAGCTGCGCGGGCTGCGGGAGTTCAACGAGACGGCGACGGGCGAGCCGAACCTGGTGGAGGAGCCGCAGCAGGTCCTCGCCGACCCGCACCCGCTGAGCGACGCGGACCTGATCGAGCTGGCCCTCAACCCGGCCGCGCTGAACGCCCACCCGGCCCCCGGCCCGGAGCCGACGGGCCTCACGCTCACGTCCAGCGGCAACGTCCACCTCCTGTCCGACCCGTCGGACGCCTGGTCGGGCCTCCCGGAATCCCTCAGGACGCTGTTGGGCAGGCTCCCGCACGACAAGGAGTACGTCACCATCGCCCACCTCACCGGTGTCGAGGGTGCCGGGCAGGGCTGGGACGCCGACCCGAAGCGGACGGCGACCGCCCTGCTGAAGCTCGCCGAGGCGGGCACCTGGGCGGGCGAGCCCCTGCGCTTCCTGTCCGGCCACTTCGGCCGGGGCGGTGCGGACTCGCCCGCCGGGAAGACTCTGCTGGCGCTGCACCAGGAGATCGCCGCCCGCCGGGAGGCGGACAAGGACAGTGCCTGGCTGAAGAACATCGGCACGCCGGAGATCTTCGCGCCGGCCGACGTGGTGCACGTGGCCGACGCCGGCGGCCCGCCCAGGTTCGTCACGGCCCGGACGGTCGGTTATGCGGCGGCGAAGCAGCCCAGGGTGGAACACCCGAGCGAGTGGTACCGCCTCACGGTGAGGGACGGTGCCGTCCACGCCGAGCCGAGGGGGCAGGAAGTCCTGCGCACCGGCGAGAGGTTGGTCGAAGGGGCGCGTCCGGACTCCCCGATCGATCTGGACATCAAGCCGCCGACCGTGCTGGGCAACGACAGCGGGCGGCAGACGAAGGTCTCGCCGGACCTGGAGGCGCTCAAGAAGCACCTCGACAAGCCGTCGCCCATGCCGGTCACCCCCACCGAGGACCTGCTGAAACTGATCAACCCGCACGCCCCCGGCAAGGACGCGCCGGCCCGGTTCCAGAGCCTGGAGACGGTCGTCGCGGTGCGCGACGTGTTCTACAACGAGCTGAAGGTCGCCGAGAAGCAGACGGCCCTCACCGCCGTGCCGCAGTCCGTGTCCCGGCACTACCGTCCGTACGGCGTCGGCGCTGAGGGCCTGCGCAACGTGGAGCGGCAGGTCGGCGCGACCGGGCGGGGCGCCTTCGCCGTGGTCGAGCTGGGCGAGCACGGGTTCGTGGCGCTGGTCCACGACGTGACCGGCACGATGCACTGGGTCGACGCGGCGAAGCGCGAGATGTGGGCCGTGGACGGTGAGCGCGGCCCCGAGGGCGTCGGGGCCGGTACCACGATCCAGGCCGCGGTGTCCTACACGCGCGACCACCACCTGCCGGGAGAAGCCGCGATCGAGGCGCAGATCAAGGCACTGGTCGAGGCTCTGGCCCCGAAGCCGAAGCGCGGGGAGACCTGGGCCGCGGCAGCGCTCATGGCCGGGAGGATCGGCTACGAGAAGCAGGCCGCGGCCTCGCAGTGGAAGACCTTCGGGCCGGTCAAGAACGGAGATCACGGCCACCAGGCGCCCCCGCAGCTGCATCCCTCCATGAAGGGCCTGGCGGACAAGTCGGCGAACGACTGGCGGCTGGACACGGCGGAGAAGAGCCTCAACGAGGCCATCGCCGAGAACACCGAGCTGGCGACCGCGATGAAGGAGGCCGCAGCCGAACAGCGGGGCCTCGGGGAGACGTTGTCGAACGGCGGGCAGCCGACCAAGGAGCAGGTCGACGGGATCAAGTCCGTGGTAGAGGCGCTCACCGCAACGGTGAAGCGGTCCGAGGACTTCCTGAAGAGGATGGAGGTCGGCAGGAAGTCGTACGGAAAGGTGAAGATCGAGGCCTCACTGATCGACGACGCGCACCGGGCGGCCGGCGACGCCAGAAGCGCCGCCAAGCACCTGGCCACGGTTCGGGGGGCGCTGGCGAGGGTCGTGAACAGGACGAACGCGACCGCCGTCGAGGTTCGTGGCGCCGTGCGCGAGGTGGTCGATGCGACCGGCGGCGCCGAGCGGGCACTCACGGCCCTGGTCCCGGTTCACACGAAGCTGGCCGGAGAGCTGGGGCGGCCGCTCCCGGGTGTGGTGAACAGGACGGACGCGGGGATGCTGGGCCAGCAGAAGTTCGACGCCGAGGTCAACGTCATGAACACGGTGTACGAGCACATGGGCCTGCGCGGACTCACCGTGGGCGACAAGGGCCGGGTGCGCGGCACCGTGCTGGTGGCCTCCACCCAGGGCACCTGCGACAGCTGCAAGTTCGTGGTGGAGTCCATGAACAACGAGTACTTCCCCCACGTCGAGGTCATCGTCCTCTACGGCAAGCCGGGGGAGGGCAAGCCGTACGGACCGATGGGTCAGCTGAACGAGCGGGGTCTGTCGATGGGATTCGTCTCCATGAGCATCCCCATCTGGTACGGCTACCGGAAGGTGTGGGAGACCGAGATCGAGACCGACGACGGGAAGTACTACCGCCTCACGCCCGCCCACCACCCCAAGAACGGCTGAGCGTGGTCAATCCCCCTGCGCCCAGGCGGCGACCGGCAGCGAGAGGTACACCCCGAAGTCCTCCAGCCCGGTGGCCTCGCAGATGCCCTCGTGCAGCGAGTCCACCCGCTCCTGCCGGTCCGCCGCCCTGCTCGCGAACCACTTCGACCTGATCTCGATCACCACGTCGAGCCCGCTGCGGTCCAGCGGCCCGAGCGCCCGGAACCGGACCTCCACGTCCCCGGGCTGGAGGTCCCCGTCGTACGGCTCCTCGGGGCACTCCACGGCGAGCGACACCAAGTGCGGCAGTACCGCCCCCAGTTCGCGCAGAACGGCCTCGGGCACGGTGGGCGCGTACGTCACATCAACCAGCGGCATGCCCACCACACTAGGCCCTCGCCCGGGTCAGACCACCCGCCGGTCGGCGATCCGGGCCACCTCGGCGAAGTACGCCCGGAACAACGGCTCGTCGGCGGCGGGCACCCGGAACGCGGGCGAGGTGGAGTACTGGAAGGCGCCCGGATCGGTGCCGTAGAGCGGGGCGCCCAGGTCACGCACGGTGCCGATGAACAGCTGGCCCGGCCTGTCGGGCTTCCTGTAGTGCACCAGCGCCCCCAACCACCGCAGCGGCACCCGGAGTTCGGACCGTCCCGCGCCGAACTGCTCGAACACCCCCCGGTCCACGCGCAGATGCAGGTCCTCGTAGTCGAACGTCAGCGGCTCCATGCCGGGACGATAGCCCACGACCGGTCGGCCCGCTGCCGACGGTCTCTAGGCGCTCTCCGGGTAACAGCGGAGTTCGACGGTGTTGCCGTCCGGGTCCTGGACGTAGAGGGAGGTGGCGGTGCCGCGGGCGCCGAAGCGGGGGCCCGGGCCGTCGAGGACGGTGAAGACGCCGGAGTCCACGACCTCCTGCCAGTCGAGGGGTTCGACGGTGAGGCAGATGTGGTCGACGTTGGATTCCTGCCGGGGGCGGTGGAACAGGTCGATGATGGTCGCGGCGTTGACCCGGACGGACGGGAAGGACACCTTGCCCGCCCGCCATTCCTCGACCCGGACGGGCTCCAGGCCGAGCAGGCCCGTGTAGAAGGCCAGCGAGCGTTCGATGTCGGCGACGTTGAGGACGAGATGGTCGAGGGCGATGACGCGCATGGGGGCCTGCTCCGGGTGGTGAGGGTGGTCGTGGTGACGGGTTCCACGATCCCTGGATCCCGGCTTGGTATCAAGACAAGATCGAATGATGATCGTTTAGCTGGATCCGACGATCCTGATCCGAGGCCGTTGGCCGTTTGGGTGGCCTTGTCGTGGGTGGCGGTTATCGTGCGCACATGAACGTTCCCGAGGTCATCCCCATCAGCCACGAGCCCGACTACCGCACCGACACCATCGGGCGGTACGAGGGCGGGCAGTTCTTCGCGTCCGTCACGGCGGCGTTCCCCGAGGGGTGGAGCGGGGACGACTGGGCGTCCGTGAAGCGGTGGCACGCCGTGCTGCACCGGTTCGACGAGGCGGGCAGGCACCTGGACTCGCGGATCGAGGCGACGGGGACGACGGCGGAGGGCGAGCGGGCGGCCATCGAGGCCGCCCGCCTCCTGCTCGACGGATGGCTGGCCGAGCTGCCGGGCCGGGAGTACGGGGACATCGCCGTCGCCCCCTTCGAAGTCCGCTTCGAGGGGGCGCTCTTCGGCCTGGTCGTGGAAGAGGACGAGGAGGACGACGAGGAGGAGGACGAGGACGGCCGGCTGTGGGTGGAGCTCTACCCGGACGGCCTCGGCTTCTACCCGCCCTGGGACGGCTCCTACGACACCTGAGCGTCAGCCCCCCAGCCCCCGCAGCGTGTGGTAGACGCCGCACGCCTGCAGGGCCAGCGGGAGCAGCGACAGCGCGCACAGCGTGTGCAGGATGTCGGCGAGGCGCCCCCAGTACGGCAGCAGGCGGCGCCCCGGGACCGTCCACCCGGCGACGAGCAGGGAGGCGGCCGCGCCCAGCAGCAGCCCCAGCAGGCCCAGGCGCCCGCCCGGGGACGCCGAGCCGGCCTCCCGCGCGAGCAGCACCAGCAGCCCGTACGCCCCCGGCAGCAGCAGCGCGAGCCGCTGCCGCGTGCTGCCGATGGCGCGCCCGTGCAGCAGGAGCAGCACGGCGAGCGCGCCGCCCTCCGCCGGGCCGGCCCAGCCGTCCGCGTACGCGAGGACCGTCAGGCAGGCGGCGCTGACGGCGCCGATCGCCGCGTACAGCGCCATCAGGTAGTCGTCGGCGACGAGCGCGCGCGGCAGGACGGCCTCGGCCGGGACGGGCTCGATGTTCTCCTGGAGCTCCTCCGCGTTGCGCGGCAGCATCGGCAGCCGCAGCCCGGACAGCCGGAACGCGATCGAGGGCACGAACGCGCCGACCAGCACCGCGAACACCGCGACCAGCGACACGAGTTCGGACGGCGTCAGCCCGGACAGGATCAGGACCCCGGCCAGCACGCCGATCACCGCGACCAGCACGATCCCCACGAACAGCGGCGCCGCCGCCCCCACCGCCGCCAGCGCCAGCACCGCCGCGCCCGCACCCGCCGAGGCGGCCGCCAGCACCCGGGCGCCCAGCAGGTCCCCGCCGGAGCCCGCGCCGCCGGGCAGCAGCAGGGCCGCCAGCCCCAGGTACGGCACGGCCGCGGCCCCGAGGGCGGCGCCCGTACCGGCGTCGGACATCGCCCGGGAGGCGCTGGCCGCGCCGAGCAGCAGCAGGAGCGCGACGGCCCCGGCCGCCGCCTCGCGGGCCCGCCCGGGGCCGGGCAGGGCCAGCAGCACCCAGCCGGCGGCGAGCGCGGTGAGGGCCAGGGCCAGGGCCAGGCGGCGGGTCAGCGCGGGGCGCCAGCCGTCGCCGCGCTCCTCCATGCCGGTGGCCACGCCGTCCACCAGGTCGTCGAAGTGCACGGCGGGCAGCGCCTCGTGGCGCGGCCGCAGGTACACCGTGTCGCCGTCGTGCAGGCCGAGCGCCTCCGGGGAGTCGTCCTCCGCCAGCGGCTCCTCACCGAGCCGCTGCAGCACCCAGCCGCCGTGCTCCAGGCCCTCCTCCGCGAGGTCCGGGCCCGCGTGCGCCAGGACGGCGGGCAGCAGGTCGGCCAGGGGCACATCGGCGGGGACGGCCAGTTCGAAGGCCGTCCCCGGCGCGTGGAACCTCAATCGGCACAGTCCTGCCACGACACTGCTGCTCACGCCGGTCCTCCGGTTCGGTGAATGCTCTCCGCCCGGATGAACGGCCTGCCCGGTGTGTCGCGTTCACCGTGAACCGTCTGTTCACCGTGGACCGCCCGTTCACCGTGAACCCCCGACGACGCTCCGCACGTGGGTCAGATCGTGAGCAAGCGGGACGACGTGGCGATGAGGAGCCCCGAGTGAGTGTCGAGCTGGTCAGCCGGACGCCCCGGCGGCCCGGGCCCGAAATGCCGGACGGCGAGATCCAGCTCCAGGAGCCGCCGGGCCTGCCCGAGAAGCAGAGCGGCATGGCCGGCGTCATCGCCATGGCCCCCATGGCGCTCGGCTCGCTCTCGATGGTGTTCATGTTCCTGCACCCCGGCGGCGGCGACGGCGGGGCGCTCAGCTACGTCGCGATGGGCATGATGGCCCTGTCCGCCGTCGGCATGCTCGTCACCCAGCTGATCCGCGGCTCCAGCGACCGCAAGCAGCAGCTGCGCGCCGAGCGCCGCGACTACCTGCGCTACCTCGCCCAGATGCGCCGCCAGGTCCGCCGCGCCATCGACGCCCAGCGCAAGGCGCTCGCCTGGCGCCACCCCGCCCCGTCCGAACTGGGCTCCCTGGTCGGCACCACCCGGCTGTGGGAGCGCCGGGCCGCCCACCCCGACTTCAGCGACGTCCGCATCGGCATCGGCGCCCAGCGTCTCGCCACCCCGCTCGCGCCGCTGGCCACCAAGCCCGTCGAGGACCTCGAACCGCTCTGCGCCCACGCGCTGCGCCGCTTCATCCACGCCTACGGCACCGTCGCCGACCAGCCGATGGCCATCCACCTGCGCGGCTTCTCCCAGGTGCTGCTGCGCAGCGACGACCCGGCCGCCGCCCGCGACCTCGTACGGGCGGTGCTCGCCCAACTCGCCGTCGTCCACGGCCCGGACGAGCTGCGCGTCGCCGTCGTCGCCGACGACGCCCACCGCGCCGAATGGGACTGGGCCAAGTGGCTGCCGCACGCCCTGCACCCCACCGAGACGGACGGCGCCGGGCCCGTGCGCCTCGTCGCCGGCAGCCTCGTCGAGGCCGAACAGCTCCTCGGGGACGAGTTCACCGGCCGCCCCGGCTTCGAACCCGACGCCGTGCCCAACCGCGACGAGCCGTTCACCGTCATCGTCCTCGACGGCCCCGGCGCCCACACCGGCAGCCGCGCCGCCCTGGCCGGATACCGCAACACCGTCCTGATCGACCTCGCCGACACCCTGGAGTGGAAGGCCTCCCGCGTCACCCTGCGGCTGCGCGTCGAGGACGGGCGCCTCGCCATGGTCGGCGCCGACCGCAACCGCAAGGACGTCGTCACCGAGCTCGGCCGCCCCGACGCCCTCACCGCCCCCGCCGCCACCCGCCTCGCCGCCCGGCTCGCCCGCTACCGCATCGCCGACGGCGTCGACGCCGCCGAGCCGCTCGCCACCGACTTCGACCTCACCGCCCTCCTCGGCATCCCCGACCTGCACGCCCACGACGTCGACGCCCTGTGGGCCCAGCGCGGCATCCCGCAGCGCCTGCGCGTCCCGCTGGGCCTCGGCCCGGACGGGCGGCCCGTCGACCTCGACCTCAAGGAGTCCGCCCAGGGCGGCATGGGCCCGCACGGCATGCTGATCGGCGCCACCGGCTCCGGCAAGTCCGAACTGCTGCGCACCCTGGTGCTCGCCCTCGCCGTCACCCACTCCTCCGAGGTGCTCAACTTCGTCCTCGTCGACTTCAAGGGCGGCGCCACCTTCCTCGGCCTCGACGACCTCCCGCACACCTCCGCCGTCATCACCAACCTCGCCGACGAGGCCGCCCTCGTCGACCGCATGCGCGACGCCCTCCACGGCGAACTCGTGCGCCGCCAGGAGGTGTTGCGCGAGGCCGGGTACGCCTCCCTGCTCGAGTACGAGACGGCGCGCAGCGCCGGCGCCGCGCTGCGGCCGCTGCCCACCCTGTTCGTCGTCGTCGACGAGTTCAGCGAACTCCTCTCCGCGCACCGCGACTTCATGGAACTGTTCGTGATGATCGGCCGCCTCGGCCGCTCCCTCGGCGTCCACCTGCTGCTCGCCTCCCAGCGCCTCGACGAGGGCCGCATGAGCGCGCTCGAGTCCCACCTCTCGTACCGGATCGGCCTGCGCACCTTCTCCGCCATGGAGAGCCGCGGCGTCCTCGGCGTCCCCGACGCCTACCAGCTGCCCTCCTCGCCCGGCAACGGCTTCCTGCGCAGCGACACCTCCACCCTCACCCGCTTCAAGGCCGCCTACGTCTCCGGCCCGTACCGCCCCAAGCGCCGCGCCGGGCAGCAGGCCGCCATCGCCGGGCAGGTCGTCGCGTACGGGACGGACTACGTGATGCCCCGTCAACTCCCCGTCGCCGCCGTCGAGGTGGAGGAGGAGACGGCCGCCGGCTCGCTGCTGGAGGTCGCCGCCGGGAAGCTGCGCGACGCAGGCCCGCCCGCCCACCGCGTCTGGCTGCCGCCCCTGGACGTGCCGCCCACCCTCGACGAACTGCTGCCCCCGCTCGTCCCGCACCCCGAGCGCGGCCTCACCACCGCCGACGAACGCTCCCACGGCGCGCTCACCCTGCCCGTCGGCGTCGTCGACCGGCCCTTCCACCAGCTGCGCGACATGCTCACCGCCGACCTCTCCGGCGCCGGCGGCCACGTCGGCGTCGCGGGCGCCCCGCAGAGCGGCAAGAGCACCCTGCTGCGCGCCCTCATCACCGGCCTCGCCCTCACCCACACCCCCGCCGAAGTCCAGTTCTACTGCCTCGACTTCGGCGGCGGCACCCTCTCCGCGCTGCGCGGCCTGCCGCACATGGGCGGCGTCACCGGCCGCCACGACGGCGAACGGGTGCTGCGCACCGTCGCCGAGATCAACGCCGTCATCACCCGCCGCGAACGGTACTTCGCCGAACTCGGCATCGACTCCCTCGCCTCCTTCCGCCGCCGCAAGGCCGCGGGCGAACTGCCCGACGACCCGCACGGCGACGTCTTCCTCGTCGTCGACGGCTGGAACACCCTGCGCCAGGAGTTCGCCGACCTCGTCCAGCCACTCACCCTGATGTCCCAGCGCGGCCTCAACTACGGCGTCCACCTCGTCGTCGGCACCACCCGCTGGGGCGAGATCAGCAGCGGCCTGCGCGACCAGCTCCAGACCCGCTTCGAACTGCGCCTCGGCGACTCCATCGACTCCGTGATCAACATGCGCGCCGCCGCCAAGGTCCCCAAGGCCCCCGGCCGGGGCCTCACCGAGGAACAGCTCCACTTCCTCGGCGCCCTGCCCCGCATCGACGGCTCCGGCCGCACCGACGACCTCGGCGAGGGCGTCGCCGACCTCGTCGACGCCGTCGCCGCCCACTGGACCGGCCCCCGCGCTCCCGAGGTGCGGATGCTGCCCCTCACCCTCGACGCCGACCGCCTCCCCGCCCCCGAGGGCCGGCTGCGGGTGCCCATCGGCCTGGAGGACACCGAGGTCTCGCCGCTGTGGCACGACTTCGAGGAGAGCCCGCACCTGCTCGTCGTCGGCGACAGCGAGGCCGGCAAGACCAACATGCTGCGCCTGATGATCCGCGCCATCACCACCGCCTACACCCCGGCCGAAGCGCGCATCATGCTCGTCGACTACCGGCGCGGCCTCTACGACGCGGTACCCGAGGAGTACCGCCTCGGCTACGCCGTCGCCGTCGACAAGCTCCGCCAGATCGTCGACGGCGCCTCGCGCGCCATGAAGAACCGCATCCCGCCCGCCGACATCACCCCCGCCCGCCTCAAGCTGCGCGACTGGTGGACGGGGCCCGAACTCTTCGTCCTCGTCGACGACTACGACCTCGTCGGCGCCGGCAGCGGCGCCCACCCCTTCGCCGCCCTCCTCGAGGACCTCTCCCAGGGCGCCGAGATCGGCCTCCACCTCGTCATCGCCCGCAGCGCCAACGGCATCGGCCGGGCGATGGGCGACCCGCTGATCCGCAAGCTCCAGGAGGTCAACTCCCCGGTCCTGCTGATGTCCTGCCCGCCGAGCGAGGGCTACCTCTGGGGCAACCTCAAGCCCCGCACCCTCCCCGCCGGCCGCGGCCTCTACATCACCCGCCGCCGCACCGTCCAGGTCCAGACGGGCCTCCTCCCGGACCCGGAGGCGGAGTGACGGGCGGCGGGCTCGGGCGGGGCCCTACGTGTGCGGTGTTCCGCGCGCGAGAGTGTGGCGAGCGTCGGTGGTGTGCGGGCCGGTCGGGAGATGGATTGACATCGTCCCCGCCCTAAGCGGCGGGGATTCCTCCCGCGCCTGCGGCACGGACACCCGTGAATCGCTGGTCGCCGAGGTGGGTTCCCCGTTCATCGGGCCGTGCCTGGCGTGGGATTGCCACGCCGGGTCTGACCGGCCCTCCAGGGACGTTCAGCCTGTCCGCCTGCCCGGCGGCCAGGATGTTGCGAGCAGCATTGAGGTCACGGTCATGGAGCACACCGCACGCGCCACACGTCCACTCGCGGACCGCGAGGGGCTTGGGGCCGTCCCGGTGCCCGCACCGCGAGCAGAGCTGGGACGACGCGAACGCACGGTGCACGATGCCGACGGTGCGCCCGTACCGGGCCGCCTTCTCCTCGAGGAGGCGTCGGAAGGCGGCCCATCCGGCGTCGTGGACGGACTTGGCCAGCCGGCCGCGTCCGAGGCCGCGCACGTTCAGGTCTTCCAGGTACACCGCTTGGGTTTCGCGGATGATCCTGGTCGTCTGTTTGTGCAGCCAGTCCCTGCGGGTGTCGGCCACCTTGGCATGTGCCCTGGCGACCTTGCGTCGGGCCTTCTCCCGCTTCTTGCTGCCCTTGGCCTTGCGGGAGAGTTCCCGCTGCGCGGCCTTCAGTCGCTTCTCCGCCTTGCGCAGGAAGCGCGGGTTGTCGATGACGCTCCCGTCGGACAGGACGGCGTAGGTGGTCAGTCCGAGGTCGATGCCGATCTCGCTGTCCAGCGTGGGAAGGTGCTCCGGCTCGACGTCGACGATGAAGCTCGCGTGGTAGCGGCCCGACGGATCGAGCAGGATCGTCACCGAGGACGGATCGGCGGGCAGGGCACGCGACCACTTCACGCGTACGTCGCCGATCTTCGCCAGGTTCAGCTTCCCGTTGGAGCGGATGCGGAACCCGTTGCGGGTGAACCGAAGGCTCTGCCGGCTGTCCCGCTTCGACTTGAACCGGGGAGGCCCCATCGCACGCCCCGCGCGCTTGCCGGACACCGAGTCGAAGAAGTTCCGGTACGCGGTGTCCAGGTCCCGCAGGGACTGGATCAGAGGGTCCACACCGACCGAGGCCAGCCACGAACGCTCGGTAGTGCGCTTCGCCCCCGTGATCACCAGCTTCTGCAAGTCGGTGCCCCTGGGATACGGAAGGCCGTCCTTGCGGGCCTGCTTCCGAACCGCCAGGGCATCGTTGAACACCACCCGCGCACACCCGAACGTACGGGCCAGCGCCGAGCGCTGACCAGCCGTCGGATAGACGCGATAGGAGTACCGAAGGTGCACAGGATCAACCTAGCGGGAGCCACTGACAACGGCCCCTGCATAAACCTCCGAAGCCCACTCCGCCATTTCGCGGCCCCGAGCCAAGGACCCTCCCCCACCCTCCGGGCGGGGGGACCCCCATCTCCCCGGCCCGAAGGCCGGGGCATCCTGGGAGATCAAAGGTGATGGGCGGTTCTTCGGCGTCGACGCTGCGGGCGGTCGGGGCGCATCTGGTGATCGCGCCGGTCGGGGCGGAGGCGGCTGGGCTGGCGGAGGCGTTGGCGCCGGTGCGGGGGGAGGCGCGGGCGGTGCTGCTGTTCGCGGCGGCCGCCGACGCGGCGCCCGTGTTGCTGGCCTCGCTGGACGAGGTGGCGAAGGTGGTGGCGGAGCGCGGGGCGGAGGTGCTGGTGCTGGCGGCCTCCGGGCTGGCCGCGCCGGGGCCGGACGGGCGGCGCCCGGCCGAACTGCTGGCCGCCCGTTGCGGGTTGACCGTCGTGGCGCCGGACTCCGTCGTGAGCATCGAGGCGGACGGGACGCTGCTCGCCGTTGACGGCTCCTGGTGGCGCTGCCGTCCCTCCGGGCCGGGCGCCGCGATGGGCGCGTACTGGCCGCCCGCCGCGACCGTCACCCCGCTGAGCGGCGCGAACGCCTTCCAGGTCACCGAGGCCGCCGTGACCTCCGCTCCGCCCGTCCTGGAGCAGGCGGTCGCGGACGGTCTGCTGCTGGTCCTCGGCGAGCCGGGCGGCGGACTGCCGACGGGGCCGCAACTCGCCAACGCCACCAGCCTGTTGCTGGAGAGGGCGGGCGACCCCGAGCACCTGACGCTGAGCGCGCCGTGGGCGGAGCCGGTGGTGCTGATCGAGCTGGTGGCGGTGGTCGCGGCCTCGCTGGGGCGGGAGGTGTGGGCGTCCGTCGGCGTGCCGGTCGGCGGTCGGCGGAACGTCCACCCGACGGCGGACGGCGGCGCCGGATGGGAGCCGTACCTGACGGAGCTGGTGGCCCGGCCGAGCGACCGTACGGTGACGGCCGTCGGCTGGCGCACCCGGCCCGACCTGCCGCCCGTGCCCGGTGTGGCGCGCTACCCGGCCTTCCCTGGCTGGGAGTTGGAGGCGGTGGCGGCGGGGCTGTGGCTGCGTCCGTCGGCGACCTCGGACCGTGGGCCGCGCCTGCGGCGCCCGGACCCGGCCGGGCCGGTGCTGGTCGTCGGCACGCCGGGGCGGCCGGTGCCGGAGACGGTGTGGGACCACCTCGGCGCGATGCTCGGCTCCCTGCCGGCGGCCTCGGGGCGCTTGGCGCTCACGGTCGCGGGGGTGCTGGACGTGGAGTCGCGGGCGGTGGGGCGGTTCTGCGCGCGGCTGTACGGGCTGGAGTGGGTGGAGGGGGCGGAGACCGTCGAGGCAGGGCCAATGTTGGCCCCGATCGTCGAGCCGGAACCGCACCCGGAGCCGGAGCCGGAACCGGTGCCCGAGCAGGAGCCCGAACCCGAGGTCGAGGCGGAGGCTGAGGTCGTGCCCGACCTTGCCCCGCCGACGCCCGTGGTGACCGTGGCGAGCACGGAGCCGGAGCAGGAGCCCGAACCGGACCCCGAGTCCGAGGTCGTCGAGGTCGTTGAGGTCGTCGAGCCGGAAGAAGAACCCGAGCCGGAAGAAGAACCCGAGCCGGAAGAAGATCCCGAGCCCGAGCCCGAACCCGAGCCGGTAGAGGGCCCAACATTGGTCCCTGAACCCACCCCCGAGCCGACCCCCACCCCCGCCACCGACCGCGCCACCCTCACCACCCAACTCGGCCCCACCTACCAGCGCCTCGCCCGCCGCGCCGAGGACGCCGCCACCCGCCTGCCCGCCCTGCGCGTGCAGACGGCGGAGGGCGAGGCCGAGCCCGAGCTGGTCGCCGTGCTCCTGCACCAGGGCGACAGCACCCCCCTCGCCCCCCGCGCCGAGCTGCTCGCCGCCGCCCGCGACGCCACGCCCGGCGCGTACGGCCCGTACCTCCGCTGCCTCGCCGCCGGGCTGCGCCGCCTCCCCAGCCACTACGGCGGCGTGCTCGTCGCCGGCCCGCCCGAGGCGGCCGAGCCCGAGCGGTACGCCCCGGGCACGGTGCTGGTGGAGCCCGCGCCGGTGAGCGGCGTCGCGGCGCCGGGGGCGGACCTGGGCGAGGGCGTGGGCGTCGAGTTCGCCGTCTGGTCGGTCGGCGGGCGCCGCAGCTCGGCCTTCGGCGAGCCGGGCGAGCAGCCGTCCGTGATCTTCGCCCCGGGCACCGAGTTCGAGGTGGTCGACGTGGACGAGCCGGACCCGGACACCGGCCGCCCGCTGCGCGTGCTGCTGCACGAGATCGGCGGAGTCCGCCCGGGGCCGGACCGCCTGCGCGGCTGGCTCGCCCGCCGGGACGCGATCGCCCCGGCCGACCGCGTGCGGCCCTCCGACCCGTCCCGCTACCTGCTCGACCTGGGCGCCACCCGGTAGCGGCCGGGCCCGGAGCCTCACACCCGGGGGCTCACGCCCAGGGCCTCACACCCGGGCCCTCACAGGGGGCGGCGCACCTTGGCCGCCGCCCCCGCCCGGGGCGCGCCGTCCACCGACAGGCAGATCCCGTACACCCGCTCGTGGCCCGTCCACCCGTTGACCCGCCCCCGGTTGTTGCTGATCTGCACCCGCCGCCGCGCCGGCTCCACGGCCGAGACGAGGTGCAGGTAGACCGTCCCCGCGACCCGGGCGAGCACGATGTCCCCGACGGCCAGCAGCGCGGGCTCGACGGGCGCGACCACCACCGCCTGCCGGCTGCGGATCAGCGGCACCATCGACGCCCCGCTGGGCCGGAACTCCACCGTGGCCCCCTCGGCCACCCGCCTCGCCACCGCGTCCAGTGCACCCATCCCGCGATGCTCCCAGCCCGCCGAGCCCCCGGTCCACGGGATAAACCACTCGCACGGGCCGCCCCCGGGAGCGCCCGCCCCGGCCACCGGGTTAGGACTGGACGGGACATCACCGCTCACCCCCCCCCCCCCCCACCGCCCGGCCCCGCGCCCGGCGGCCTCACCCCCAGGGGCCCGCGCATGAACGACTCCCCGACCGCCGGCGCCACCGTGCACCTCGTCGAGCCGGACGGAGCCGCCGGCCCGCCCCTCGGGCACGGGTTCCTCGCCGGCCCGGCCACCGTGCTCGTGCCCGACCCGCCGCAGGCGCTCGGCGACCCCTGGCAGCGGTACCTGGTCCGCATCGGTGCCGAGACCGTACGCGTCGCCGGGGTGAGCCTGGCCGCCGTGTCGGCGGACGGCATCCGGACGGCGGCCGCCGTCCTCGCCCTGGTCGAGCCCTCCGTCCAGGCCGACCAGGCGACCGTAGGGACGACCCTGGCGGCGCTCACCGACAGCCTGCGCCGCCACCAGGGCGACCTGTGGTCCTCCTACCAGGCCCTCGGCTTCCCCGTCGCGGCCCCCGGGAACAGCGGCAGCCAGCCGGAGACCGACGGCTGGTGGATCTCCCACGCCGCCCACGACCTGGTCGTCTTCGCCGCGGGAATCTGCTGCGTCACCACCAACTGCGGTGGTTGTGGGAAGAGTTGAGGTGAGCAAGCCCCCGTCGTCCCGCCGCTGGCTACGGTCGACCCGGCTGCAGGACGCCGCCCTCGCCCTCGCGGTGATCGTCCCCGAGGCCTTCTTCTTCGGGGACCCGGTCGCCCCCGGCGCCACCACGTCCGGCCGCCTCGAACTGCTCGCCTTCTGCCTGCCCGAACTCCTCGCCCTGATGTACCGGCGCCGACGGCCCGTGGCGGCGTTCGCGGTGGTGTGGGCGGCCGCCGTGGGCGCCAACCTGCTCACCGCCACCACCGACTTCCAGTTCACCCCGTACTTCGGGATGCTGGTCGCGCTCTACACCGCCGCCCGGCAGAGCACCCGTGCCGCCGCGTTCGCCGCCCTCGCGCTCGCACTCGTGCCCGCCGCCCTGGCCGTGCGCTACACCGTGGAGCAGCTGGCCGCGCCCGGCTACCACACGGCCGCGCTGATCGCGGGCATCGCCTTCTACCTGCCGGTGACGGCCGCGACCTGGGGCATCGGCGTGTGGTCCCGGGCGGTGGCCGAGGCGGCCGCCCGGGACAGGCGAGAGCTGGCCCGCGCCCGGCGCGCCGTGGTGCACGAACGCACCAGGATCGCCCGGGAGTTGCACGACATCGTGGCCAACGCCGTGGCGGTGATGGTCATGCAGGCCGAGGCCGCCCGCGCCGACGCCCGCCCCGCCCCGGGCGCCCGACCGGCCGCCGCGGACGCCTCCTTGGCCAGGATCGAGGAGGTCGGCCGCGCCGCCATGGCCGAACTGCGGCGCCTGCTGCGGCTGTTGCGCACCGCCGAGGCCTCCTTCGACACCGACGGGACGGAGCCGGACACCGCCCGCCACGGACTCGCCGACCTCGCCACGCTCCTGGAGGACGTGCGCCGTGCCGGGGTGCTGGTCGAGCTCGAAGTCTCCGGCACCCCGGCCCACTTGGACGACAGCCTCGACGTCACCGCCTACCGCCTCGTCCAGGAGGCCGTCACCAACGTCACCAAGCACGCCGGCCCGGGCAGCCGGGCGGTGGTGCGCATCGGCTGGTCGGAGGTGCTGCACCTGGAGGTGGTGGACGACGGTGCCGGGCGCAGCGGCCTCGCGGCCGCCCGGGGGCTGTCCACCGGCCACGGCCTGCTGGGGCTCGCCGAGCGCGTCGCCCTGTTCGGCGGCGAGCTGTCCGCGGCGCCGTACCGCAACGGCTTCCGCGTCACGGCCACCCTCCCGCTGACCCCTGTTTCCCCCTCGGCCATCGAGCCCGGCGAATCCCCCTGACCGGTTTTCCGCAAAAGCGCCCCAACCCCCTTCCTCCGGGCGGATTCCGATCGCCGCCGAAATGTCGGGGCACGGAATATCGGGGCGGCATCGAATTCCGTACGGAAAAGGGGCCAATTCGCCAACGCCCCAGGTCGGCACGGTTCGTCCGATCGCCGAATTCCGGTCGTCCGATGAACTTTGGCAAACACTCCTCCTCCGCCGCCGCACCCGCCGACACCGCCCGGCAGGATCGGGGGCCATGAGTCGAATCACCGCAATTCCGCAGGGGGTTCCCGCATGAGGGCCTTCCGTTTCCTGCCCGGCGTCGCGCTGGCCGTGGCCGCCGCCGTGATCGGGCTGACCGCCGTCGTCCCGGCCTCCGCCTCGACCTCGCGGGTGGACCTCACCGTCCTGGTCGTCACCGATGGCAACCCCTGGGTGGAGGCCATCCGCCAGGAGCTGAACACCGAGGGCGTGCCCACCACCGTCATCGACCTCACCAGCGGCAGCCGCGCGACCCTGACCGCCGGGTTCCTCGCCGACACCCTCGCCGACGGCACCCCGCACGGCCACTTCGAGGGAGTCGTCCTGCCCAACGCCGCGCCCACGCAGCTGAGCGCGGCCGAGCTGAGCGCGCTCAGCGGGTACGAACAGGCCTACCACGTACGGGAGGTGGACGGTTACGTCTGGCCGGGCGCCACCCTCGGCCTGAACACCCCGACCTGGGCCGGCTCCCTGGACGGCACCACCGCCACCGCGACCGCCTCCGCCCGGGCCGACGCCTTCCGCTACCTCAACGGGCCGGTGCCCTTCGAGGGCACCGCGGGCGGCAGCGGCTCGTACGGCTACCTGCCCACCGCCCTGCCCGACGACCCGACCACGGGCGCGCACTTCGAGCCGTACCTGACCGAGACGATCCCCGGCACCACCACCACGGGCGTCCTCGCCGGGGTCTACTCCTCGGGCGGGCGCCAGCAGTTGGCGCTGACCTTCGCCTACAACTACTACCAGCAGCAGTACCGGCTCCTCGCGCACGGCATCGTCGAATGGGTCACCCGGGGCGTGCACCTGGGCCAGTGGCGCAACTACTTCTCCGCGCACATCGACGACCTCTTCAACGACAACGCCCGCTGGAGCCGGAGCGGCCACTGCACCCCGGGCGCGGGCGACTGCGCGGCGGGCGTCCCGGCCACGGGCGTGATCCGGATGACGCCCGCGGACGTCACCGCCACCGTCGCCTGGCAGCAGCAGAACAACTACACCCTCGACCTCCTGTTCAACGGCGGCCCCAGCCTGGACTACGCGGCCGCCAACGGCGGAACCGACCCGCTGACCACCGCGCTGCTCGCCAACAGGAACAGCTTCTGGTGGGTCAACCACACCTACCAACACCCCTTCCTGGGCTGCCTCCAGGACTTCACCGTCATCCCGTGGAAGTGCCGGACGGACGCGAGCGGCGCCGTCCAGTACGTGGACCAGGCGACGGTCAACAGCCAGATCCAGCAGAACATCCAGTTCGCCCAGACCAACGGACTGCCCTTCAGGCCGAACGAGTTGGTGGCGGGCGAGCACTCCGGCACCGCCGTGCTGCCCCAACAGCCCTCCGACAGCCCGAACTTCCTCGCCTCGCTCAGCCAGAACGGCATCCAGTGGCTGGGCGTCGACGCCTCCCGGGAGAGCGGCCAGCGCCAGATCGCCTCGGCGCTCGGCGTGCCGCGCCACCCGGTCAACGTGTTCTACAACGTCTCCACCCAGGCCGACGAGGTGAGCGAGTACAACTGGCTCTACACCTCCAAGGCCAACGGCGGCAGCGGCGCCTGCGAGGCCAACCCGGCCGCCACCACCTGCATCACCCCGCTCGACCTGACCACCGGCTGGGCGAGCTACGTGCTGCCCCTCCAGGCGAAGATCACCCTCGGGTACGTGCTCGCCAACGACCCGCGGCCGTTCTTCATGCACCAGTCGAACCTCGCCGACGACCGCCTCGCCCTCCAGGCGCTCAGCGGCATCCTCACCTCCTACCGCAGCTGGTTCACGGCGGACACCCCGGTGGTCGACCAGACCCTCACCGACGCCGGCACCACCCTCCAGCAGCAGACGGCCTGGCAGCAGACCCGCACCGCGGGCACGGTGAGCGCCTACATCCAGGGCGGCACCGTCACCGTCCAGGGCCCGGCCGGCACCTCCGTGCCCGTCACCGTCCCGTCGGGGACGACCGTCACCGGAGGCGGCACGCTCTTCGGCACGGTGTACGGCGGCGAGCAGTCCGGCACGTCCGCGCTGGGCAGCGCCCCGACCAGCCTGACCCTGGCCACCGCCGCCTTCGGCACCGTCGCCGCGAGCAGCCCGGCGCCGACGGGCGGGCTCGCCCTCGCCTCGTACGGAGTGGGCAGCGCGCACGAGGTGAAGCGCGGCGGCGCCGCCGTCACCGTCACCGACCGGTTCGGCGTCCACGTCCTGCCGAAGCTGGCCGGCAGGCCGGAGGAGGAACTGCACATCGGCGCCTCCCACCACCACCCGTACCGGACCGGGACGTAGCCGGCACGCAAAACCGAAGGAAGCGGCCGGCGGCCCGGGTGAACCCCGGGGCGCCGGCCGTCCGTGGTCATGGGAGTGAGGCCCGGCGGAGCGAGGAGTGCGGGAATGGGCGAGGAGACGGTGGACGGCGGGTTCCGGCTCGCGGCGGTGTTCGACCGGGTGGACCCGGTGACGGGCCCGGGCTTCGCCCCGGACCGGCCCCGGCTGGAGCCGGCCGAGCGGGAGGCCCTCGCCCGGTACCTGGACGCGGGCGAGGCGGTGCTGCTGACGCCCGTGCTGATGGACGACGTCCTCGACCCGCAGCGCCGGGGCGAGGTGCCGATGGGCTACCGCACGGACGGCCGCTGGGTCTGGACCGACACTGTGACGTACTACCTGGTGGAGTACGGCCTGGCGCCCGAGGCCGGCCTCCTCGCCCACCTGCGCGCACAGGGCGGTGCGCCCTGCCCGCCGGTGGACCCGGAGGCGGTGGAGCGGGCCGTCGCCTTCGTGCTCACCCCGCCCGGGGAGGACTCCGAGCCGGTGTGGACGATCGGGTCCTGAACCCGGCTGAACCCCGGCGGGCCCGCCGTCCGTAGCTCACCACAGGAGTGTCGTCGAGCGCAGGGGAAGCATGGTGGGCGAGGAGAAGCGCGGCGGGGCGGGGGCCTCGGGTTCGGCCGGGTTCCAGCTCCCGGCGGTGAACTGGGCGCTGGCGGCCGAGGAGCCCGAGGCGGAGCCCGCGAACGGGCCTGCGGCGGAGTCCGCGAAGGGGCCCGTGAACGGGCCTGCGGCAGGGCCCGCGAAGGAGCAGGAGAAGAGCGGCAGCGGGAAGGGCGGCGCCACCGCGCCCGTCCCGCCGCCCGCCGTGCCCCCGGTGCCCGAACCGGAGCCGGAACCCGAGTCGGACCCGGCCGCCGCCCTGGCGGTGCCCGCGCCCGCCGCGGCCACCCCGGCGGCGGTGGCGGCCGCCGTCGTCGCCGAGCCGGACACGGCGGGGGAGAGCGACCCGGGCCCGCGCCCCGGCCGGGTCTCGCGCCCGATGATCGCGGCGGCCGTCGCCGTCGGCCTGGTCCTGGTCGGCGCCTCCGTGGTCGTCACCCGCCTCGGCCACGACCCCAAGACGGGCCCCGCCCGCGCCGACAACCCGCCCGGCTACGGGCAGAGCGACGGCGGCGGCAACGGCTTCGCGCCGACCTTCGACGAGCACGGCGGCACGAGCGGCACCAGCGGCGACGGCGGAACCCCCGCCCCGGGCCAGGGCGGCGCGCCCGCCCCCGCGCCGGACGGCGGCACCGCCACCCCCGGCGACCAGGCCGCGGCCGCCCCCAACGCGGGCGTCCCCGCGCAGCCCGGCCAGCCCGCGCGCCAAGGCAGCGGCACCGGCACCGGCGGCACGGACAGCCGCTCCCAGGGCGGCTCGGGCACCTCGGGCACCTCGGGCACCACCGGAGGCGGCGGCACCAGCGGCAGCTCCGGCGGCAGCACCTCCGGGGGAGGGGGCACCGCCGGCGGCGCCGCCCCGGTGCAGCCCGCCCCCCAGCAGCCCGTCCCGCCCGCCAAGCCCGCCCCCACCGTCGCCTTCGCCGGCCCGTACTGCAGCGCCAAGGGCACCTCCCAGGTCAACGGCTGGTTCGACCAGGGCGTCTCCGGCTGGCACAAGAACTCCGGCGGCTGGAGCGGGGACGGCTGCAACGGCACCTACCTCTCGGTGCCCATGTCCGGCGCGGCCAACAAGGACGACGGCAACTCGGTGGTCTGGACCTTCAACCTCGACAACGTCACCTCCTGCACCCTCGCCGTCTACATCCCCGCCAGCGGCGACGTGAAGAACGTCGGTGGCAAGCCGACCTTCTACACCGTGAGCAGCGGGGGCTCGTTCAACATCGACCAGACGGCCTACCGCGGCAGTTGGTTCAACGCGGGCACCTTCCCCTACCGGGGCACGCTCTCCGTCACCCTGCACACCCGGGGCGTGGACTGGGGCGGCAACAGCTACGCCCACCACGCCGCCAGCGCCGTCCGCGCCACCTGCACGCCCTGACCGACCCCGCCCCACCCCGGCCGCCCGCCCGGCGGCCCACCACCCCCATGACGAAGGGAACCCCCAGGCATGTCGCGCCCGGTGCTGACGGTCTGCGCGGAGCGGCAGGAGCCCGGCTCCTACCGCACGATCGGCGAAGCCGTCCAGGCGGCCCGCAGCGGCGCGGTGATCGCGGTGCGGCCCGGAAAGTACGAGGAGAACCTCGTCCTCACCAAGGTGGTCAGCATCACCGCCGAGGAGGCCCGGGGGAGCGTACGGATCAGCCCCCGGCGCGGCTCGGTCGTCCAGGTCCTCGCCGAGGCCGTCCAGTTGACCGGCCTGGTGCTCCAGGGGCAGGACGAGGACCTGCCCGCCGTCGACGTCCCGCGCGGCCAGCTCGCCCTCCAGGACTGCGAGGTGGTCGGCAACTCCTGGACGGCCGTCCTCACCCGCCAGCAGGGCGAACTGGCCATGCGCGGCTGCCGGGTGGTCAACACCGCCGGCGCCGGGCTGGTCGAGACCTCCAGCGGCAACAGCGTCATCGAGGACAGCGTCGTCGAGCACCTCGGCACCTCCGCCCTCGTCATCGGCGAGCGCGCCAACCCCACCGTGCGCCGCACCGTCCTGCGCGACGCGCGCGGCAACGGCGTCTGCGCCAACGGCGAGTCGCGCGGCGTCGTCGAGGACTGCGAGATCTTCGCCACCGACAAGCCCGCCGTCGCCATCGAGGAGCAGAGCACCACCCGCCTGCTGCGCACCGAGATCCGCGACGCGGCGCTCGGCGTGTTCGTCGGCACCACCGCCCAGGCACTCCTGGAGGACTGCACCGTCACCGCCGTGCGCGGCCACGGCTACGTCCTCACCAACGGCACCGACCCCGTCATGCGCCGCTGCCGCGCCGTGCGCCCCCAGGGCAGCGGCGTGCACGTCTCCGGCCGGGCGCGCGGCACCCTGGAGGACTGCGAGGTCGTCGGCGCCACCGGGCCCGGCATCCACGTCGGCGAGTCGGCCGGGCCCGCCGTGCTGCGCGCCGTCGTGCGCGACAGCGAGGGCGACGGCGTCGAGCTCACCGGCGAGAGCGCCGCCGAGTTCGACAAGCTGGAGGTCCACGACAGCGCCGGCAACGGCGTCGTCGTGCGCGAGGGCGCCAACCCGCTGCTGCGCCGCACCACCGTCACCAACGCCGGCGCCCACGGCATCGAGGTGCTGCGCGACGGCCGCGGCCGGATCGAGGAGGCCACCGTCCTCGACTCCGCCAAGCACGGCGTGCGGATCAGCGACGGCGCCAACACCTACCTCGGCGGCTCGACCGTGCGCGGCGCCAAGTCCTGCGGCGTCTCCGTCGGCGCCGAGGGCGTCGCCACCCTGCGCGACGTCCAGTCCGCCGACAACGCCTTCGACGGCGTGAGCGTCGAGCGCGGCGGCGAACTCACCGCCACCCGCGCCGAATTGCGCGCCAACCGCCGCCATGGCCTGCACCTGATGGGCGGAGCCCGCGCCACCCTCACCGCCTGCCGGCTCACCGGCAACACCGTGGACGGGCTGCGCTCCGAATCCGCGGAGCCCGTCCGGCTCACCGACTGCGTCGCGATCGAGAACCAGGGCGCGGGGCTGCGGCAGAGCGAGCCCACCGAGCGCCTCGCCGTCGAGAACCTCGACAGCCGCGACAACCGCTCGCCCGACGCCCACGGCACCGCCGCGGCCGCCTCCGCCCCGTCCGGCGTGCCCTCCGCCGACGGCTCCTCCGACGCGCCCGCCGAGGCCGGCGCCGCGACCGGCGCCCCCGCCGCCCCGCCCGGGCCGCAGGGCCCCCAGGCCGTGCTGCAGACCCTCGTCGGCCTGGAGGGCGTCAAGGAGCAGGTCGCCACCCTCGTCAACCTCAACAAGCTCGCCCGCCGCCGCGAACAGGCCGGCCTGCCCGCCCTGCCGATGAGCCGCCACCTCGTCTTCGCCGGCCCTCCCGGCACCGGCAAGACCACCGTCGCCCGGCTCTACGGCGCGATCCTCGCCGAACTCGGCGTGCTGCGCAGCGGCCACCTCGTCGAGGTCGCCCGCGCCGACCTCGTCGCCTCGATCATCGGCGGCACGGCCCTCAAGACCACCGAGGTCGTCAAGGAGGCCCTCGGCGGCGTGCTGTTCATCGACGAGGCCTACACCCTCTCCGCCGGATCCGGCGGCACCGGCCCCGACTTCGGGCGCGAGGCCATCGACACCCTCGTCAAGCTGATGGAGGACCACCGCGAGGACCTCGTCGTCATCGTCGCCGGGTACGAGGCCGAGATCCGCGACTTCCTCGCCTCCAACCCGGGCCTGGCCTCCCGGTTCAGCCGCACCGTCGAGTTCCAGAACTACAGCGTCGACGAGCTCACCACCATCGTCGAGCACGCCGCCGGAGGCCACGGCTACGAACTGGCCGAGGGCACCCGCGAGGCCCTCGCCGTCCACTTCGACCGGATGCCCAAGGGCCCCGACTTCGGCAACGGCCGCGCCGCCCGCAAGGTCTTCGAGGAGATGGTCGACCGCCAGGCCTCCCGGCTCGCCGTGCTGGAGAACTTCGACAACGCCGACCTCACCCGGCTGCTCCCCGCCGACGTCGGCGAGCAGGCCGCCGCAGCCGCCGCCCGCGCCGCCGCCGGGGAGGAGGGGCCCGCCGAGCCCGGCCTGCTCGACCGGCTGCGCGCCATGGTGGGCCTCGGCGCCGCCAAGCAGCAGGTCGAGGACCTCGTCAACCTCACCCGCCAGACCCGCCGCCGCGTCGAGGCCGGCCTGCCCGCCGCCACCATCAGCCACCACCTGGTCTTCTCCGGCCCTCCCGGCACCGGCAAGACCACCGTCGCCCGGCTGTACGGCCAACTCCTCGCCGAACTCCAGGTGCTGCCCGCCGGGCAGTTGATCGAGACGGCCCGCGCCGACCTCGTCGGCCGCTACATCGGCCACACCGCCCAGCTCACCCGCGAGGCCTTCGACCGCGCCCGCGGCGGCGTGCTGTTCATCGACGAGGCCTACACCCTCACCCCGCGCCACGGCGGGGGAGGGGACTTCGGCCAGGAGGCCGTCGACACCCTGATGAAGCTGATGGAGGACCACCGCGACGAGGTCGTCGTCATCGTCGCCGGGTACGAGGACGAGATGCGGGGCTTCCTCTCCTCCAACCCCGGCCTCGCCTCCCGCTTCTCGCGCGAGATCACCTTCGACCACTACGCGGACGACGAACTGGTCACCATCGTGCGCCTCCAGGCGGAGACGGCCGGGTACAGCTGCACGCCCGAGACGCTGGCCGCCCTCGGCACCCTGTTCACGGGCGTCCCGCGCGACCGCTCCTTCGGCAACGGGCGCTTCGCGCGGCAGGTGCTCGAATCGATGATCACCCGGCAGGCCGGGCGGCTCTCCAGCCTCGACATCGCCGACCTCGACGAGCTCAGCCTGCTGCTCCCGCAGGACATCCCGGCCGAGCGCATCGGCAGCCTCGCGTGAGGCGAGGGGCAGCCCTCGGGCTCGCCGTCGTGCTGCTGCTGCCGACCGCCGCGGCGGCCGACTCCGGCGACGCGCTGCCCGGCGTCACCCAGCAGCGGCGCGACGCCGGGGGCAAGCCCGCCGGGTGCCTGCCGCCGTCCACCAAGGGCACCCAGCTCACGCCCTGGCCGCAGACCTTCCTGCGCCCCGAACGGGCCTGGCCGCTCAGCCGGGGCGAGGGCGTCACCGTCGCCGTGGTCGGGACCGGCGTCACCGACGGGGCCGGGCTGCTCGCCGGGCGCCTCGACCACGCGCCCCGGCTCGCGGGCGCGGGGGACCCGGCGCAGGACTGCGTCGGGCACGGCACCTTCCTCGCGGGCCTCATCGCCGCCGACCACCGCGACGGCACGGGCTTCTCCGGGATCGCCCCGCGCGCCCGCGTCCTCGCCGTCTCCGTCACCGACGACGGCGGTGCCACCTCGCCCGACCTGCTCGCCCGGGGCATCACGGCCGCCGCCGACGCGGGGGCCCGGGTCATCGCCGTGGGCGTGGCGCTGCCCGCCGGGAACGACGCGCTGGCCGCCTCCGTCCGGGCCGCGCGGGCCAAGGGGGCGCTGGTCGTCGCCCCGGCGGGGCCGGACGCCTCGGGAGGCCCCTCGAAGCCGGTGCCCGCCTTCCCCGCCGCCTACCCCGAGGTGCTCTCCGTCCGTGACCTCGCCCCGGGCGGAGTCCTGCCCGAGGGCGCCGCGGTCGGGGGGCGGGTCGACCTGGCGGCGCCGGGCGTCGCCGTCATGGGGCCCGGCCCCGCCGCCGGCGGGTACTACACGGGCGCGGGGCCGAGCTTCGCCACGGCCTTCGTCGCGGCCTCGGCGGCGCTCACCCTCGGGTACCAACCGGGGCTCACGGCCGACCAGTTGGCGCAGCGCCTCGAAGCGACGGCGTACCGCACCACCGACCCCGCGTACGGGTACGGCACCGTCGACCCGGTCGCCGCCGTCACCCGCCTCACCCCCGCCGACCCGGCCCCCGTACCCGCCGCCACCCCCCTCGCCGTCCCCCCACCCCCGCCCCCGAGCCCCGCCCCGGACCGCGCCACCCTCATCGCCCTCACCTCCCTCGCCGTCGTCCTCCTCGCTGCCGCCGCCGCCGTCCTCGCCCCCCGCGCCCGCAGCCGCTCCTGGCACCCGGGGCGCCTGCCGGCCGACTGACGCGGGCCCGCCCGGGGTGCCGGACGGGCGGGGCGCTCAGGTGGTCGCCGGGTCCGCCGCCGCCCCCTCGCCGACGCTCTCCTGGGCGGGGACGGCGCGCAGCTGGGGCGCCGGCGGTGCGGGGATGACGGCGGCGACGGCGGCCGCGATCAGCGCGACGGCGCAGCCGATCACCAGGCCGACCCGGAAGCCGCCCTCCGAGGGCAGGGCGTGCCCGCCCAGGGTGACGGTCATCTGGGACAGCACCACGCCCATCACCGCGGCGGACACCGAGGTGCCCAGCGAGCGCATCAGGGTGTTGAAGCTGTTCGCCGAGGCCGTCGCGGACAGCGGCACCGCGCTCATGATCAGCGCGGGCATCGCGCCGTAGGCCAGGCCGACACCGCTGTTGCAGACGATCGTCACGATCAGCACGCCCCAGGTGGCGCCCATCAGCGGCAGGGCCAGCCCGTACCCGACGGCGATCGTCAGCGCCCCGGCGACCAGGGTGAACTTCGGTCCGCGCGCGGCCGACAACTTGCCGCCCAGCGGGGAGACCACCATCATCATCAGCCCGCCGGGCGCCATCCACAGGCCCATCGCCAGCATCGACTGCCCCAGCCCGTAGCCGGTGGCCTTCGGCAGCTGGAGCAGCTGCGGCACGATCAGCGCCTGGGCGTACATGCCGAAGCCGACGAGGACGGAGGCGGCGTTGGTCAGCAGCACCCGCGGGCGGGCGGTGACCCGCAGGTCCACCAGCGGGTCGGTGACGCGCAGCTCCCAGCGGGCCCAGATCAGCAGGATCGCGGCCGAGGCGGTGAAGAGGCCGAGGGTCCGGGTGCTGCCCCAGCCCCAGTCGCCGCCCTTGGAGACGGGCAGCAGCAGGCAGACCAGGCCGAGGCCCAGGCCGATCGCGCCGACGAGGTCGAAGCGGCCGCCGGCCCGTCGGCGCCCGTCGGCGGACGGGGCCGGGGCCGGGATGACCTTCCAGAGCGTCCCGATGATGACGACGGTGAGCACGGCGGTGCCCCAGAACAGCACCCGCCAGCTGGCGTAGTCGGCGACGCCGGCCGCGATCGGCAGGCCGAGCCCGCCTCCGATGCCCATGGACGCGCTGACCAGCGCGATCGCCGAGCCGAGCCGTTCGGGCGGCAGGACGTCGCGCAGCAGGCTGATGCCGATCGGCACGAGGCCCATGCCCATGCCCTGCAGCGCCCGGCCGGCGATCATCGGGACCACGGAGTCGGCCACCGCGCACAGCACCGAGCCGAGCAGCAGCGGGACGCAGGAGGCGATGAGCATCGTCCGCTTGCCCAGGAGGTCGCCGAGGCGGCCGCTGATCGGGACGAAGACGGCGGCGGACAGCAGGGTCGCGGTGATGACCCAGGAGGCGTTGGACGCGCTGGTGTGCAGGAGTTGCGGGAGCTCGCTGATCAGCGGGGTGACCAGGGTCTGCATGATCGCGGCGACGGTGCCGGTGAACGCGAGCGTCGCGACGATCGGACCGGTGCGGGGAGTGGGGGCGGGGCCGTTGATGACGGGCCTCCTCGAGCGTTCGGGGGAGCGGGGGTATGCGGTTCGCACATCATGTGCAGATAGCACAGGCTGATCAGGCTACACACGATGTGTGCCATGCACATCCTGTGGGATGCGCACATCTCTGGCATACTGGACGCGATCGACGATGAAACCGCAGGTCAAAGCGGTGAGGAAGGGATTTCGACATGGCCAGCCCCACGCACGAGGTCGCCCTCGAATTCCTGGTGTTCGCCCGGCACCGCGACCTCAACCAGGTCGACGACCGCCGCCCCGAGGGCAGCCAGCTCGAACGCGGCGCCTACATCCTGCTCAGCCGCGTCGCCGCCCAGGGGCCCATGTCGATCGGGCAGCTCAGCGACGCCTTCGGCCTCGACGTCTCCACCCTCAACCGCCAGACGGCGACCCTCACCACAGCCGGGCTCCTCGACCGCATCCCGGACCCCGACGGCGGCATCGCCCGCAAGTTCCGGCTCACCGAGGAAGGCCGGCGCCGCCTCGCCGACGAACGCGAGGCGCACGTACGGGCACTCGACCTCGTCATGGCGGACTGGCCGCAGGAGGACATCGCGACCTTCGCCGAATACCTGCGCCGCTTCAACACCAGCATCGAACGGATCGACGGCCGCCCCTGGCCACGAGGCTGATCACGGGAACACCGGCGCCGCCCCGGGAGCGGTAACCGGCGCGAAGGCCACCGGACTCGAAGACTTCGGCGCCACCCTCATCACCCGCGCCCTCTACGAGGCCACGCAGGCCCCCACCATGGCCGGCGCGTACGCCACCGCCGCCCTCGACCTCGGCGCCACCACCGGCCCCTCCTCGCCGCGGCCACCCTCACCACACCCGCCGCCGAACGCGGGCCGCTGTGGGTCAGCGCGGCCTTGGTCGCCGCTGCTCCGGTGCCGGGCCGAAGGGTCGCGGCGTAGCGGAGGCACGCCCGCGCGCAGGTGAGCCCAACCTGGCGGCGGCCGGTGGCTGTTGCTCGCACTGGGTGGTGAGGGGCGTGGGACGCCGGATCGGTCTGGATCACGCCGCGTCCGCGCAGGAAGTCGGCCTGGCCGACTTCCCACGCGCGGGCTCACGCCGGGTGGCGGCCCGCCATGGTGTCGCCGATGAGGGCGGCGGCCTCGAGGTAGCCGTGGCGGTCGCGGGGGCGGAGGGAGGCGGGGGTGGCGAGGGTGAGGGCGGCGCGGCAGCGGGGGGTGAAGTGGGAGACGAGCTGGGCGCCGGGGACGGCCCGTTGGCCCGGCGGGGCGGGGGTGAACAGGAGGACGGCGGCGGGGCCGAGGCGGTCGAGGTGGGCGGAGGCGTCGCGGGCACCGTCGGCGGAGGCGGGTTCGCAGATCAGCACCTGGTCGGCCGCCGAGGCGAGTTCGGGCGCGCCGGTGGCGTCCGTCAGCACGACCGGGAACTGCCCGACGGCCTCGGCGAGCGCGCCCCGGTAGTCGCTGCCGGCGGGCAGGGAGCGCAGCAGCAGCCGCCCGTTGCGGACGTCGCCGGCTCCCGGCCCGGACGGGTCGAGGACGATCACCCCGTCCGCCCGGTGCTCCGCCAGCACCCCGCCGAGCACTGCCGCGACCCCCGCCCCGCCGCCGCCCACCACGGCGATCCGGTGGCAGATCCGCAGCGGGGTGCGGATCCGTTCGACCAACTGCCGCCGCCGGGCCTCCCCGCCCCGGGGCAGCGCGAGCCGCCGCCGCGGCGCGGCGGCGGCGACCGGCGAGGGAGGGGGAAGGGGAGCAGCGGTGGCGTCCACGGGCGGCGGGAACGGGAACGGGAAGGGCGCCGGGGCGGCGACGGCGGGCTGCCGTTCCGCCGGCGGGATCAGCACCGTGCCGAGCGGGTCGAGCGGCTTGCGCGGTACGAGCCGTACGGGTTCGGGCCACACCGCGGGGGTGTAGTCGGAGGTCTGGGCCTCGGGGGTTGGGTCGAAGAGGGCCATCGCCTGACCTCCCGGGTTGCCGCCGCCTCTGCAACCTGTTCCACGTCCGGGAACCCGCCGCGGGTTCAGCTCCGGTTCAGCTGAACCGCCCCGGCGGGGGACCCCGTTGAGCGGTTCGGGACGCGGGGAGGCGCGCCCCACGACGACACGGGGACGACGGGAGGAGAGCCGGGAGGAAAATCCCCTGCCGCATCGGCGGGCACTCGCTACCGTCTCCCGATGGCACTCAACGCGCGTTGAGTGCCACGGACCAGGAACCGGTACGAGTCCCGGGAACGGGGCGGGGGAGGGACGACGATGGACGAGGACGAACCGAAGGCACCACCCGGGCGGCCGGAGGAACACCAGGAACGCGAGCACGAACCGGTGACGGAACTCCTCCGCGAGAAGGCCCCGCCCCGGCCCGGCCGCCCCGCGCTGACGGTCCCCGAGCAGCCGGCCGTGCAGGTGATCGCCCAGGCCCGGCGCCTGGCCACCGAGGTGGCGCCGCGCGGTCGGCACCGGCCCACGCCGGACCTGCTGCGGGTCGCGAAGGCCCTGGTCGTGGACGAGCACCCCTCGGCGCCCGGCTGGTCGGCGGCCGAGCGGGAGCTGCTGGCCGGATGGGTGGCGGTGCTGATCGAGCACCGGGGAGAGGACGGGGTGCAACAGCTCGTCAGCGCGCTAAACCTCCTTGGCGACGGACGTTAGCGAAGCGTTTCCGGGGCATTGGCGGCGCCCGGCAGGCTGCTGCACAGCCGCGCCGGACGGGAACGACCGGCGCGTGACCCTGTGCCCGCGCCTCCCGCGGTGCCGCAGCCCGACCTGAGAGGTAGCGCGTGTCCTCGAAGCCGTCCGTCGCCCCGTCCACGCCCGTCGCCCCGCCGGCGGGCCCCCCGGCCGACGCGGCCCCCGCGACCGCCAGAGTCCCGGCCCAGCGCTCCGCCCCCACGAAGGCCCCCGCGAAGGCCTCCGCGCAAGCCTCCACGGAGGCCCCGACGGCCGCCCCCGCAAAAGCCCCGGCCCGCGCCACGCTGGACCAGGACACCCTCGCGGAGATCTACCGCCTCCACGGCGGCTACCTGCTGCGCTCCCTCCTGCGCGCCACCGGCGGCGACCGGGGCAAGGCCGAGGACATCCTCCAGGAGACCCTCCTGCGCGCTTGGCAGCACCCCGAGGCGCTGGCCGCCGGTGCCGAGCAGAGCCGCCCCTGGCTGTTCACCGTGGCCCGCCGCATCGCCATCGACCACTACCGGATGGCCGCCGCCCGCGCCAAGGAGGTCATCGGCGAACCGCTGGAGGACCGCCCGCTCGCCGAGGACCCGTACGAGCAGGTGGTCGTCTCCCGCGACATCGCGCTGGCCCTGCGCCGGGTGCAGAAGCACCACCGCGAGGTGCTCGTCGAGCTGCACCTCAAGGACTGCTCCGTGCAGGAGGCCTCCTCCCGGCTGGGCGTGCCCCCGGGCACCGTCAAGTCCCGCAACTTCTACGCGATCCGGGCGCTGCGCCCGGTCCTGGCCGCCGAGCACGGCTACGCCCCGACGGGGACGGGTGCGGCGGCCGTCTGAGGACGCGGCCGCGGAAGAGCCCCCGCCCGGGCAGTGGGCGGGGGCTTCAGTGCATCCACGGACGGATGGTCAGATCCGGGTGTCCTCGACCACCGGCAGCTGCCCGTCCTCCTGGGCCCCCGGGGCGGAGGAGCCCGCCGGCGGCACGAACGCCGCGCGCGGCGAGGCGCCGCCCGTCGCGGCCTTGGGCTTGGCCCCGCAGAACGCCGGCTCCAGCGCGCCCATGAGCCCCTGCGTCACCGCCCCGTTGTTGGAGGCGTTGGCGAACACGACCACCGTCCGGTGCCCGTCCGGGGCGGCGAAGGACTGCGTCTGGTACCCCTGGACGATGCCGCCGTGCCCGTACACGTCCCCGCAGGACAGCGAGATGCGGCGCAGCCCCAGCCCGTACGCGATCTTCGCGCTGGGCGTCGGGATGGCGGCGCTCATCTGCCGCAGGGAGTCGTCCGTGACGAGGCCGCCCGCGCTGCCGGCGACGAGGGCGGTGAGGAAGGTGTCGAGGTCCTCGGCGGAGGAGATGACGCCGCCGGCGGCCCAGAGCCAGGAGGCGGTCTGCTCGGTGGAGTCGAGCAGCGGCTTGGAGCGGTCGTCGTTGGTGAGGTACCCGGTGTAGTGCGGGCCCTCGATCTTCTGGTCCGGCACGACGAAGGAGGTGCGGGTGAGGCCGAGCGGCTCGATGATCCGCTCGCGCAGCACGTCCGCGTACGGGCGGCCGGTGAGGTTCTCGACGGCGAGGCCCATCAGCACGAAGTCGGTGTTGGAGTACGAGTAGCGGCTGCCGGGCGTGTACTGCTGGCCGTGCCGCACCGACATCGCCACCAGCTCGGTGGGGCTGTACACCTTGGTGCGGATGCGGGCCTCGAAGGCAGCGGTGGTCTCCTCGCCCGCCTGCTCCAGCAGGTCGTTGGTGTGGTCGTAGATCCCGGCGCGGTGCTCCATGACCTGGCGGCCGGTCATCGTCCAGCTGTCGGGGAGGGTCCCGGCGGGCAGGTACTCGCGCAGCGGGCGGTCGAGGTCGATGCGGCCC
Source organism: Kitasatospora sp. NPDC101183 (assembly GCF_044767945.1). Classification (NCBI taxonomy): domain Bacteria; kingdom Bacillati; phylum Actinomycetota; class Actinomycetes; order Kitasatosporales; family Streptomycetaceae; genus Kitasatospora; species Kitasatospora sp. NPDC101183. The sequence goes on along the minus strand of NZ_JBIWOW010000011.1, from coordinate 59,492 downwards.
TGCTCCGCCAGCTGCATCACGAGAACGGCGGCGAACATCTTGCTGTTGCTGCCGACCCGGAACCTCCACGCCCCGTTCATCGGGGTGCCGTCGAGGTCGGCCTTGCCGACGCTCAGCGTGCGGGTGTTCTCGTCGTCGCCGTGGTCGCTGATCACGGCGAAGGCGCCCGGGGCGCCGGCGGCCTGGGTGGTGCGCAGCGCGGCGAGCACGCCGGCCGTGTCGGGCGCGGGCGCGCCGGTGCCGTCCTGGCCGGCGGCCGCGGCGTTCGCGGCTCCGGTGGCGGTCAGGACGGCCGCGGCGGCGGCCACGGCCAGGGGGCGCAGGAGGCGGGTCTTCGCCATGGTCCTCGGTTCTCTGTGCGGCTGACGCGGCGTCGGTGCGCGTCTGTCGGTGATCCACTATCGGATGCTCGGGAGGGCGGTGGCAACCTGAACCCGTGGGCCCGTATCGCCCGTTATGGGCGGTGATGTGAGGCGGTTTCACACCGCTCCTCCCCGCCGGGACCGGCCCCCGGGGATCTGCACCCAACCGTTTCCCCGGCCGGAGGCAAGGCTTTACCTCCCGTCATCTACCCGCGTTGACCGAGTCCCGCCATGCTGTTCGAGCGCCTGGCGCGGCCCCCGGAACGGTCTGCGCCACGGCCACTTCGCCCCCGTCCCCCCGACCGTGGAGCACCCATGCCCCTCACCTCCCTCGCGCGCCGCGCCGGCGCGCTGCTGCTCGCCACCGCCGGCCTGATATCCGCCGCCGGCACCGCCTCCGCCGCCACTGCCGGGGCCGCCGCCCCGCAGGCCCTGCCCCTGGCCGGCACGTTCAGCACGGTCGTCTTCCCCGACCAGGACCACAGCGTGGTCTACAGCCTGATCAACTCGGCGACGAAGTCCGTCGACGTCACCATGTACGAGCTGCGCGACACCACCGCCGTCAACGCCCTGATCGCCCGCCGGCGGGCCGGCGTGACGGTGCGGGTGATCCTCGACGCCCGCCACACCTCCGTCAACGGCGCCGCCTACTCCGCCCTCAAGGCGGCCGGCGTCGGTGTGACGTACTCCTCCTCGGCGTTCGTCTACACCCACCAGAAGACCGTCACGGTGGACGGCGCCAAGTCCCTGATCCTGACGGGGAACCTGGACTCCACCTACTACAGCAGCAGCCGCGACTACGGCGTCCTCGACGCCGACGCCAACGACGTCGCCGCGATCGAGCAGGTCTTCGCCGCCGACTACGCCAAGACCTCGATCACCCCCTCGGACGGCGACAACCTCGTCTGGTCGCCCACCGACTCCCAGGACCGCCTGCTCGCCCTGATCAACGGCGCCCAGACCTCCCTGGACGTGGAGGAGCTGGAGTTCGGCGACCCGGCCCTGGTGGACGCCATCACCGCCGCCGCCAACCGCGGCGTCACCGTGCGCGTGGTCGGCATGAACCCGAGCTCGTACGGCTCGTACTTCGACCAGGTCACCGCCGCCGGCGCCAAGGTCGTCACGTACTCCTCCACCACCGGCCTGTACATCCACGCCAAGGCCATCGTCGCCGACTACGGCACCGCCTCGGCCAAGGTGTTCGCGGGCTCGGAGAACTTCTCCGACAACTCGCTGAACAACAACCGCGAGCTCGGCCTGATCGTCAACGACGCGGGCGTGCTCTCCACCATCGAGAGCACCTTCGCCACCGACTTCGCCAACGGCACCCCGTACTAAGCCCGTTGGTCCCGTTGGGTTCCGTCCGCCCGTTCTCGACCCGAGGATCGACATGACTTCGACAGCGAAGCCCCGCTCCCGCCGCACCGCGACCGCGATCGGCTCCGCCGCCGCGCTGGTCGCCGCCTCCGCCGGCCTCTGGGCCGCGAGCGGCGCCGACGCCCAGGCGGCCGGCCTGCCCACGCCCGACCACATCGTGGTCGTGGTGATGGAGAACCACGCCTACAGCCAGGTCATCGGCAGCTCCAGCGCGCCGTACATCAACGGCACCCTGGTGGCCGGCGGCGCCAACCTCACCCAGTCCTACGCCATCACCCACCCCAGCCAGCCGAACTACTACGCGCTGTTCTCGGGCTCCACCCAGGGCATCACCGACGACAGCTGCGTGAGCGTCGGCGCCCTCCAGGCCGCCAACCTCGCCTCCGAGGTCACGGCCGCCGGCAAGACCTGGGGCAGCTACAACGAGTCCCTGCCCAGCCAGGGCAGCACGGTGTGCAGCAGCGGCAACTACGCGCAGAAGCACAACCCGTGGTTCGGCTTCGGCAACGTCCCGGTCAGCTCGGCGAAGACCTTCGCCCAGTTCCCGACGAACTACGCGACCCTGCCCAACGTCTCCTTCGTGGTGCCGAACCTGTGCAGCGACATGCACGACTGCTCGGTCTCCACCGGCGACACCTGGATCAAGAACAACCTGGGCGCGTACGCGAGTTGGGCGAAGGCCAACAACAGCCTGCTGATCGTCACCTTCGACGAGGACAACCGGCTCGCGGGCAACCGCATCCCGACCGTCGTCTACGGCGCCCACGTGACCCCGGGCAGCACCTCGGCCACCACCTACAACCACTACGACGTGCTGCGCACCCTGGAGGACCTCTCCGGGGCGAGCGGCCACGCCGGCAACGCGGCCACCGCGAAGGACGTCTCCGGCATCTGGAACTGACGCGCTCCCCGGCGGGCCGGCCGCGCTCCGGAGGCCGGCCCGCCGGGGCTCGACCCGCGCCGCGCCCGCCTGGTAAGGATGGGCGGGTGCGATTCGAACGTGTGCCGATGCCCGAGGCCGTGGCCGCCCGCCCCCGGGACGACCGGGGGTACCCCGTGCCGGCCATCACGCCCTGGCAGGACGGGCTGCCGCAGTTCGCGCTGACCGACCACGACCGCAGCGCGAACTGCGCGCTGGAGCGCCTGTGTTCGGTCTGCGGGGGCTTCATGCCGCGCGGCCCGGTGTGGCGGGTGGTGGGCGCCGACGAGAGCGGGGCCATCGCCGCCGCGCTCGCCGGGGGCCGCCCGTACCGCAATCTCGCGCCGACCCTGGAGGGCCCCGGGCACCGCGCCTGCATGCTGTACGCGGCGATGGTCTGCCCCTACCTGGCCCGCCCCAACGCCCGCCGCCGCACCGGCGGGCAGGGCCCGTCCGAGGCGCAGGGCCCGGCCACCGCTCTGACCGCCGCCGCCGTGCGCGGGGCGGTGCGCGGCGGTGAGGGCGCGGTGGTCGGGTTCGGCGACTACGAGTACGCCGTCACCGGGGCCCAGGTGCTGTTCCGCTTCCTCGACCTCGTCGAGTTCCTGCCGCACGAGTCGGCGGACGAGCAACTTCCCTTGCTACAGGCCGAGTTGGACTCTAGGGCCGGAAGGACGGCAGGCCCTTGACGGTCGACACCTGGACGGGCGCGGCCGAGCCGTCCGAGGGCAGCGTCGCGATGCCGTCCGGGGTGCGCACCGCGAGGGTCTTTCCGTCCGGGGACCAGACCGGCTCGGTGTAGTCGGTGGCGGCCTTCGGGGTCAGGTCCTTCTCGGACTTCGCGTCCAGGGTCGAGCGGCGGAACAGGTGGTCGTGGCCGTCGACCGAGCGCACGAAGACGACCTGCTCGCCGTCCGGGGAGATCGCGGGCTGCGAACCCTTGCCCATGCTGTGCGTGTTGGGGCGGATGTAGGTGTCGTAGACGAACACCTCGTTCGCCGGGCCGTTCGCGTACGCGATCTCGCCGCGCTGCCCGCCCGCGTTGGGCCAGCCGTTGCCGGCCTGCGGGGGCTGCGGCATGTTCTCGTTGCCGCCCTCGGAGTTGTGCGGGGCGAGCACCTCGGGGGTGCCTCCGACGGACTTGGCCGGGATCGTCTCCAGCTTGACCGCGCCGCCCTTCTCGGAGGCGAAGACGATGTTCTTGAACCGCTCGGTGGCGTTCGGCGAGGTGTCGGCGAGGTTGTCCCTGCCAGAGCGCTGCCAGGTGGGGTGGGACCAGGTCTCGCCGGCCGGGTGCTTGGCGACCACGGTCTTGCCGCCGCCGTCCGGGTTGGAGGTCACCAGGTCGCCGTCGCCGTTGACGAACACGGCCCTCTTGCCGTCCGGGGACCACTGGAGGTCGCGGACGGCGGTGCCGAAGTCGACGGTGGTGCCGTTCATCGCGACGGTGGTGCCGCCGGTGCTGATGGTGAGGTGGTTGGCCGCGGAGGTGCCGTTGACCACCTGGCCGGTGGGCCCGGGGGGAGTGGCCTTGCCGGTGCCGCCACCGCCCGTACCGCCGGAGCCGCCCGAGCCGCCCGAGCCGCCGGGAGCGGCGGTGGTGCCGCTGGTCGGGGCGGCGACGGGGTCGCTGTTGTCCGGGCCGCAGGCGCTGAGCAGGACGGCGCTGACGGTGGTCATCAGGGCGATCGCGGCGGCGGTGCCGAATCTGTTGCGCACGGACATTCCAGGTTCCCCCTCTGGTGCGAACTGCGTCGGGGAAGAGACTGGCAGAGCGAGGTCAGCGCACGGTCGGGGTCGCGTCACAGGGCTGGAACAGCACCCGGGCACGATCCTTCGCCGCGCCGCCGTACCGCCGTCGGGCGCCGGGGTGGCCGGTCCCGGCGCCCGACGGGTCGTCAGGCGATGGCGTACGAGCTGCCGAAGGCCGTCACGGTCAGCGGGCCGTCGAGGTCGTAGTTGCCGGTGGCGGCGATCCGGCGCAGGCACTCGACCCGGTCGACGGACTTTCGCCACTCCTCGGCGGTGGAGGAGTTGGCCGGGTTGGTCAGGTCGTCGACGCGGACGTCGAAGAAGGCGTCCAGCCAGGCCTTCTCACCGGCGGCGGACGGGGAGCCGACCTTGGCGGTGGTGCGGGAGACGAGCGCGGGCAGGGCGTCGTACTCGCTGCCGTTGCCGTGCTGGATGGACGCGTCGTAGAGCTCGGCGCGGGCGAGGGCGGTGGTCAGGCCGAGCCGGTCGGCCTGGTCCATGGCGGGGGAGAAGTAGCGCTGGTCGACCTGGTCGTCCTGGACCTGCCGGAAGGCCGGGTCCTGGGCGGCCTGCTGCCAGGCGGCGATGTAGTCGGCCTCGGGCAGGCCGCTGGTGTCGCCGCTGCCGGCGGCGGCCAGGCGCTCCAACTCGGGGATGAAGCGGGCCAGCGGGTTGTCGGGGGAGACGGCGGTGTAGGCGCGGACGACCTTGAGGGCGTCGCCGTCGTTGGTGGTGAAGCCGGCGCGGCCGGCGGTGACGCCGCGTCCGTCGTTGATGTTCTCGGCGTAGGCGTACTGGATGACGGTGGTGCTGTTCTCGAAGACGCTGATCAGCTGATCGGCCCGGCGGCGCTGGTCGGGGCTCAGGCCGCCGGCCCGCACCTGGGAGGTGGCGGTGACGGTCGCCGCCTTGGCCGGGGCGTCGGGGGCGGCCTCGGCGGCGGTGCAGGCCCAGGTGGAGGCGGCGGTGAGGGCGACGGCCGCGACGGCGGTGGCGGCGCGGTGGGAACGGGTGATGCGCATGGGGGGCTCCTGTCGTGTGCGTGTGCGTGTGAGGGGGTGGGGGGTGGGGGGTGACTACGGCGCCTGGGTGTGGGTGAGGGTCTCCCAGCCGATGAAGTAGTTCGCGCCGAACGGGCTGTGCGCGGCCACGTACTGCTCGGTCTGCGGCATCGGGAGGCCCTCGCGCAGGTGGTACTCGTTGTACGCGAGCTGTACGGCCGGGCCGAGGCCGGTGGAGACCTCGCCGCCACAGAGCCAGTCCGGCACGGCGGCGCCGTTGTCGTACGCGGTGTGGAACTCCAGGGCCTTGACCAGCCGTTCGCGGCCCTCGCCCCACAGGTCCAGGCCCTGGAGCCGGGCCGTTTCGGCCGTCTGGGCGGCGGCCTCCAGGCCCCAGCCGGTGTGGCCGAAGTCGCGGCAGGTCTCCTGGGCGAGGCCGTCCGCGAAGGTGGACTGGCCGTTCCAGTACGTGGTGAGCGCCGCCTCGCCCTCGATCCCGGAGTTCGGCGGGGGCACCGGGAGGTCGCCGTCGGAGGCGAGGTAGACGTACGCGGGCAGGCGGCCGCGCCACAGCTCGGCGGCCCGGTCGAAGAGGGCGCGGTCGTCGAGGAAGACGGCGATGCCCATCAGGGCGTCGGTCTCGATCAGCTCCCAGTTGCCGTTCTTGCGCGGACTGCCGGGGGTGAGCAGCGGCACGTACGCGGTGCGCAGCATGGCCGAGAACCGCTCGACGGAGGCGGCCGGCCAGCCCGCGCCCGAGTGGCGGACCAGTTCGGCGGCGCGGGCCCAGTTGTTGCCCGACCAGCCGGTCTGGAGCGGGGCGTTGGTGTTGGTGTGGCGCTGGATGACGGCCGACCAGGCGTCCATGATCTCGATCGCCTTGTCGGCGTGGCGCTGGTCGCGGGTGAGGACCCACTGCAGGGCGTGGGCGTACGCGGCCATGGAGTCGTCGCGCTCGTCGGAGCAGCCGTTGTTGGGGTGGGAGCTGGAGCCGCACTCGACCTCGGCGCGGGGGCGGGGCTGCCAGTCGAGGGCGGCGTACTTGCTTGTCCGGAGGTCGGCGAAGGCGGACTTCCAGGGTTCGGCTCCTGCGTCCAACTTCGCTTTGACGAAGTCGAGTTGGCTGCTTCCGACCAGCACGCCGGGGTGCTGGAAGGCGGCCGCGGGGGCGGGCGGGGCCGGCGGGGCGGTGGCCCCGGCTGCTCCGGCGGCCGTGGGTGGGAGGAGGGCGGCGAGGGCGGCTGCGGTGATCAGCGCCCTGGTGATGCTACGACCCATGGGGGGTGTTGTCCTCTCGACGGGGAGGGGAGCGGTGGGGGAGGTCGCGCTTCGGGTTCTTGTTAGGAAAGCTTCCTAACAAGAAGGCATTGAAGCACCGATGGCCGGGAGTCGTCGAGGTGTCGGGGTGCCCGTTTTAGCGGCTGTCGGATTGCTCCGTATGTCGGATTTATCGGGAAATCGTGAGGATTGCGTGGCGTTCGGAGCGGTGTTTATCGGCCGTTGATCGCCGCGCCCTAGCGTCGGGGTCATGAACGAGACAGTGGCCGAGGGGCCCGCGCCCGAGGGGCGGATGACGGAGCAGGACACCGAGCGGTTCCGGCTGCTGCTGACCCGGCTGGAGGAGTCGCTGGCGGCCGACCGCGCGGCAGCCGCGCTGGAGGGCTGAGTGGGGACGACGAAGGCCCGGGGTGCGCGATGGCACCCCGGGCCTTGTTGTCCGGGAGTTGACGATTCGTCAGCTGTCAGCAGCTGCAGTCGCAGCAGCACCCGTCGCAGCAGTCGCAACCCTGGCAGCAGTCACAGTCGCAGCACTGGCAGCAGTCGCAGGCGTCGCAGCAGTCGTGCCGCTCGCAGAAGCCCTTGCGGGGCTCGCGGGTGAACGGGTCGTTGTGCTCGCAGCAGAGCAGCTGGCAGGTGCAGGCCATCAGCGCCCACATCGCGCAGCCTGCGAGCAGGTTGCGCGGCGGCGGCTTCTGGCCGCCGGGCGGGGTGAATCCGGGGCCCATCGGCACCCACGGCGGCGGGGCCTGGTTCGGGTCCTGGCCCGGCGGCGTCCGGTACGGGTTCTGGCCGGGCGGCACCGGGTTCGGCGGGCCGTACGGGCTCGGCGGCGGGGGCGGGCCGTACGGGCTCGCGGCGGTCGGGGTCACCGGTGCCACCGGGGAGGCCGGGGCGTCGCCGTGGGTGCCCTCGTGCTTGTGCGTGCGGCAGGCGGCGCCGTGCGCGGGCCTGCCGAAGACCCGCTCGACGGCCCGCTCGGTCTCGTGCGCCAGCAGCACGTGCACCAGCTGCCTGTCGGTCAGCTCGACCTCGCCCAGCGCGAGCCGGATGCCGTGGACGGCGTCCCGGCAGAGGCGTTCGGCCTCGGCGCGGTCGGTGCCCGTGGCGGTCAGCGGGTTCCAGGCGCCGCTCGCCGCGTCCTCGGCCTGGTCCTCGGCGGCGTCCAGCAGGTGCGCGAGGCGGCCGAAGAGGCGCCCGGCCTCGGCGAGCGGGGCCGCGTTGCCCGGGCGTCCGGCGATGACCGCGGTGTGCTCGAAGGCGGCGGCGGTGGCCGTCTCGGTCGGCTCCGTGACCAGCAGTACCGAGTCGCCTGGGCGCATCGAGCGCTCCAACTCGCCCTGCCGGGAGGCGGCTTCGAGCAGCACCCCGGTGTCGAAGCCGACGACGGACGCGCTGCCCGCGCTGCGCCGGTCCCAGCGCCGGGTGACGGCGCGGGCCCCCGCCGCGACCGGCCGGCGGGCGAACACGCCGTCCCCGTCCTCGACATGGTCACGGATCTTCACCGAGGCGAGGGTGAGCGAGACGGCGGCGGCGAGCCTGGCCCCCTCGCCCTTGGCGACCGAGGCCGTGCGCATGCCGCGAAGCGGGCAGGGCCCGGCCGTGCGCCGCCAGGAGGAGTCCTCGCGGGCGGCCTGCGCCTCGACCAGGACGGAGATGATCAGACCGTCGTAGTTGGTCGCCGTGCGCGCGAGCTGGCCGTGGTCGTCGCGCAGCGCGAGGCAGAGGCCGCACAGGTGCGCCATCCAGGAGGCCTGGAGCCGTTCGGACAGGCGGTGCCTGCACGGTCTGATGATGCCGAACACGGAAGTCCCCCTCGCTGCGGGCCGCTGACCGGCCACGATGTCCGGGACATCATATGATCGACGGCGCTGGCGGTCCGAGGCTTCGTACGGCGGATCTCACCCCTCCCCGGAGGTGCCACCCTCCACCGACGGCAACTCCACCGCCACCGCCCGCAGCGCCGCCTCCACCCGCTCGATCGCCTGCCCCACGGTGTGCGGCAGCCGCGCCACCGACAGTCGCCGCAGCTCCTGCGGCCCCCCGCGCACCGGCAGCACGCGCACCCCCGGCGGTACGGCGGGCGCCAGCAGCGCCGGAACGGTCGTCAGCCCGAAGCCCGCGGCCACCAGGTGGAGCTTGGCCAGCCAGTCCCGGACGGACAGCACGATCTCCGGCCGCTCGTCCAACCCCGGCCACACGCCCATCAGTTGGTCCTCGCCCACGGACGGCGCCGCGATCCACCGCTGCCCGCGCAGGTCCGCCACGTCCACGTAGTCGGCGCGGGCCAGCGGATGCCCCGCCGGCACCGCCAGGCAGAGCGAACGCTCGCTCAGGGTGCGCAGCCGCAGCGGCGGTGGCTCGTCGTCCAGCGGCCGGTACGGCGGCGCGGAGGCGAGCAGCGCGAGGTCCAGGCTGCCCGCCCGCAGCGCGCGCACCAGCGTCGGGGTGGTGCCCTCGCGCCCGACCACCAGCAGCTCCGGATCGGTGCGCCGCAGCCGCGCCAGTGCGCGCGGCAGCAGCACGGCACCCGCGACCGGCACCCAGCCCAGCCTCACCGTCCCCGGTTGGCCCGGCAGTTGGGACAGCTCCCGGGCCGTCGCCTCGATCTCGCCGAGCACGGCCGTGGCCCGCCGCAGCACGATCCGCCCGGCGGCCGTCAGCCGTACGCCGTCGCGCCGGCGCTCCAACAGCTCGGCCCCCGCCGCCCGTTCGATCGAGGCGATCTGCCGGGAGACGGCGGACTGGGTGTAGCCGAGGGTGAGGGCGGCCGAGGTGAACGTCCCCTGCTCGGCGACGGCGCGGAAGACCCGCAGGGCGGTGAGTGACACATCGGTGAAGTCCATGACGATCACGCATACTACCCGTGCGCAGCTTTCGTTGGACGCATGCTCCCGGGGCTCCTAGCGTTGCGGGCATGGACATCGAACACACCGCAACCACTGCGGACTTCAACGCCGGCACCGCCCCCCGGACCGCCCCCCGGACCGCCCCCCGCACCGCCCCCCGCACCGCCCCCCGCACCGCTCGTACGGCGCTCGTCACCGGCGCCAACCAGGGCCTCGGCCTCGCCCTGGTGGAAGGCCTCGCCGCCCGCTTCGAGCCCGAGGACCTCGTCCTGCTCACCGGCCGCGACGAGGGCCGCGTCGCCCGCGCCGCCGCCGAGGTCGCCGCCCTGCCCGGCACCCGCGCCCGGGTCGAGGGGCGCGTCCTGGACGTCACCGACACCGCCGCCATCGCCGCCCTCGCCGAGGAACTGCGCCGCAGCCGCGGCGGCGTCGACACCGTGATCTCCAACGCCGTCGCCCGCGTGCTGCCCACCGAGTCGCAGGGCCCGCGCGTCGACGAGTTCATCGACGTCTCCAACACCGCCACCCACGCCGTGCTGCGCTCCTTCCTGCCCGTGCTGCGCCCCGGCGGCCGGCTGCTGGTGGTCGCCAGCACGCTGGGCACCCTCGGGTACCTGGATCCGAAGCTGCACCCGCTGTTCGACGGCGCGACCCTCGACCAGGTCGAGTACGCCGTCGAGTCCTGGCGCCGCGCCCACCACAACGGCACGGCGCAGGAGGCGGGTTGGCCGCTCTGGCTGAACGTGCCCTCCAAGGTGGCGCAGGTCGCCGCCGTCCGCGCCGTCGCCGCCGAGCGCCGCGAGCGCGACCTCGCCGAGGGCACCCTGATCGCCTCCGTCTGCCCCGGCATGGTCGACACCGCGACCTCCCGTCCCTGGTTCAGCGACTTCAGCCAGGCGCAGACGCCCGCCACGGCGGCGAAGGCCGTGCTCGACCTCGTCACGGCCGAGGGCGTGGACCCGGAGCTGTACGGGGAGTTGGTGCGCTTCGGTGAGGCCCTGCCCTGGTACGACGGCGCCCCGCTGGCGGAGCAGGACGCCCTGATCATCCCGTGACCGGGCGCCTCGTCCCGTGACCGTGAACCGCTGATTCCCAGATCCGGGATAGCATCCCGCACATGGGAATCGACACGGCCGCCGACGAGCGGCTGGCACAACGCCTCGCCGAACTGCGCATCGAACGCGGCTGGACACTGGAGGAGTTGGCGCGGCAGGCGGACGTCAGCCGCTCCACCCTCTCCCGCGTCGAACGGGCCGAGGTCAGCCCCACCGCCGCGCTCCTCGGTCGTCTCTGCGGGGTGTACGGGCGCACCATGTCCCGCCTCCTCGCCGAGGTCGAGGCCGGGCCCGTCCCGCTCGTACGGGCCGAGGAGCAGCAGGTCTGGCGGGACGGGACGACGGGCTTCGTCCGCCGTTCCGTCTCGCCGCCGCACGGCTCCCTGCACGCCGAGATCATCGAAGGCCGCCTGCCCGCCGGCGCCGACATCGCCTACGACCGCCCCTGCCTTCCCGGCCGCGAGCACCACCTCTGGCTGTTCGAGGGCGCGCTGGAGCTCACCCTCGACGGCGAGGCCCACCGCCTCGCCCCCGGCGACTGCCTGCGCTACACCTCCACCACCTGCCGCTTCCGCAGCCTCGGCCCCGGCGAGGCCCGCTACGCGCTCGTGGTGGTCGAACCGTGAGCCGGGCCGTGAGCCGGGCCGCGAGCGCGGCCGACGGCAAGCAGCGCTTCGACGCCGCCGGGCGACGCGTCCTGCTCGTCTGCGTCGCGGGCGGGTTCACCACCCTGCTCGACCAGTCCGTCCTCAACACCGCCGTCCCCGCCCTGCGCGAGAGCCTCCACGCCCAGCCCGCCCACCTCCAGTGGATCGTCGCCGGGTACTCCCTCGCCTTCGGCCTCGCCCTCATACCCGGCGGGCGGCTCGGCGACGTCAAGGGCCGCAAGTGGTTCTTCGTCTCCGGGCTCGCCCTGTTCACCCTCGTCAGCCTCGTCTCCGCCACCGCCACCGCCCCCACCGTGCTGATCGCCGCCCGGCTCCTCCAGGGCGCCGGCGCCGGCCTCGTCAACTCCCAGATGATCGGCACCCTCCAGGACGTCTTCGACGGCCAACTGCGCGCCCGCGCCCTCGGCATGTACGCCGTCACCGGCGGCCTCGCCTTCGCCCTCGGCCCGCCCATCGGCGGCGCGGTGATCGCCCTCGCCGGGCCCGAACTCGGCTGGCGGCTCACCTTCCTCCTCAACCTCCCCTTCGGCCTGGCCACCCTCGCCCTCGCCGTCCGCCACCTGCCCAGGCCCCGCCCCTCCGCCCGCCACGCCGACCTCGACGTCCTCGGCCTGCTGCTGGTCGCCGCGCTCACCCTCGCCCTCATGCTGCCCTTCGTCCAACCACCCGGCTGGCTCGGGTGGTTGGGCTTCGCCTCACTGGCCCTGGCCCTGCTCGCCACCCTCGCCTGGTGGCAGCGCCGCTACGCCCGCGCCGGCGGCCACCCCCTGATCCACCCGGCGCTCACCCGCTCCGCCCCGTACGCCCTCGGCACGGCCACCGCCATGCTGCAGTTCGGCTCCTCGCTCGCCGCCTCCCTCGTCCTCACGATGTTCCTCCAGGACGGCCTCGGCCTCTCCCCGATGGGCGCCGCCCTCGTCGCCCTCCCCTCCGCCGTCGCCATGGGCACCGCCTCCGCCCTCGCCTGGCGGGTCGTCCAGCGCTTCGGCCGCCGCACCATCACCTACGGCATGACCGGCTCCGCCCTCGCCGTCGCCACCAGCGGCCTCCTCGCCCACTGGGCGCCCACCACCGCCCTGCCCTGGCTCCTCGCCCTCCTCCAACTCCTCGGCGGCGCCTCCGCCGGCGTCATGGTCTCCACCAACCAGGCCCACGTCCTGCGCCACGCCCCCGCCGAAGCCGCCGGCGTCAGCGGCGCCATCCTGCAGATGACCCAGCGCATCGCCGCCGCCGTCGCCGTCTCCGCCCTCTCCGGCGTCTACCTCCGCCACACCGCCACCGGCGGCGACCACCGCACCGCCTACCTCGCCACCAGCCTCACCTGCGCGGCCCTCGCCACCCTGGCCGCCCTCACCTCCCACCTCACCCCCACCACTCCCGCCCAACACGCCCCCACCCCGTCCCCCCACCCCACCCCAACCCGCACCCCCGCCCCCTGACCCCACTCCCCGCCCGGACGGCCCTGCTCGTGGGCCGTCCCCCTCACGGAGCCGAGGCAGCCGGGCTCCTGGTCGGCTCGTGCGGCGCCTCGCCCGCACGAGCCGCCCCCGCCGAGGCCCGCCCGCGCGAGCAGGGACCCCTGCGAGCTGGGGCCTTCGGCCCCCCCGACCCTGCCCGCGCGGCCCCGCCGAGGCCTTCGCTCCGCTCAGCCCCTCAGGCGGCCCCCGTTGTTGGCGGCTCCCCATCGATTGAGGGCGCTGGGGTTTCGGTCGGCTTGAGTAGCCTGCCCGCCCGCATGAGCCGCCCCTGCGGAGGCCTTCGCCCGGCTCGGCCTGCTCTACCAGCCCCCGCCGTATGTGCACGGGCTCCGCCCTGGCCGCCCCGGGGTCCTTCGCCTGTCCCGGCCTTTCCCCATCCGCCCTTGCCCCCAGCCCGTAGGCCGTAGGCCGTCCTCTTCGCGGATTGGGGGCGCCGGGATTCTGGTGGCTCGTGCGGCTTCCCGTCCGCACGAGCCGCCCCCGCCGAGGCCTCCGCTCGGCCTGCCTCACCAGCGCCTGTCGTCCTGCTTGCCGCACGCGCACGGCCCCCGGTCTGCTCACCGCCCGTGCGAGCAGATCCCTCCCGCCTCCGCGAGCCGGGGTCTTCGCCTATCTCGGCCGCCCTTGCCTCCGGCCCCGCTACCAGGCCCGTGCGGCCCCGCCGAGGCCTTCGCTCCGCTCGGCAGCTCAGGCGGCCCTGGTTGGGGGCCGTGCTCCTCGCGGAGTTGAGGTCGCCGGGCTCCTGGTCGGCTCGCGCGGCTTCCTGCCCGCACGAGCCGACCCTCGCCATGGCCTTCGCTTCGCTCGGTCTGCCCCACCAACTGTTGGCTTCCTGGCTGCCGTATGCGGTGTCGGGGCCTTCGAGGAGCTGACACAAGGCTCGGGCGTCGGCAGGTGATCATGCGGCAGGCCAGTTCGAGGAAGGCCTCGCGGATGTCCCAGGGGCCCGCAGGCCCCGTAAGCCGTGGATTCGGGCGTTCGTTCGCTCGACCACCCGCCGCACGGCTCCGAGTCCGGAGCCGTGCGGCACGCCTCGACGGGCGATGACCGGCTCGATGCCGAGCTTCTACAGCAGTTGGCGGGGCCGAGGGGCTCAGCCTTCCTCGGGGGTCGTGCGTCGTCGGACGTCGGCCATCAGTTTGTGCAGTGTCGCGATGAGCGCGGTGCGTTCGTGGTCCGACAGGCAACTGACGAGCGCGGCTTCCCGGCCGAGCACGGTGTCGACGGATCGCTCGATGAGCGCGTGGCCTTCGGCCGTGAGTTCCACCAGGACTGCTCGGCGGCCGGTGCCTGCCGGTGTTCGTTCGACGAGGCCGTCGCGTTCGGCTCGGGCGACGCGTTGTGAGATCGCGCCGGCGGTGACCAGCGTCCGTCGGGCGATCTCGCGGGTGCTGAGGGTGTAGGGCGGGCCTGAGCGGCGGATCACGGAGAGCAGGTCGAGGGTGGCCGCGTCGATCCCCGCCTCTCGCAGGGCCCGGCTTCGGTCGTCGGTGAAGAGCTTGGCCAGCCACCAGATGGGGGTGACGATCTCGATCGATTCGGTCGGGGTGCCCGGTCGCTCCCGTCGCCAGGCCGCGGCGATCTCGGTGGCGGAAGGGGCGGGCACTGAGTCCCCTGCGGCGGCGTCGTCGGCCACGATGTGATTCCTTGTCGATCCCAGCTATGTTTAGGCCTAAACGTATCAGTGGGCAGGAGGATCCATGACCCGCATCGTGGTCATCACCGGAGGGACCAGCGGCATCGGCCGTGCCGTCGCCCAAAGGTTCGCCGCCGACAAGGCAGAGGTCTTCATCACCGGACGTCATGCTGAAACCGTCGAGCTGACCGCCGAGGAGCTGGGGGTGCACGGCGTCGTCTGTGATGCGACCGACCCGGGGCAGGTCGCATCGCTTGCCGCCCGCCTCGGGGAGCTGGACGTCCTGGTCAACGCCGCCGGTGGCCTGCCCGAGGGGACAGCGGGCGATGGAGCGCCTCTGGACGCGCTGCTCGCCCAGTGGCAGGCCAACCTCGCGCAGAACCTGCTCACCGCGGTGCTGACCACGGCCGCGGTCCAGGACAAACTCACCAGTGACAGCTCCGTCATCAGCATCGGATCGATCGGCGCCGAGCGCCGTGGCGGCTCCTACGGCGCGGCCAAGGCCGCCCTGGCCGCGTGGAACGCCTCGCTGTCCGCGGAGCTCGCTCCCAGGGGAGTGACCTGCAACGTCATCTCCGCGGGCTACATCGCGGACACCAACTTCTTCCGCGGCCGGCTGAGCGACGAACGCCATCGTGCGCTGGTGGAGGAGACGCACAACAAGCGGCCGGGCGCGGTCGGCGACATCGCTCAGACCGTCTGCTTCCTCGCGTCCCCGGGCGCCCGGCACATCACCGGACAGACCATCCATGTCAACGGAGGCGCCTTCACCACGCGGTAGCGCCTTCGGCCCCGGAGCGACTGACGGGACGGCACGTACGACATCACCATCCGACGGAAGTGGACCGGGCAGTGTCCCCGTCCGAGACATTCGGGGCGTACTGATGAAGCGCTACATCCTGACCGGCACCCCTGGAGCGGGGAAGACGACGATCCTGCGCCGACTGGAGCACGACGGCTACACCGTCGTCGAGGAAGCGGCGACAGACGTCATCGCCCTGCATCAGGCCCGAGGCGAACCCGCGCCCTGGACGAAACCGTCCTTCCTGGACGCGATCACCGACCTGCAGCGCCGACGGCAGGAGCAGGCCGCGTCCCGCTCGGACACCGTGCAGATCTACGATCGGTCACCGGTCTGCACCTACGCCCTGGCCACCTATCTCGGACATCCGGTCACGTCGGGCCTGGCCCGCGAGCTGGAACGCGTCCGGGCCGGGCACATCTACGAGAAGAAGGTCCTCTTCGTCCAGAACCTCGGGTTCGTCACTCCGACCGACGCGCGGCTGATCACCTTCGAGGAGTCACTGCGATTCGAGCAGGTCCACCGGGACGCCTACACCTCACTCGGCTACGAGTGCGTGTTCATCGCCCCGGGTCCGCTGCCGGATCGGGTGGCAGCGGTCAAGAGGCAGCTCGAAGCAGCGCCGTGAACCACCGGTCACATGGGAGTCACTCGTTCAGCGGTTCCCAGCCCAGCCCAGCCCTGTCCGTCCAACGGTGCTCAGCCCCCTGCGCAGGAAGTCGGCGAGGCCGACTTCCTGCGCAGGGGGGGCGGTGCGGCTACACGCCCGGGTCGGCGGGGAGGCGGCCGGTGCGGATGGCGGTGAGGAGGGTGGCGTGGTCGGCTTCGGTGCGGTCGGCGTAGCTGGTGGCGAAGGTGGCGATGGCGGTGTCGAGGGCGTCGCTCTTGCCGCAGTAGCCGGAGAGGAGGCCCGGGTCGGCGGTGTGGGCGTGGGCGCGGGCGAGGAGGGCGCCGGTGATGCGGGCGTAGTCGTCGAGTTGGCCGGGGAGGAGGGCGGCCGGGTCGACGCTGCCCTTGCGGTTGCGGAACTGGCGGACCTGGTAGGGGAGTCCGTCGACGGTGGTCCAGCCGAGGAGGGTGTCGCTGACGACCTGCATGTGCTTCTGGCCGAGGACCACCCGCCGCCCTTCGTGCTCCAGCGGCTGCGCGCCGCCGCGCCCGGGCAGGTACGGGAGGAGGGCGGAGGGCCGGGCCTCCTTGACCTGGAGGACGAGCGGCTGGTCGCGGTGGTCGGTCAGCAGCACGACGTACGAGCGGGTGCCGACGCTGCCGGTGCCGACGACGCGGAAGGCGACGTCCTCCACCCGGTGGCGGGCGAGCAGCGTCCGCACCTCGGCGGGGACGGTCGCCACGTACGGGCCGAGGGAGTCCGCGACGGCCCGGGCGGTGGCCCCGGTGACCTCGGTGAGGACCGGCGGGGCCGCCGTGAAGCGCCAACCGCCCTCCGCCGTACGGGTGGTGCTGCGGGCGGCGAAGCGGGCGCTGGTGTTGTTGAGGGCCTTGGCGCCGACCTTCTCCAGGACCTCGGCCAGGTCGTGCGCCTCGGTGAAGGAGACCAACTGCTCGTCCGCGACGGCGTTCCACGCGTCGAGCGCGGGCAGCCGGGCGAGCGTGCGCAGGGTGCGGCGGTAGGAGCCGGCCGTGTGGGCGGCGGCGTCGCGGGCGACGGCCTCGCCCGCGCCGGTCTCGCGGGCGGCGAGGACGATGCTGGCGGCCAGCCGCTTGAGGTCCCACTCCCAGGGGCCGGGTACGGTCTCGTCGAAGTCGTTGATGTCCATGACGAGTTGGCCGCGCGCGTCGCCGTACAGGCCGAAGTTGGCGGCGTGCGCGTCTCCGCACAGCTGGGCCGTCACGCCGGTGACGGGGGTGCCCGCGAGGTCGGCGGCCATCAGGCCGGCCGAGCCGCGCAGGAAGGCGAACGGTGAGGCCGCCATCCGCCCGACCCGGATCGGCACCAGGGAGGCGATCCGGCCCGCGTTGGAGGACTCCAGCGCCTCGATGGCGGTCGGGCGGCCGGGGGCGGGCGCGAACTCGGCGTGCCGCTCGCGCGGCACCCGTTCGCGCAGCGCCTTCCCGCGCTCGCGCGCCCGACCGTCCCGCTCCGTCGCGAATCCCGTGACCGCGAACTCCCGCCGCGCCGCGTCTGTTGCCACTGCTCCCCGCCCGTCCGTTCTGTTCGACTGTCACCCGTGACCTGCACGGATGACTCACGGGGGGAGTGACGTCCGGGGCGGCGCGGTGGTTCCTGAGGATGTCGGAGGACGATCGGGCAAAGAGTCGCAGGACAGTCGGGCAGTGAAATGACGGACCGTCAGAGCGGAAGCAGCTCCGGCCGCTTGGCCTCGACGTGGTCGCCCGAGGATTCGCCGCGCAGCCGCCGCCCGACCCAGGGGATCAGGTGCTCCCGCGCCCAGTGGAGGTTCTCCCGCCGCTGGTCCGCGGGCGAGAGCGGGCGCAGGGCCGGCCAGGGCGCCTCCGGGTCCTGCGCGGTGCGCAGGCCGAGTGAGCGCGCGGCCAGCAGGGCGACGCGCTGGTGGCCCTCGGGGGAGAGGTGCAGCCGGTCCTCGCTCCAGGCGCGGCGGTCCTGCACGGCGCGCAGCGACCAGAGGTCGGCCACCTTGCAGTCGTTGCGGTCGGCGACGGCCCGCATGTGCCCGTTGTACGTGGCGATCTTGCCGCGCAGGTGCTTGAGCAGCGTCATCTCGCGGGTGTCGAAGCCGGTGCAGATCAGCACCGTCCCGGCGTTGGCGGCGAGTTGGGCGACGGCGGCCTCGAAGCGCTCGGCCACCTCGTCCGGGTCGCTGCCGGGCCGCAGGATGTCGTTGCCGCCCGCGCAGAAGGTGACCAGGTCGGGCTGGAGGCGCTTGACCTGCGGCACCTGCTCGGCGGTGATCTGGTCCAGCAGTCGGCCGCGCACGGCCAGGTTGGCGTAGCGGAACCCGCCGTGGGGGCGGCCCTGGGCGAGCAGCCCGGCGAGCCGGTCGGCCCAGCCGGCGAAGGCGCCGTCCGCGCCGGGGTCGTTCAGTCCTTCGGTGAAGCTGTCCCCGAGGGCTGCGTACGAACTGAGGTCAAGGGTCTCCTGGAGGTTCGGCATGACGTAGATAGTTCACCTTCTCAAGTGACCTACGCCACCGTAGGTGGCCCTGGCAGAGCGTGAGATGGACCACGTACCCTCGGCGGCCGGTTCCGCGCCCCTCCGTCTCCCGAGTCCGTCTCCTGAGTCTCTCCCGCATCCGTCCTTCGAAGGAGCACCGCCGCATGGCCCTCACGCCTTTCCCCGGCACGCCCGGACACTGGTCCGTCGACGAGCGCTGCATGAACTGCGACGCCGCCCGGCAGTTCGCCCCCGGCCTGATCGAGGAGCGCGCCGGACGCTCCGCAGTCGTGCGCCCGCCGAAGGGCGAGGCGGAGGAGCGGAGCCTGCTCGCCGCCGCCCACGCCTGCCCGACCCGCTCGATCCGGCCCGCCGCGGGCGCGCTCACCCCGGAGAACGACCCGTTCCCGCTCGCGCTCTCCCACGACGGCGGCGAGGCCGACGGGGACGTCCTGCTGCTCGGCCACAACTCCCGGCAGACGGCGGGCGCCAGCGCCTACCTGTGTCGCCGTCCCGACGGCTGGCTGATGATCGACACGCCCCGCTACTCCGAGCGCCTCGCCGCCCGCTACGAGGCCCTCGGACCCGTCACCGACGTCCTGCTCACCCACCGCGACCACGCCGCCCACGGCCGCGAGTACGCCGACCGGCTCGGCGCCCGCCTCACCGTCCACGAGGGCGACCTCGACGCCGCCCCCGACGCCGACCGGGTGCTGCGCGGCACCGACCCGGTCGACCTCGCCCCCGGTGTCGTCGCCCACCCCTTCCCCGGCCACACCCGCGGCAGCGTGCTGTACGTCCTCGACGAGCGGCACTGCTTCAGCGGCGACAGCCTCTACTGGTCCCGGACCACCGGGGACGTGGAGGTGCACGAGTCCATCACCTGGTACTCGATCGAGGAGCAGGCCGCCTCCCTGGCCCGCAGCCTGGGCCGGCTGCGCTTCGAGTGGCTGCTGCCCGGCCACGGCGACCGCCGGTGGATGCCCGCCGAGGAGGTGCAGCGGCGGCTGCACGCGCTGGCGCTGCGGTGCCGGGCGCTGCGGCCCGCCCCGGTGGACTTCACGGCCGTCCGCTGGTGAGCGCCCCAGGGCGTGCGCCGGTGCCCGCGCCGGGTGCGCGGGGGTCTGCGCCCGGCGGGGAAGGCGGCGCGGGTGTGCGACCGGCGGCCTCGGGGCAGCCGCCCCTGGAACGCCCGCCACCGCGGACCGACACTGCGAACTCCCCTCCAAGCAAGGACGGTTGAGGACCATGCCCCGCCAGACCCCGGAGCGCACCGCCACTTTGCGGCGCTACCTGATGTGCCGGCCGACGCACTTCACCGTGGACTACGCGATCAACCCCTGGATGGACCCGACCCAGCCCACCGACACCGCGCTCGCCCTGCGCCAGTGGGAGCGCCTCCACCGCACCTACCGCGGCCTCGGCCACACCGTGGAGCTGATCGAGCCCGTCCCGGGCCTGCCCGACATGGTGTACGCCGCCAACGGCGCCACCGTCCTCGGCGGCCGGGCGCTGGTCGCCAGCTTCCGCTACCCCGAGCGCGCCCCCGAGTCCGACGCCTACCAGGCCTGGTTCCGCGCCCACGGCTACCGCGAGGTGCACCGCGCCGCCCACGTCAACGAGGGCGAGGGCGACCACCTGGTGGTCGGCGGCCGCGTCCTCGCCGGTACGGGCTTTCGCACCTCGCGCGCCGCCCACGCCGAGACGGCCCGCCTCCTCGGCGCCCCCGTCGTCACCCTCACCCTGGTCGACCCGCGCTTCTACCACCTGGACACCGCCCTCGCGGTGCTCGCCGACGACCACGTCATGTACCACCCGGAGGCCTTCGACGCCGACAGCCGGCGCGTGCTGCGCACCCTCTTCCCGGACGCGATCCTCGCGGACCGGGCGGACGCGGAGGTCTTCGGCCTCAACGCCGTCTCGGACGGCCGTCGGGTGCTGCTGCCCGAGTCGGCGAAGCACCTGGCCGGCCGGCTGGCCGAGCACGGCTACGAGCCCGTCCCGGTGGACGTCTCCGAGCTGCTGAAGGGCGGCGGCGGGGCGAAGTGCTGCACCCTCGAACTCAGGCCCTGACGGAAGGAGTTACCAGCAGAACCTCCAGGGTGCGAGGCCCGTGCACCCCCTCCACCCGGTCCAGTTCGATGTCGCTGGTCGCGGACGGCCCGGAGATCCAGGTCTGCGGGCGGCGCGGGTCCAGGCGCGGGAGGGCGAGCGGTACGGAGGCGACCACCTGCTCCGGCGCCCGGACGACGCAGAGGTGGTGGTCGGGCACGAGCGTGAGCAGGCGCCGGCCCTGCCCGGGGCCGGCGTCCAGCACGATCGTCCCGGTCTCGGCGACGGCCAGCGCGCAGCCCGTCAGCACGCTGTCCACCGCGTCCAGCCGGGCGGCGGTCAACGTGCCGTCGTCCGGCAGGAGTTGGACGTCGGTCCCCGCGAGCCAGGCGGGCGGCAGCCCGGGTGGCACCGCGAGTGTCCGGCTGCCCCGGGCCGCCAGCAACCCGGCGATCCGGCCCGGCAGTTCGGCCTCCGTGCAGCGGTGGACCAGCGCCCGGTAGTCGGCCAGGTTGCGGTGCAGCAGGTCGAGCAGTGCCGCAGGGTCGTCGGCCGGAGCGTGGGAGGCCAGGTAGTCGCGTACGGGCTCGGGCGCCTCCGGCGCGCCGTCCAGCGCGGCGCGGATGCGGCCGAGGATCAACTCCCGTGCGTTGGAACGTGCTTCGGGGCTCATGGGCGGTTCCTCCGCCACCAGTCGCGGAACGGTTCGGCGGGCACCTCGGGCAGGTCCCGGCTGTCGGTCCAGGCCCGCCCGGGCCCGGGCAGCCGGCGCGGGTGCAGCGCCCGGGTGCGCCCGGCGAGGCGTTCGGCGGCGGCGAGCACGGCCGGGTGGTCCAGGACGTACCCGGCGGCGCCCATCGCGGCCCGCTCCAGCCGGTGCCCGTGTCCGCCCTGCTCGGCGACCTTCTCGCGCAGGTGCACCAGCACCTCCGGGATGTCGATCGCCACCGGGCACACCTCGTAGCAGGCCCCGCACAGCGAGGAGGCGTACGGCAGCGAGGCGTCCACCGGGCTCGCCGTGCCGCGCAGTTGGGGCGTGAGGACGGCGCCGATCGGGCCGGGGTAGACGGAGCCGTACGCGTGCCCGCCGGCCCGCTCGTACACCGGGCAGACGTTCAGGCAGGCCGAGCAGCGGATGCAGCGCAGCGTCTGCCGCCCGACCTCGTCGGCGAGGATGCCGGTGCGGCCGTTGTCGAGCAGGACGAGGTGGAACTCGGAGGGCCCGTCGCCCTCGCTGACGCCCGTCCACAGCGAGGTGTAGGGGTTCATCCGCTCGGCGGTGGAGGAGCGGGGCAGCAGTTGGAGGAAGACCTCCAGGTCCCGCCAGGTCGGCACGACCTTCTCGATGCCGACCACCGAGATCAGGGTGCGCGGAAGCGTCAGGCACATCCGGCCGTTGCCCTCGGACTCGACGACCACCAGCGTCCCGGTCTCGGCGACCATGAAGTTGGCGCCGGAGACCGCGACCCGGGCCCGCAGGAACTTCTCCCGCAGGTGCAGCCGCGCGGCCTCGGCGAGTTCGGCGGGGGAGTCGGTGAGCCCCTCGGGCGCGGGGCGGCCCCAGGCGGCCATCCGCTCGGCGAAGATCTCCCGGATCTCGCCCCGGTTGCGATGGATCGCGGGGACGAGGATGTGCGAGGGCCGGTCCTCGCCCAACTGCACGATCAGCTCGGCGAGATCGGTCTCGTACGCGGTGATCCCCTCGGCGGCGAGCGCCTCGTTGAGCCCGATCTCCTGCGTGGCCATGGACTTGACCTTGACGACCTCCCCTTCTCCGGTGGTCCGGACGAGGTCGGCGACGATCCGGTTGGCCTCCTCGGCGTCCGCCGCCCAGTGCACGGTGCCGCCGGCGGCGGTGACGGCCTCCTCCAACTGCACCAGGTAGCGGTCGAGGTGGCGCAGGGTGTGGTCCTTGATCGCCGTTCCGGCGGCCCGCAGCCGTTCCCAGTCCTCGAGTTCGGCCACCGCGCGGGCCCGCTTGTCCCGGATGGTGTGGGTCGCCCGGCGCAGGTTGGCGCGCAGCCGCTCGTCCCGTACGGCCCGGGCGGCGGCCTGCGGGAAGGCGGGCATGCCGAGGAAGGTGGGCATGCCGAGGAAGGTGGCGTCCGTCACGCGGGCCTCCAGGGGTGCTGCTCGGTGGCGGCCAGGATCTCGGCGAGGTGCAGCGGCCGCAGCGGCGCCCCCGTGCGGCGCAGCATCCCGCCGAGGTGCAGCAGGCAGGAGTTGTCGGCCCCGCAGAGGACCTGGGCGCCGGTGCCGAGGGCGGCGGCGAGCTTGTCCTCGCCCATGGCGGCGGAGACGGCGGCGTTCTTGACGGCGAAGGTGCCGCCGAAGCCGCAGCACTCCTCGGCGCCGGGCAGCTCCACCAGCTCCAGGTCCTTGACGGCGCGCAGCAGCCGGAGCGGCCGGTCGCCCAGGCCGAGCATCCGCAGGCCGTGGCAGGAGGGGTGGTAGGTGACGGTGTGCGGGAAGTACGCGCCGACGTCCTCGACGCCCAGCACGTCGGTGAGGAACTCCGTGAGCTCGATCACCCGGGGCGCCAAGTCAGCGGCGGAGTCGGCGAGTTCGCGGCCGCGCCCCTCGGCGGCGGCGCGGGCTCCGACGCGCGGGTAGGTGTCGCGGACCATCGCCACGCAGGAGCCCGAGGGCGTCACCACGTGGTCGTACCCGGCGAAGGCCCGCGCCGTGCGCCGCAGCAGGGGCTCGCAGGCGCGCCGGTAGCCGGTGTTGTACTGCGGCTGCCCGCAGCAGCTCTGCTCGGGAGGGAAGTCCACCGCCACGCCGAGCCGTTCCAGCAGCCGGACGGTGGCCACCGCCGTCCCCGGGAACAGTGCGTCGTTGACGCACGTGGCGAACAGTGCGACGCGCAACTCCCCGTCCCCTCCACTCGATCCGCCGTCGGCCCGCTCGCGTGATCGTAGCGAGCGGACCGGCGCCGGTGGGGGATCTTCGGGCCTCATACCAGCCAGAGGTCGGGGCCGAACACCTCGTAGTGGATGTCGGCGGCCCGCACGCCGGCGGCGAGGAGCTGCTCGCGCACGGACTTGAGGAAGGGCAGCGGCCCGCACAGGTAGGCGGTCGTGCCGGCCGGGACCTCGATGGTGGACAGGTCGACCAGGCCGGTGCGCTCGGCGGGCCACTCGCCCAGCGGCCGCTCGTAGAAGACGTGCGCCACGGCGTCCGGCAGCTTGGCGGTCAGCTGCTCCAGGTCGGCGCGGAAGGCGTGGGAGAGCTGGTCGCGGTCGCCGTGCACGGAGACGATCCGGCGGGTGGAGCCGGCCGTGGCGAGGTGGTCGAGCATCGCCGTCATCGGGGTGTTGCCGATCCCGGCGGAGGCGAGGAGCACCGGGCCGTCGCCCTCGGCGAGGGAGACGTCGCCCAGCGGCGGGGCGAGTTCGACGGTGTCGCCGGTGCGCAGGTGGTCGTGCAGGTGGCCGGAGACCTCGCCGCCGGGCTCGCGCTTGACGCTGAACCGCAGGGCGCCGTCCGCGCCGCCCGAGAGGCTGTACTGGCGGATCTGGTGGGCGCCGTCGGCGAGTTCGACGCGCACCGAGACGTACTGGCCGGGGCGAGAGGCGGGCAGCGGGCCGCCGTCGGCCGGGCGGACGACGAAGGTGGTGACGGCCTCGGTCTCCTGGTACCGGGTGACGACGGTGTACGGGCGCCACAGGCCGGCCGGGTCGCCGCCGGCGGCCGCCTCCGCGCGCAGCCGGCCCTCGACGGCGATCAGCGCGTTCGCCATCAGCCAGTAGACCTCGTCCCAGGCGGCGGCGACCTCGGGGGTGACGGCCTCGCCGAGCACCTCGACGATCGCGGCGAACAGGTGCTCGTGGACGATCGCGTACTGGGCGTCGGTGATGCCGACCGAGACGTGCTTGTGGGCGATGCGGGCGAGCATCGCGTCCGGCCGCTGGTCGGGGTGGGCGATCAGGGCGGTGGCGAAGGCGGCTATCGAGCCGGCCAGGGCCTCGCGCTGGGTGCCGTTGGCCTGGTTGCCCCGGTTGAACAGGTCGCGCAGCAGCGCGGGGTGCGCGGCGAACAGCCGGTCGTAGAAGCGCGGGGTGATGTCACCGATCGCGGCGCCCACGACGGGCAGGGTGGCCTCGATGACCTCGGCGGACTTCGCGGACAGCATCAGTCGGGCTCCTTACTGGTATCTCAGATTCGTATTAAAGGCTGTGGAGGATGACGGGCCTCACTCGGGAAGTGGTGGGGTCAGTCGGCGGGGCGCGAGGTCAGGCTCAGTAGCACCGGGCCGGTGGGCGGGGCCACCAGGTCCTCGACGCTGAGCGGGTCGAGCGAGGCGAAGAACGCCTCCTGCGCGCCCCGGAGCACTCCGCGCAGACGGCAGGCCGCCCGCAGCGGGCACGGCGGGTCGTCCTCGCAGCCGACCACGTCGCCGACGCCCTCCAGCTCGCGCAGCAGCAGCCCCAGCGAGCCGGTGCGGCCCGCGAAGGTGAGCATCAGCCCGCCGCCGCGACCGCGCCGGGCCTCCACCACCCCGAGGTGCTGCAGTCGGCTGACCACCTTCGCCGCGTGGGTGTACGGCACGCCGACGGACTCGGCCACCTCGCGGGTGGTCGGGTTGTCGCCCTCGCTCAGGACGGCCAGTCGCATGGCGATCCGCAGGGCGATGTCGGTGCTCTTGGTCAGCCTCACGCTCGGAACGCTATACGAATGCGACTCGGCAACTCCAATTTCCTGCACGCCCCGCCGCACCCCGGTCGGAAGCGGTCCGGATCGGACATCGTGTCCGAACTGGACGGAACGTCCGAGTCGGACGTACAGTCCGAACCATGACCGACGCCCCCGCCGACACCCCTGCCGACGCCCGCCTCCCGGAGGACCCGCGCGTTCGCGCCTGGGCCCCGGTCGCCCAGGCCGTCGCCCTGCTGCTCGGCCCGTACGCCGAGGTCGTCCTGCACGACGCCGTCGCCGACCGGGTCCTCGCCGTCTGGAACCCGATGACGGCGCGCGGCCCGGGGGACCAGTCGCTCCTCGGGGAACTGGACGGGATCGACCCCGCCGCCCCCGACGTCTACGGCCCGTACCAGAAGCTCCTGCCCGACGGACGCAGGCTCTCCTCCGTCAGCGCCGTGCTGCGCGACGCGGACGGCCGGGCCTCGGCGGTGCTCTGCGTCAACCTCGACCGGGGCCCGCTGGAGCAGGCCGCCGCCCTGCTCGCCGGGTTCGCCGCGCCCACCGCCCCGCGCCCCGAGCCGCTCTTCGAACGGGACTGGACGGAGCGGATGAACGAGGTGATCGGCGGTCACGTCCGCGCCCACGGCCGCCCGTTGGAGCGCTTCACCCGCGAGGACCGGCTCGCCGTACTGCGCGAACTCGACCGCTCCGGCGTGCTGGCCCTGCGCCGGGCCGCCCCCGCCGTCGCCACCGCCCTGCGGATCTCCCGCTCCACCGTCTACGCCCTGATCGCGGAGCTCAAGTCCGCCCCCACGCCCACCCCCGCACCCGAGAGCGAGTGACCACGACCATGGCCCAGCTGCCCGACTTCCGGCTCGAAACCTACTTCTCCCGCTGGGAGTTCACCGCCCGCCACCACCTCGCCGCCTCCGACGCCCAGACCATGACCATGGCCGAAATCCTCGCCCTGGCCGGCCCCGAGGACCGCGAGGCCTGGGACACCCTCGCCCTCGGCTACACCGAGACCTTCGGTGACCCGGGGCTGCGCCGGGCCATCGCCGGAATGTACGACCGCGTCGAGGCGGACGACGTGCTCTGCTTCGGCGGGGCCCAGGAGGCCATCAACCTCGCCATGCAGGTCCTGCTCGGGCCGGGCGACCACGCCGTGGTGGTGACCCCCTGTTACCAGTCCGCCGAGACGATCCCGCTCTCCCTCTGCGAGGTCACCGGTGTCGCGCTGGACGAGCACGAGGACTGGGCGCTCGACCTCGACGCGGTGGAGGCCGCGCTGCGCCCGAACACCAGGGTGGTCTCCGTCAACTTCCCGAACAACCCCACCGGGAAGGTCATCCCGGCCGCCGACTTCGCCAGGCTGGTCGAGCTGTGCGAGGAGCGCGGCATCCGGCTGTTCTCGGACGAGGTCTACCGGGGCCTGGAGGCCGACCCGGCCCGCACCCTGCCGCAGGCCGCCGACCTCTCGCAGAGCGCGCTCTCCCTCAACGTCGTCTCCAAGTCGCTCGGCCTGGCCGGGCTGCGGATCGGCTGGATCGCCTGCCGGGACCGGGAGTTGCGCTCCCGGCTGGAGCGGGCCAAGCACTACACCACCATCTGCAACTCGGCGCCCAGCGAGATCCTGGCGCGGATCGCCGTCACGGCGAGGGAGTCGATCCTGGCCCGCAACCGGGCGATCATCGCGGAGAACACCCCGCGCTTCGACGCCTTCTTCGCGGAGTTCGGCGACCTCTTCGAGTGGCGCGCCCCGGACGGCGGCTGCGCGGCCTTCCCGCGCTACCTCGGGGCGGACGGCGTGGAGGCGTTCTGCGCGGGCCTGGTCGAGGAGGCGGGCGTGCTCCTGCTGCCCGCGAGCGCCTACCGCTCCGAGCTGACGCCCACCCCGACCGACCGGTTCCGCCTCGGCATCGGCCGCCGCGACCCCGGCCCGGCGCTGGAGGCCTTCGGGGACTGGCTGCGCAAGCGCTGACCGGGTAAGAAATCTGCCCGAGGCAGAAGGCAGGCATGGGAAGAAAGCTGACCAGGTAAGGAAAGCTTCCCAGGTAAAGAAACGGGGTGGGGGGGGCCCCCCCGCGCGGGGGGCCGGCCCCCCCGCCGGGGGGGGCCCCGGGGCCCCCCCCCCCCGCCGGCCCCCCCCCCCCCCCCCCCCCCGCGGCCGCC
>NZ_JBIWOW010000011.1:0-32346 GCF_044767945.1 Kitasatospora sp. NPDC101183 | reverse complement strand
CGCCACTCGCCCACTCTCCCCCCACGCCCCCCCCGCCCCCCCCCACCCCCCCCCCCCCCCCCCCCCCCGGGGGGGGCGGCCCCGGGGCGCCCCGCCCCCCCCCCCACCCCGGTCGTTCGGGCCCAGGGTCCAGGGCCCCGCGTGAGGCCTACAGGCCCTGCCAGGTCGGCTTGGCCGCGTAGGTGTCGCGGAAGTAGTCCGCGAGCTTGAGCTTGGAGGCGGCGGCCTCGTCGACCACCACGGTCGCGTGCTGGTGCAGCTGCAGCGCCGAGGCGGGAACGACGGCGGCCAGCGGGCCCTCCACGGCCAGGGCGACGGCCTCGGCCTTGGCCTCGCCGGTGGCGAGCAGCACCAGGTGGCGGGCCTCCAGGATGGTGCCGATGCCCTGGGTGATCACGTGGTGCGGCACCTGGTCGATGCTGTCGAAGAACCGGGCGTTGTCCACCCGGGTCTGACGGGTCAGCGTCTTGATCCGGGTGCGCGAGGACAGCGAGGAGCAGGGCTCGTTGAAGCCGATGTGGCCGTCCGTGCCGATGCCCAGCAGCTGGAGGTCCACGCCGCCGGCCTCGGCCAGCGCGCGGTCGTACGCGGAGGCCGCCGCGGCGATGTCCTCGGCGTTGCCGTCCGGGCCGAGGAAGGAGTCCTCGGTCAGGCCGAGCGGCTCGACGACCTCGCGCAGCACGACGGAACGGTAGGACTCGGGGTGCCCGGCGGGCAGGCCCACGTACTCGTCCAGCTGGCAGATCCGGGCCCGGGAGGCGTCCAGGCGGCCGTCGGCGACCCGGGCGGCGAGGGACTGGTAGATCGGCAGCGGCGTGGAGCCGGTGGCCACGCCGAGGAGCGCCTCGGGCTTGTCGGTCAGCAGGTCGGTGATCGCCGCGGCGATGAGCTCGCCGGCCGCTGCGGGGTCAGGGACGATCACGATTTCCATACGGTCCACCGTTCTGAGGCGAGGCTGGCACAAAGCTGAGGTCTAGACCTCAGGGGTCTAGACCATTTTGCCGTGTTCGGGGCCCCCAGGTCCACCCGGGACCGTCCCCGGGCCGTCCCCGGATCACCCCCGGATCGCTCCCCGGGCGGCCGCGGGGGCGGGCCCGCAAGCGCGTCCGGAAGCGCGCCCGACCGGAAGCGCCCCCGCCGCCCGGAATCCGGGAGTCGCCCCGAACCGTCGAAGCCGCCCGAATTCTGTTCGTATTCGGGTGGATCTCCCCGCATCCGCGAATGGAGCACCCGGCGAATCCGGAACCTCCCCGCCGAGTCGTATTCAGTGAATGGTTACGCGCGTCAACCCCGTCGTCCACGAGCAAATTGAAGGGGTTTCACCTGGCCCGGAGTCGTTCTTAATGAACCCTTACCCTTCTCCGTTGACCAGTGTTCATCAGCTCTGCTTTCCTTCATGCCCAGCAGGCGGCCCCCACCGCCGGTCGGCAATTCCGAACGTGCGGATCAATCCCCCCGGAATCGCCGACCGGTGGAATTCGTCGTCGGCCACTTCCCCCACAAAGGGATCGCTCGCGGCCCTGACCGCCCGGGCGATCGGTACGAGAGAGGGCACCCTCACCATGGGTCACTCCCGCAGAATGCGGCGCGCCAAGTACGCGGCGCTCACCGGAATGGCGTCCCTGGCGCTCGCCGCCGCCGGCCTCGCCGGCGCGGCCGGCCCGGCCGCCGCACAGGACATTCCCGGCGTGGCGTCCAGCACGGCCAACGAGTTCAACCCCTGGAGCCCCCAGCAGGGCGGTCACGAGTACCGCCACGGCGCGCTGCCGGGCAAGCAGCAGCACGAGAACTACAAGAAGTGGGTCGCCGCCCACAACCAGGCGGCGGCCACCGGCCAGCAGACGCTCTCCTACGGGGGCGGCGTCGACGGCATCGGCGTGCAGAGCGGCCACTCCAAGGTCTACCTGGTCTTCTACGGCAGCCAGTGGGGCACCCAGAGCACCGACGCCAACGGCAACGCGAAGTTCTCCGGCGACTCGGCCGGCGCGGCCGGCGCCACCCAGCAGATGTTCAAGGGCATCGGCACCAACGGCGAGACCTGGTCCGCCGACCTGACCCAGTGGTGCGACGGCCCCAACGTCGCCTCCGGCGCGGTGAGCTGCCCCTCGAACGCCAACTTCGTCCCGTACCAGAGCGGCGGCGTGCTCTCCGGCGTCTGGTACGACAACGCGGCCGCCTCGCCCGCCCAGGCCTCCGGCCACCAGCTCGGGGTGGAGGCCGTCAACGCGGCCGCCCACTTCGGCAACACCACCGCCGCCGCCAACCGCGACGCGTACTACATCATCCTGTCGCCGCACGGCACCAACCCGGACGACTACCAGAACCCCACCACCGGGTACTGCGCCTGGCACGACTGGAACGGCGACACCACCCTCACCGGCGGCGCGGCCAGCTCGCCCTACGGCGACATCGCGTTCTCCAACCAGCCGTACAACATCGACCAGGGCGCCAACTGCGGCGTGGGCTTCGTCAACTCGCCCGGAACCCTGGACGGTTGGACGATGACCCTCGGCCACGAGTGGCACGAGATGATGTCCGACCAGAACCCGGCGGGCGGCTGGACCAACCACGTCACCGGCAGCAGCTACAACGGCCAGGAGAACTCCGACGAGTGCGCCTGGCTCAAGCCCGGCACCACCGGCGGCGCCGCGAACGTCTCGTTCGGCTCCTACGGCACCTTCGCCGAGCAGGCCAGCTGGTCGAACGACACCAACTCCTGCGCGATCTCGCACGCCATCCTGACCCACGGCAACACCGTGACCGTCACCAACCCGGGCACCCAGAACGGCACCGTCGGCACCGCCGCCGGCCTGCAGATCAGCGCCAGTGACTCGGCCACCGGCCAGACGCTGACGTACTCGGCCACCGGCCTGCCCGCCGGCCTGTCGATCAACTCCTCGACCGGCCTGATCTCCGGTACGCCCACCGCCACCGGCACCTCCGGCGTGACGGTCACCGCGACCGACACCACCGGCGCCGCCGGCAGCACCTCCTTCACCTGGACCGAGTCCACCAGCGGTGGCGGCGGCAACGCCGTCACCAACGGCGGCTTCGAGACCGGCTCCACCAGTGGCTGGACCACCACCGGCAGCGCCTCCGCGCCCGCCGCGGCCGCCCACACCGGCTCGTACGGCCTGATGCTCGGCTCCTCCAACCCGACCACGGACTCCACCGCGGCCCAGACCTTCACCGCCCCGACCGGCTCCAGCAAGCTGTCCTTCTGGTACAGCAACACCTGCCCGGACACCGTGACCTACGACTGGGCGACGGCCACCCTCAAGGACAACACCACCGGCACCACGACCACGGTGCTGCCCAAGACCTGCTCCGCGAGCGCCGCCTGGACCAACACCACGGCCACCGTCACCCCCGGCCACAGCTACACGCTGACCCTGGCCAACCACGACGACAACTACCCGGGTGACCCGACCTACACCTACTACGACGACGTGACCGTCTCCTGACGATCGCCGCGCCGCACGCGCCGGGGTGGGCCACGTGCCCGCCCCGGTGCGCTTTTCTTCTCCCGGGAGACCCGGGGAGACCCGGGGAGACCCGGGGAGATCCGGGGGAGGAGGCGGGAGCCGATCCGGCCTCCAGCACGTCGAATCCGCACCACCCTCACCCGGTACCAAGGGAACCACCGTGAACCTGAGCAGACCCGCCGCCCTCGCCCTGACCGGAGCCTGCGCCGCCCTGGCCCTGGCCCTCGCCGGCTGCGGCCCGTCCACCCCGGCCCCCGCCGGGCCCACCCCGGCGATCGTCGTGACGCCCAGCCCGACGGCCACCCCCACGCCCACGACCACGACCACGGCGAAGGCCGTCACCGCCGACGAGAACACCAACCGCACCACCCTGAAGGTCACCGTCGGCACCACGGTCACCGTCGACCTCCACAGCACCTACTGGTCCCCGGTCGCCAGCTCCGCCCCCGACGTCCTCGCCCCGACCGGCACCCCCTCCACCTCCGCGGGCCCCACCTGCCGCCCCGGCGCGGGCTGCGGCACCGTCGCCGCCGCCTTCACCGCCCGCACGCCCGGCACCGCGCACCTCACCGCCTCCCGCACGGTCTGCGGCGAGGCCCTGCTCTGCTCCCCGGGCCAGCGCGGCTACGACGTGGTCGTCGAGGTCACCGGCTGAGACCCGCACTCGCGCCCGGCCACGGCCCGGTCCTACCCTGAACGACATGACGATCCCCGGCGCCACGGCGGCCGACGCGGCCGGCCTGGCCGCGCTGGTGCGGCTGCTGGCCGCCCGGGGCGTCGTGGTGCTCAGCGGGGCCGGGCTGTCGACGGAGTCGGGCATCCCGGACTACCGGGGCGAGAGCGGCAGCCGCCGGCGCGGCACGCCGATGACGTACCAGGAGTTCACGGGCAGCGACGCGGCCCGCCGCCGCTACTGGGCGCGCAGCCACGTCGGCTGGCGCGCGATCGCGCGGGCCGAGCCCAACGCCGGGCACCACGCGGTGGAGCAGCTGCGCCGCTCGGGCCACGTGGCCGCCGTGATCACCCAGAACGTGGACGGCCTGCACCACGCGGCCGGCACCCGCACCGCCGTCGAACTCCACGGCGGGCTGCGCCGGGTGGTGTGCCTGGAGTGCCGGCGCACCAGCTCGCGCGCCGAACTGGACGGCCGGCTGGAGGAGCTGAACGCCGGGTTCCGGGAGGAGTCGGCCCAGATCAACCCGGACGGCGACGCCGAGCTCGCGCCGGGCCTGGTGGACTGCTTCCGGATCGCCCCCTGCCCGGTCTGCGGGGGAGTGCTCAAGCCGGACGTCGTCTTCTTCGGCGAGAACGTGCCCAAGCCCCGCGTCCAGCGCTGCTTCGAACTCGTGGACGCCGCCCAGGCCTTGGTGGTCCTGGGCTCCTCGCTCACCGTGCTCTCGGGCCTGCGCTTCGTGCGCCACGCCGCCCGGGCGGGCACGCCCGTGGTGATCGTCAACCAGGGGCGGACCCGGGGGGACGACCTGGCGGAGGCCCTGGTCGCCCTGCCGCTGGGCGCGGTGCTGACCGAGGTGGCCCGCATGGTCCGATCTGCGTAGCCCTGGACGGGGCGGCCCGGCCGGCCGGGGTGCGGGCCCCGGCGGCCGGGCCTGGGGAAGGGGCGCGAGGGCCCCGGTACGTGGGGGATCCAGCGAGGTCGCGCTCTGGGGGCCCTCGGCTAGAAGGGGTTGGTACAGGTGGTGACCTGCTGCGCGGTGTCCAGCGCCGGACCGGCGGTGGCGCAGACCATGCGCAGGCTGATCCCGGTCACCCGGGGGGTGGTGGCCTCGGCCGAACCGTAGCGAACGGTGGTGGCGGAGGCGACGGTCTCCCAGGGGCTGCCCCAGGCGGCCTGGGTGCGGACCTCGACGTGCACGAGGGTCAGCTGGTCCGGGGCGGCGGAGACCCGGGCGACGCCGACGACGCCGCCCTGGACGTCCCGCTCGTGCGAGACGCAGGGGTGGTTGAGCACCGTGGTGCAGGACGTGGTGCCCGGCTCGGCCGTTGCCGTGGTGGCCATGGCAGGCCCGGCGGTGAGCCCAGCGATCCCTGCCACCGTCATCAGCACAGCTGCGATCCGAGTGCGCATGGTATGAACCTCCTTGGAAATTAAGGGAATCTCACTCCTTGAGATGAGTCTTGCACAGCGAGTGGACGGACGACCACTGTGTGTTGCATCACACTCAAGGTGATCGTTCAACTACGTCCTGCAACCGTTATCCGATGTTCAGCACACGGACAACTGTCTGCTTGACGGATGATCAGTTCGTCTGTGCTGCAAGGGTTTACCGTCGCCACCTGTCACTCGTCCGGGTGGCGGAAGGCCTGTCCGCCGGATCGGACGGATACCATCGACCCGATCCCACGGAGGTACCCACGTGGACACCGTCATCGTCCAACTCCCGCCCCCCGCAAGGCCGGTGAATCCAGAAGCGGCCCCCGCCCTGCTGCGGATGGGCCCCGGCGAGAGCGCCGTCTTCGGCCGAGGCCGGCCCGGCAGCCCCGCCGCCATCCCCCTGCCCGACCAGGGGGTCTCCCGCAGCGCGGGCGAGGTCGTCGCCGCCGAGGACTACTGGCGGCTGTCCAACTTCAGCGCCACCGCCACCTACGTGGTCGAGAACCTCGAAGGCGCCGGCGAGCACGTCAAGGTCGCCCCCGGCCGCCTCGGCGCACCCGTCCCCTTCGAGTTCTCCCGCGTCCTGCTGCCCGCCCTCGGCGAACCCGCCTCCTTCAAGGTCTTCGCCCCGCAGCACGCCTACCTCGAGGATGGCCCCGGCCGGGGCGCCGACGGCGAGCACACCGTCAGCCCCTTCGCCCTCGACCCGACCGCCAAGTACTTCCTCGTGCTGCTCGCCCTGTGCGAGCCCCGGCTGCGCTCGCCCTCCGCCGCCGCCGTCCCCGGGCCCACCGAGGTGCTCGCCCGGCTGCGCCCCCTGCCCGCCTGCCAGGGCCTGACCCGCTCGGCCGTCAACTACCACATCGACTACCTGACGGCGACGAAACTGCGGCTGCGCGAGCCGTACGAGGAGGGCCCGGGCGGCGGCAAGCGCGAGGAACTCGTCGCCCTGGCGCTGAAGTTCGACCTCGTCCGGGAGGAACACCTGGCCCTGCTGCCGCCCCGCCGTCCGCCGCTGCGCCCGTGATCCCCGGCGCCCGCCCGCCGGGGGAGCGGCCCCCGGACGTGCCGGAGGGGTACCCCCTCGCCGGGTACCGCCTCGGCCCGCTGATCGGCGCCGGAGCCTGGGGCAGCGTGCACGCCGCCCACGGCCCCGACGGCGCGCCCGTGGCCGTCAAGCTCCTCGGCCCCGCCCGCCTCAGCCCCGGCCAGCGCGCCACCATGGCCCAACTCGCCCAGCGCGAACAGCGGTTCAGTCTCCGGGCCGACCACCCCCACCTGATCCGCACCCTCGCCGTCCTCACCGTCGAGGACCCGGACCACCCGGCGCTGGACGGCGCCCTCGCCCTGGTGATGGAACGCGCCGCCCGCAGCCTCCAGGACCTCCTCGCCACCGCCCGCCCCGGCACCCCCGCCCCCGGGGCCGGCCGCATCCTCGCCGAGGTCTGCTCCGGCCTCGGCCACATGCACCGCGCCGGCTGGGTCCACGGGGACCTGAAACCGGCCAACATCCTGCTGATGCCCGACGGCACCGCCAAGATCGCCGACTTCGGCCTCACCACCGAACTGGAGGGCACCCACGCCTACGCCCCGCCGCTCGGCTCGCCCGACCACGTCCCGCCCGAGTGGTGGTCCCAGCGCACCGGCGCGCGGGGCGTCGTGCTGCGCCCCAGCGCCGACGTCTGGGCCTTCGGCGTGATCGCCCACCAGCTGCTCACCGGCGGGCTCCACCCCTTCCTCGGCGCCACCGCCCGGGCCCGCTCCCTCGCGGCCCAGGCGTACGCGCGCGGCGCCGCCCCGCTGCGGCTGGACGGGGCGCTGCCCGCGCACTGGCGCCCGGTGGTCGCCGCCTGCCTCGCCCCGGCGCGCGAGGAGCGCGAGCGCACGGACCTCGCCGCCCTCGTCGCGCGGGCCGTCCGCACCCCGGCGGCCCCGGCCCGGCGGGCGCCCCGGGCCGTCGCGCTGGCCTGTGCCGCGGCGGCCCTGGCGCTCGTCGGCGCGCCCGAGCCCGAGCCCGTGCCCGGACCCGCCGCGGACGCCGCGGACGCCGCGCCCGTGCGGCCGGCGGGCGCCATCCCGCCCGGCTCGGACGTCCCCCTCGCGTACCGGGGCATGATCGAGGACGCCGCCCGCCGCTGCCCCGAGCCGGAGATCACCCCGGCGCTGCTGGCCGCCATGCTCAAGGCCGAGAGCGGCTTCGACCCGAACGCCGCCCGCCCGGAGACCGGCGAGTACGGCATCGCGATGTGGACGCCCGCCGTCTTCGACGCCTGGGCCCGCGCCGCCGCCCACCCCGGCCCGAAGTCCTACCTCGACCCGGGCGACGCGATCGCCGCCATGGGCAACTACGCCTGCTGGCTCGACCAGCGGCTCAAGGGCCGGGGCCTCACGCGCGACCTGCCCGCGCTGGTGGCGGCGGCCTACCGGACGAGCGACAAGACCGTCGCGGCGGCCGGGGGAGTGCCCGAGCGGGTGCGCCCGCACGTCGAGAAGGTGCTGCGCTTTCTGGCCGACTACGGAGGGTGAGCGGGCAAATCGGGATGAGTTGTGCCACATCCGCCCGTACGGCGGCGCGGGCAACCGGATGGCGGGCCTCCGGTCTGTCATTCTCGGGCGCATGATCACGAAGCTCCGCGCGGCCGCCGCGCAATGGACCGTCGTCGTTCCGGTGGTGTCGTTCGTCGTCCTCGGTCTGACCTGGCACAAGGACCTGCCCGGCTGGGTGGTCGGCGTCGTCGCGGTGTTCCTGATCGGCGCCGTGCTCTCGGCCGTGCACCACGCCGAGGTCATCGCCCACTGGTCCGGCGAGCCCTTCGGGTCGCTGGTCCTCGCCGTGGCGGTCACCGTGATCGAGGTCGCGCTGATCGTCACCCTGATGGCGGACGGCGGCGACAAGTCCTCCACCCTGGCCCGCGACACCGTCTTCGCCGCCGTGATGATCACCTGCAACGGCATCCTCGGCCTGTCCATCCTGGTGGCCGCCGTCAAGTACCGCACCGCCGTCTTCAACGCCGAGGGCACGGGCACGGCGCTGGCCTGCATCGCCACCGTCGCCACCCTCAGCCTGGTGCTGCCGACCTTCACCACCAGCTCCCCGGGCCCGCAGTTCTCGACCACCCAGCTCGCCTACGCGGCCGCCGCCTCGCTCGTCGTCTACGGCCTGTTCGTCGCCACCCAGACCCTGCGCCACCGGGACTACTTCCTGCCCGTCACCCCGGAGGGCAAGGTCCGCCGGATCGAGGACGAGGAGGACCACGCCACCCCGCCGACCCTGCGGGCCGCCGGTGTCAGCCTGCTGCTGCTCGCCGTCGCGCTGGTGGCGGTGGTCGGCCTGGCCAAGGGCGTCTCGCCGACCATCGAGTCCGCCGTCGAGGACGCCGGGCTGCCGCACGCGGTGGTCGGCGTGATCATCGCCCTGATGGTGCTGCTGCCGGAGACCATCGCCGCCCTGCGCGCGGCGGCGCGCAACCGGGTGCAGACCAGCCTCAACCTCGCGCTCGGCTCGGCGCTCGCCAGCATCGGCCTGACGATCCCGGCCGTCGCGGTCGCCTCC
This sequence comes from Kitasatospora sp. NPDC101183, assembly GCF_044767945.1. Taxonomy (NCBI): domain Bacteria; kingdom Bacillati; phylum Actinomycetota; class Actinomycetes; order Kitasatosporales; family Streptomycetaceae; genus Kitasatospora; species Kitasatospora sp. NPDC101183. Next base: position 23,195 of record NZ_JBIWOW010000011.1, on the reverse strand, counting down.
GCCTGGCTGGAGGGCCCGCTCGTCCTCGGCCTCGAACCCTCGCACCTGGTGCTGCTGACGCTGACCATCGTGCTCGGCACGCTGACCGTCATCCCGCGCAAGGCGACGCTGCTCCAGGGGGCGCTGCACCTGGCGCTGCTGGCGGAGTTCGTGGTGCTGGCGGTGAACCCGTGACGGCGCCCGGCGCGTAGTCACACACGGGAGCCCCTGACCGGCCGCTTTACGCGGGGTCAGGGGCTCAGTGGTGCGCCCGGGCCCTGATCGGTGCGGAGCAGTGCCGATCAGGGCCGTCGTCGATCGGGCGTCAGGCGGTGGGGCGGCGGCGACGGGTGTAGACCACGGCACCCGCGCCGGCGGCCAGCAGGACGGTGCCGGCGGCCGCGTAGAGGAGAGTGCCGTCGCTGCCGGGGTGCTCGGTTCCGGGGTCCCGGTCGGCGCCTTGGTCGGCGTCTGCGTCTGGGTGGGAGTCTGCGTCGGCGTCCGGGTCGGCTTCGGGGACTCGCCGCCGCAGTCGACCTTGAAGACCTTGTGCTTGGGGTTGTTGAGCTCCGGGTCCTTCGGCAGCTCGCCGTTCACCAGCTCCACCGACTGCCAGCAATTCGTGCGCGTCGTGGCCACCTCAACCGGGTGACGGACGGTCGGACGGTGGCCGGTAATGGCCGCTCGCCGCCGCCGGACCGCGTGTCGGGGGAGCGGGCTGCCCGGCAGGTTCTCTATCGTCCGTCTGGGACCGCCGGGCCCACTGGTGCGGGAGTGGCGCGGCCGGCCCGATCCGCCGCAGCCGAATCCGACCCCGTGGGAGTGCGCGATGCCCGGTCCAGAGCAGCAGGAGTCCGCCCGGACGGGCCGCGGCGCGGAGGAGGCCGACGTCATCGTCGTCGGCGCCGGCCCGTCCGGCTCCACCGCCGCGTACCACCTCGCCCGCACCGGCCTGGACGTGCTGCTGCTGGAGAAGTCCGCGTTCCCCCGCGAGAAGGTCTGCGGCGACGGCCTCACCCCGCGCGCCGTCAAGCAGTTGACGGACATGGGCATCGACGTCTCCGAGGAGGCCGGCTGGCTGCACAACAAGGGCCTGCGGCTCGTCTCCGGCCGGCGCCGCATGGAGTTCGACTGGCCCGAGCTGTCCGCCTACCCCGGCTACGGGCTCGTGCGCCGCCGCGCCGACTTCGACGAACTGCTCGCCCGCCGGGCCGCCTCCGCCGGCGCCCGGCTCGTCGAACGCGCCAACGTGGCGGGCCCGTTGACGGACGGGCGGACCGGCCGGATCACCGGCGTCACCGCCAAGCTGGGCGAGGGGCGCGAGCCCGTCGAGTACCGCGCCCCGATCGTCCTCGCCGCCGACGGCAACTCCACCCGCCTCTCCGTCGCGATGAACCGCCACCGCCGCACGGACCGCGCCATGGGCGTCGCCTACCGCACCTACTTCACCACCCCGCGCCACGAGGACAGCTACCTCGAGGCCTGGCTCGACCTGCGCGACCCCACCGACCGCGAGAACCGCCTCCTGCCCGGCTACGCCTGGGTGTTCGGCATGGGCGACGGAACGGCCAACGTCGGCCTCGGCGTGCTCGACACCGCCCACTTCGACGTCGACTGGCGCGACCTGCTGCGCCGCTGGTGCGAAGGCCTCCCGCCCGAGTACGACTACACCCCCGAGGCCGTCACCGAACCCGTCCGCGGCTCCGCCCTGCCCATGGGCCTCAATCGCCAACCCCACTACGCGGACGGCCTGTTGCTCGTCGGCGACGCGGGCGGCACGGTCAGCCCCGGCACCGGCGAGGGCATCGCCTACGCGATGGAATCCGGCCGCTTCGCCGCCGAGAGCGTCGTCCAGGCCCTCGCCCGCCGCACCGACCGCGGCCGCGAACTCGCCTTGCGCACCTACCCGCAGGCCCTGCGCTCCGCCTACGCGGGCTACTTCGCCCTCGGCCGCCTCGCCGCCGACCTGCTCGGCCGCCCGAAGCTGCTCGGCGCCGCCGGGGCGGCCGGGCTGGGGCAGCCCGCGCTGCTGAAGATCGCCTTCCGGCTGATGGTCAACCTCACCGAGCCCAACTCCAAGGACGCGCTGGACCGGCTGCTGCACCTGATCGGCCGGGTCGCGCCGGGGCGGTGACCGGTTTGTGATGTTCCGATTGACGGAGCATCAGGTGATCCGATTGCCTGAGGTGTCCTTGCGGCCCCGTGTTCGCGAACACGGGGCCGCGAACACGTCCGTGATCCTCCACGATCACCTTCACGACCACAACGGAGACACCCGTGCGCCTTCGCCTGCTCGTCGCGCCGCTCGCCGCGGCCACCGCGCTCATAGCCGCCTGCATACCCGCCGCTGCCGCCGCCACCGGCACGCCGTCCGACCAGTGCAGCACCGGGTTCTACGAGGGGGACGCCCGCCTCGGCCCCGAGGGCCTGCCCACCACCGGCCCGGTCGGCCGGCAGCTCTTCGGCTACCAGCGCACCGGCGGCGCCGTCGAGCGGGACTTCTTCGCCACGTACTACGACCAGGGCGCCAACGGCGGCAAGGGCGGCTGGATCTACCCGCCCGCCGACGGCTACGTCACCCTCCCGGACGGCAGCCCGATCGAGTTCGAGATCACGCTCCACCCCAACCAGAACATCGACCGCTACGGCAGCGAGTACGGCTCCTACCTCGCCCCCGAGGGCCTGCCCTACGCCAACCGCGCCATCCCGCCGCAGAGCCTCGACGGCAGCCCGGCGGCCGCGTGCAACTACCACGACTACAAGGTCGTCAAGGAGTTCACCGTCCACGCCGGTCCGATAGCCCCCTGGTTCAACCAGCCCGGCTGGGGCCTGCAGTACCAGCTCGACGCGGCCCTGCTGCCCGGCGGGCCGGCGAAGCTCAACGTGCTCTGGCTCGTCGACAACGGGTACCTCGCCCGGATCTGACGCCGGTTCCCACGCTGGTCACCAGACGTCGCCGTCGCGCCAGTCGCAGGTCAGCGCGGCGGCGAGGTCCAGCGGTGCGGCGCCCGGCAGGACGAACACCGCACCGTCCTCGTCGGGCGTCGGCCGCACCCCCTCCGGCGTCAGCACGGAGAGCAGGCCGCGCCAGGGCTGCCAGCCGCGCCGCCGGTAGAACCCGACCGCCTCGTCCGAGGCGCCCAGCACCCCCAGCTCGTACGCCCCGCCGATCACCCGCTCCACGGCGTCCATCAGCATCGCCCCGTGCCCGAGGCCCCGGTGGCCCGCCCGCACCCCCACGGCCTCCACGTACCCGGCCCGCAACGCCCGCCCCCGGTGCACCATCCGCCGCTGCACCACGGAGGCGTGGCCCGTCAGCCGGCCGTCCTCCCACAGCAGCGCGTGCACGCCGCCGAGCGCGTGCTCCCAGTCCTCGGGGGACATGTCCCCCTCGAAGACCTCGCCGAGCAACTCCCGGGCCCCGTACAGAACATCGCGGTCTATGTCGGAGGTGTGCGCCGTCATCAGCTCGATCACCCGTCGATCGTCGCACCGGGACATGAGAGAGGCGATCCCTTTTCGGTGAGGAAACCGCTGGCGGGCGCGGAAGCGAGACGGTAGGAAGGCGGAATGACCAGCAGCGACTTCCGGCCCGCCGTCCTCGACCTCGGCGACGCCCTTCTCCGCCCCTGGGGCCGGACGCTCGACCTGCCCGGCGGGACGGTCCCCGCACTCGTCGCGGCCGCCGCCGACCCGCAGATCGCCCGCTGGAACCCGCTGCGCGCCACCGACCCCGCCGAGGCCGAGGCCTACCTCGACCGCTGCGTCACCGGCTGGGCCAAGGGCACCGCGGCCGCCTTCGCCATCACCGACGCCGCCGACGGCAGCCTCCAGGGCAACGTCGCCCTGCTCTGGACCAACCAGGCCGAGGGCGTGGCCCTCGTCGGCTACTGGCTCCTCCCCACCGCCCGAGGCCGAGGCCTCGCCACCCGGGCCACCACCGCCGTCACCCAGTGGGGCGTGGACACCGCCGCCCTGCGCCGCATCGAACTCTGGCACGCCGTCGGCAACACCGCCTCCTGCCGCGTCGCCGACCGCTGCGGCTACCCCTACGAGGGCACCCTCCGCGCCTCCCACCGTTACCACGGCGACACCTACACCGACGAGCACCTCCACGCCCGCCTGGCCACGGACCCGCCGCTCAACTGACACACCCTGGCGCTAGCGTGCGGACATGACCTCTGCCGAATCGCTCGACCACCTGCTGGCCCTCCTCCTCGACGTCGACCCGGACTTCGACGAGTCGATCGCCCTCGCCGACGAGCTGGCCGCCTGCGGGGACCTCTCGCTCGTCCCGGCGGTGGAGGCCGCACTGGAGGAGGCGCTGGCCGCGGGCGAGTTCTTCGCCCGCGACCTGATCGCCGGCGTCCTCGCGGGCCTCAACGGCCCCGACGCGCTGCCCGTCCTGCTGCGCGCGAGCGCCCGCGACCTCGGCGACGACCAGGACTCCCTCCTCGCGGAGGTCGTCGACCTCTTCGCGCAGTACCCGGGCGCCGCCCGCGCCGCCGCCCTCCCGCTCGTCGAGGAGCCGGACGCCCGGCTGCGCGCCGTCGGCGTCTGGACGCTCGGCTTCGCGAGCGGCCCGCAGGACGTGGAACTGTTCGCCCGGACCGCGGCCGACGAGTCCGGTGAGGTCCGCGGCGCCACGGCGGGCGCGCTCGGCTCGCACGCCGCGGGCCTGCCGAAGGCCGTCGACCTGCTGATCGCCCTCCTCGCCGACCCCGAACCGCAGGTACGGATCGACGCCCTCGCCGCTCTCGGCGAGTCCCGCCAGGCGCGGGCCCTCCAGGCGGTTCGCACCCTCGCGGAGGACCCGGACGAGGGAGTGCGCCGCTGGGCGGTGATCAGCGCGGACCGCCTGACGCCGTACCAGTGACCGGGCCCGTGGCTGAATTGAAGGCCGGGCCCGAGCGCCGTCCCCGGCCTCCACGGGCGCGGGAACGCTGTTGAGCCCGTGGCCGGCCGCCGGGAGGATGGCGGCCGTGGCCTCCCGACGCTTCGTGACACTGGACCAGGACGACACGGCCGACGGCTGTCTGCACGTGGTCGTCGAAGCGCCGACCGGTGTCCACTACCGGCAGCAGTACGGCGGGACCGCCTGCCGCCAGGGGCGGGTGGAGGGCTTCCTCGTGCCGCTGTCCGGCCCGGACGCGGCGGCGGCGCTGCGCCGACTCTTCGAGGAGGACCTCGGCGGCGTCGGCACCTGGGGCCACGCCTGGCCGGAGGCCGAGCGGGCGAGGCTCCGCGGAATCGTCGAGAGCATCCCCTACTGGGTCTCCGACGGGCACACCGAGGAGCGGGGCGCCCTGAGCCTGGACGAGAGCCGGATCAGCGAGGCCGACGAGGCGTGGGTGCCGGTGGTGACCCCCGACGGTCCCGGGGTGCTGGTGTGGCCGAACTCGGACTGAGTGCGGGCGCCGGCCGTCGCCGGTGCCCGCACGGGGTGTCAGGCCGCAGTGGCGACCAGCGGGTGGTGGCAGGCGACCGCGCGGCCCGGGGTGGCCTCGCGCAGCCGCGGCTCCTCCGTCGCGCAGCGGGAGGTGGCGAGGGGGCAGCGGGTGCGGAAGCGGCAGCCGCTCGGCGGGGCGTGGGGGGAGGGCGGGTCGGTGGGGAGGAGGCCGGTGTCGCGCAGGGGGCGGCCGGGTTCGGGGACGGCGGCGAGGAGGGCGGCGGTGTAGGGGTGGGCCGGGGCGGCGAGGACGGCTTCGGTGGGGCCGCGTTCGCAGACGCGGCCGAGTTGGAGGACGGCGACCTCGTCGCTGACGGCCCGGACCACGCCGAGGTCGTGGGAGATGAACAGCCCGGCGAGGTCGCGTTCCTCGGTGAGCCGGCGCAGCAGGTTGAGGACGGTGGCCTGGGCGGAGACGTCGAGGGCGGAGACGGCCTCGTCCGCGATGAGCACGCGCGGCCCGGCGGCCAGCGCCCGGGCGATGGCGACGCGTTGGGCCTGGCCGCCGGAGAGCTGGTGCGGGCGGCGGTCCCCGAAGAGAGCGACGGGCAGGCCGACCTCCTCCAACTGCCGCTCCACGACTGCTGCCTGGCCCGTGCGGCCATGGGCGGCGAGCGGTTCGGCGACGATGTCGCGGACGCGGCGGCGCGGGTTGAGGGAGGACAGCGGGTCCTGGAAGACCATCTGGAGCCGGGGCCGGACGGCCCGCAGGGCGCGCGGGGAGAGGGCGCCGAGGTCGGTGCCGTCGAAGCGGACGGTGCCGGAGGTGGGGGCGGGCAGGCGCAGCAGGGCCTTGGCGATGCTGCTCTTGCCGGAGCCGGACTCGCCGACCAGGGCGAGGGTGCGCCCCGGGCTCAGGGCGAGGTCGACGCCGCTGACGGCGTGCAGCGGGCCGGAGCGGGTGCGGTGGACGACGGTGAGGCCGGTGGCCTCGAGAAGGGCGCTGGTCATGCCGCGGGCTCCAGGTCCTCGGGCGCGGTGAGCGGGAAGTGGCAGTCGACGGTGTGGCCCGACGACATGTCGTGGGAGGGCGGCGTGGTGGTGCCGCACACCTCGCCCGCCCGGTCGCAGCGCGCCGCGAACGGGCATCCGGCGATGGGCCGGCCGAGGTCGGGCGGCGAGCCGGGGATGGCGGGCAGGGTGCGCCGCAGCGGCCCGGTGACCCGGGGGACGGAGCGCAGCAGCGCGGCGGTGTACGGGTGCCGGGGGCGTGCGGTGACCTCCTCGGTGGGGCCGGTCTCGACGATCCGTCCGCCGTACATGACGGCGATGCGCCGGGCGCGCCCGTAGAGCAGGCCGATGTCGTGGGTGATGAGCAGGGTCGCGAGGCCGCGTTCGCGCCGGTGCTGGTCGAGCAGGTCGAGGACGGTGCGCTGGACGGTGACGTCGAGGGCGGTGGTGGGCTCGTCGGCGAGGAGCAGGGCGGGTTCCCCAGCGAGGGCGGCGGCGATGCCGACGCGCTGGCGCAGGCCGCCGGAGAGCTCGTGGGGGTGGGCGCGGGCGCGGCGGGCGGGGTCGGGGACGTCGACGGCGGCGAGCAACTCGGCGGCGGTGCGCAGCCGTTCGCGGCGGGAGAGGCGGCGCCGGTTGGTGATCGACTCGGTGACCTGGTCGGCGATCCGCACGACGGGGTTGAGCGAGGTCATCGGGTCCTGGTGGACCATGGCGATGCCGGTGCCGAGGAGTTCGGCGCGCCGGGCGGGGGTGGCGGCGAGCAGGTCCTCGCCGTTCAGCAGGATCTGGCCGGTGGCCTCCGTCCTGGTGGTGCGCGGGCCGACGCCGAGGACGGTGCGGGCCAGGACGGACTTGCCGGAGCCGGACTCGCCGACCACGCCGAGGCACTCCCCGGCGGCGATGGAGAGGCTCACCTCGTGCAGGACGTGCAGTCGGCGGCCGTCGGGCGCGTGCAGGACGGCGCCGAGCGAGCGGACGTCGAGGACGGGCGGCGGTGCGGCGCTCATCCGCGCGCTCCCTTCGGGGCGGCGGGAGCGCCCGAACGCAGGTGCTCCCCCAGGTAGTTGAGGGCGAGGACGGTCAGGCAGAGGACGGCGGCGGGCGCGAGCGAGATCCACGGCGCGCTGCCGAGCGTGGTGCGGCCCTCGGCGATGATGCCGCCCCAGGAGGGCTCGGGCGGGCGCAGCCCGAAGCCGAGGAAGCTGAGCGAGCCCTCGGCGACGATGGAGACGGTGGTCGCGGTGAAGGCGAAGGTCAGCGCGATCGGGGCGACGTGCGGGACGATCTCGCGGCCGAGGATGCGCAGCGGGGCGGTGCCGATCATCCGGGCGGCCTGGACGAAGCCGCGCTCGCCGAGCGAGAGCACGACGGCGCGGACGACGCGGGTGAAGTGCGGCACGGTGAACAGGCCGATCAGCACGCCGATGACGGTCAGGCTCGGGCCGCGCAGGGAGACGGCGATCATCACGAGGATCAGGCTGGGGACGGACATCAGCAGGTCGGTGGCGAAGCCGATCGCCTTGTCGAGCGGGCCGCGGAACCAGCCGGAGGCGAGGCCGAGGGCGCCGCCGCCGAGGAGGCCGACCAGGATGGTGAGGCCGGCGACGGTGAAGGAGGCGCGGGCCCCGGCGACGGTGCGCTGGAGGACGTCCCGCCCGGCGGCGTCGGTGCCCAGCCAGTGGCCGGGGCCGGGGGCGGCGGAGGGGTGGGCGAAGTCGCCGTGCAGGGGGTCGAAGCCGGGCAGCAGCGGCAGCAGCAGTGCGGCGAGGGCGACCAGGGCGAGCCAGGCGGCGGCGGTGAGCACCCCCGCCGGGGGCCGGTGGCGGCGTACGGGAACAGCGGCGGTGACGGTCTCAGTGGCGCTCATCGGCGATCCTCGGGTCGATCGTGCGGTACAGCAGGTCGACCGCGAGGGTGGCCGCGACCACGCCGAGCGCGCTGACCACCACCACGGCCTGGACGACGGGGAAGTCCCGCCCGGCGATGGCCCCGGAGGCGAGGCTGCCGACGCCGGGCACCGCGAACAGCGACTCGACGAGCACCGAGCCGCCCAGCGACGTCCCGATGCCGATGCCGACGAGCGTGACCAGCGGCAGGCTGGACGGCCGCAGGGCGCGGCGCAGCAGCAGCCGGGTGGTGCCCATGCCGCGGCTGCGGGCGGCGGCGATGTACGGCTGGTCGAGGGTCTCCAGCAACTGTCCGCGCAGGGTGCGGGTGAAGACGGCGGCCTCGGTGAGCCCGAGGGTGAGGGCGGGCAGGACGAGGTGGCGCAGGTTCTCGGCCGGGTCCTCGGTGAACGGCGTCCAGCCGGTGGCGGGCAGGACGCGCAGCTGGACGGCGGCGACCCAGATGAGCAGCAGCCCGAGGGCGAAGCCGGGGACGGCGAGCCAGCCGAACGTCCCGGCGGTGGCGAGCCTGTCGAAGGCGCCGCCGGGCCGCCAGGCGGAGAGCAGGGCGACGGGCACGGCGATGGACAGCGCCACCACCTGGGCGGCGAGGAAGAGTTCGAGGGTGACGGGGATGCGGTCGGCCAGTTCGGTGGTGACGGCGGCGCCGGTGGCGAGCGAGTGGCCGAGGTCGCCGTGCAGGGCGTCCGCGATCCACTGCCAGGCGGCGGAGAGCACGTTGCGGTCCAGGCCCAGCCCGGACTCGTACGCGGTGACCTGCTCGGGGGTGGCCGTCGGCCCGAGGGCGGCGACGGCGGGGGAGCCGGGCATCAGGTGGGGCAGGGCGAGCGCGGCGACGGTGACCAGCAGCAGGACGGCCGCGGCCCGGGCGAGGCGCCCGCCGTACCGCAGGGCGGTGCGGGTGCCGGGGGTCACCGCTTCACCCCGAGCACGGCGGGGGAGACGTTGAGGACGGTGCGCTTGGAGAGGTCGGGCAGGCCGGTGACCTTGGCGGTGGCGAGGAAGCCGACGGTGTTCTCGGTGAGGAAGGCCATCGGTGCCTCGGTGACGACGCGCCGGGCGGCCCGGTTGTAGGCGTCGGAGCGCTTGGCGGCGTCGGTGGAGGCGCGGCCCTCGGTGATCGCCTTCTCGGCCTCCTGATCGGCCCAATTCGTGAAGTTGTAGGGCGAGTTCGGCAGGTAGAGGGAGGTGAGCGCGGTGTCGGTGTCGCCGAACATGCTGGTGACGAAGTCCATCACCTGGAACTTGCGCTGGAGCATCGCGGTCCCGAGGCTCGCGTTGTCCATCGGCTTGATGGTCATCTTGATCCCGGCCTCGCCGAGCATCTGCTGGAGCACGGTGGCGCGCTGCTGGGCCTCGGGGCGGCTGTCGACGAGGTAGTCGAAGGCGAGGTCGGGGTGCCCGGCCTCGGCGAGCAGGGCGCGGGCCTTGGCGGCGTCGTGCGCCGGGTACTCGGCGGTGGAGGCAGTGGTGCGGTACGGGGAGCGGGAGCCGATCGGGCCGGCGGAGGGCGCGCCCTGGCCGAGGAAGACGACCTTCTCCAGGGCCTCGCGGTCGATGGCGTACTGGACGGCGCGGCGCACCCGGGCGTCGTCGAAGGGCGCGGCCTTGGTGTTGAAGAGGACGGTGCTGGTCGATCCGGGCCCGGTGGCGGCACGCAGCCCGTCGGTGGGGGCCTGCTTGAGCTGGCTGGGCGTCTCCGTCCAGATCAGGTCGGTGTCGCCGGAGCGCAGGGACTGGTAGCGGCTGTCGGCGTCGGGCAGGACGCGGTAGACGAGCTTGTCGGCGTGGCCCTTGGCGCCCCAGTAGGAGGGGTTGCGGGCGAGGGTGACGGAGACTCCGGGCTGCACGCTCTCGACGGTGTACGGGCCGGAGCCGACGGCGGGGGAGTCGCCGGCCGGGGCCTCGGAGACGTAGCCGAGGGAGCGGGTGAACAGGCTGGGGAAGGCGGCGTCGGGGGCCTTGAGGGTGAAGGTGAGGGTGGTCGGGCCGGTGACGGCGGTGGCGGCGATGGCGGCGGCGTCGAGGGCGCAGGCGCACTTGCTCTCCGGCTTGGAGAGCCGGGCGACGTGGTCGGCGACGGCCCGGGCGTCCAGGGGCTTGCCGTCGCTGAACGTCGCGCCCTCGCGCAGTTCGAGGGTCCAGGTCCTCGCCTCGGCGTCGGGGGTGAAGGACTTGGCGAGGTAGGGCTGGACGGTGCCGTTGTCGCCGTTGACCATCAGCGGGTCGTACAGGGCGTTGGCGAGGACCATCATCGGCATCGAGGTCAGGGTGCCGTCGGCGGGGTCGAGCCGGGTGAAGGGGCGGTCCAGGCCGATCTTGAGGGTGCCGCCGTCCGCGGCCGGCCCCTCGCCCGCCGCGCCGGTGGCGCCGGCGCCGCCGGAGAGCGCGTCGTCGGAGGCGGAGCAGGCGGTGAGGGTGAGCGCGGCGGCGAGGGCCGCCGACGCCAGGAGGTGATGCCGCTTCATGGTTCCTCGGTGTTCCTCGTTCGGGGGAGTCCCGGCGCCGGGGGTCGTGGGCGCCGAGAGGTTCGTCGGGTGCGGGGCCGCCGACGACCGTTACGATTGCGGAAGTGGCAGTACTGCCAAAAGGCAGTTGTGCAAATTCCAGATGACGGAACCCGTAAGAGTCGGCGCCCGCCTTGAGCGCGCACCGTCGGACGTGGTTCGGTACTGCCACCGGCCGCCCCAGGCGGCCACGTGCAGCACGCCAACTCACCGAACAGGAGCGGAAGAACGATGCAGGGGACGGACACCGCGGCGGAGCCGGGCATGCGCGACCGCAAGAAGGCGCGCACCCGCGACAGCATCCGCGCCGCGGCGCTCGACCTCTTCGAGGAGCAGGGCTTCGAGCGCACCACGGTCGACCAGATCTGCCGCCGCGCCGACGTCGCCCACCGCACCTTCTTCCGCTACTACCCGGCCAAGGAGGCCCTGCTGTTCGGCTGGGACTTCGGCCAGGTCGTCCTCGACGCCTTCGCCGCCGCCCCCGCCGACCTCGCGCTCTGGGCCGCCCTCGACCACGCCCTGACCGAGACCGGCGGCCGGCTGGAGGAGCCCGTCGAGCACACCGAGCGCCGCCGACGCCTGCGCCGGGGCCTGCTCGACGTGCACTCCGTGCGCAACTACGCCCTGGTGGTCGTCGACGCGTTCACCGAGCGCACCGTCGCCATCGCCGCCGAACGCCTCGACGCCGACCCCGACACCGACCTGCGCCCCGCCGCGTTCGGCGCGCTGTTCGGCGGCGTCGTCCGCCGCCACGTCCTGTCCTCCGGCGCGGACGGCAGGGCGCTGACCGACTGGGTCGCGGCCTACCGCGAGGTGCTGGCCACCGCCGGCTGACCCCGACCCGACCCGACCGACCCCCGTACCGGACGCGCCCCGGGCCGCCCGGACGGCACCGCACACCCTCGTACCGCCCCTTCGCACCACCTGATGCGCACCACCTGAAAGGCCCCCCGCATGCCTCTGGTCAACTTCCGCGACCCCGCCCTGCTCGCCGACCCCGCCGGCCGCGCCATCCGCCCCGGCGTCCTGCTGCGCTCCGCCCAGCCCTTCCCCGCCGCCGACGACTCCGTCGTCGACCAGCTGCGCGAGCACGGCGTCACCACCATCGTCGACCTGCGCGGCGAGGCCGAGTGCCGCCCCGAGGACTGGGCCGCCGCCGAGGCCGCCGGGATCACCGTCCTGGCCTGCCGCATCGAGCCCCAGAACGAGCGGCTCGCCGCGGCCATGGCCACCATGACCACCGCCGAGGACCTCGGCGCCTTCTACCTGCTGATGGCCGAGTCCGCGCCGGAGCACCTCGCCGCCGCCGTCGAGGCCGCCGCCGCCCGCCCCGGCGGGGTGCTGGTGCACTGCGCGGCCGGCAAGGACCGCACCGGGCTGCTCGTCGCGCTGCTGCTGGAGCTCGCAGGCGTCCCGGCCGAGGAGATCGTCGCCGACTACGCCCGCACCAACGAGGCGATCCAGGAGATCTGGGCCGGGCTCGCCGACCGCAACCGCGCCGCCCTCAACGAGGTGGAGGCCGGCCGCCTCACCATCCCGGCCCCGCTGCTGGAGGCCCCCGCCGGGGCGATGGCCGCCTTCCTGGAGCTCGTCCGCACCGAGCACGGCGGCGCCGAGGGCTTCCTCGCCTCCTGCGGCGTCCCGGCCGAGACCCTGGACGCCTTCCGCGCCAAGGCCGCCGCCGGGGTGACGGCATGACGGCCCCGCTGCTGCACGCCGAGGACGGCACCCCGTTCCGCGACCTCAACCACAACGGCACCATGGAGCCGTACGAGGACCGGCGCCTGCCCGTCGAGGAGCGCGTCGAGGACCTCCTCGGCCGGATGACCGTCGAGGAGAAGGCCGCGCAGATGCTGCACGGCCGGATGCTCCCCGGCGAGAATCCGCCGTTCCCCTCCGGCGCGCACCTGATCACCGAGCGCGGCCTCACCCACTTCGCGATGATGGCCGTCCCCGACCCCCGCGCCATGGCCGAGTGGAACAACCACGTCCAGGGCCTCGCCGCCGCCGGGCGCCTCGGCATCCCCGTCACCCTCTCCTCCGACCCCCGGCACGGCTTCACCGCCAACCCGGCCACCGCCCACACCGGCGGCGGCTTCTCCACCGGCCCCGAGCCGATCGGCCTCGCCGCCACCGACGACCCCGAGCTGGTGCGCCGCTACGCCGACCTGATCCGCCGCGAGCTGTGCGCCGTCGGCATCCGCGTCGCCATCCACCCCATGGCCGACCTCGCCACCGAGCCCCGCTGGGCCCGGATCAGCGGCACCTTCGGCGAGTGCCCGGAACGCGCCTCGCGCATGATCGCCGCCTACATCGACGGCCTCCAGAGCGGCCCCGCGATCGGCCGCGACAGCGTCGCCTGCATGACCAAGCACTTCCCCGGCGGCGGCCCCCAACTGGCGGGCGAGGACTCGCACTTCGCCGCCGGGCGCAGCCTGACCTACCCCGGCGGCGCCTTCGAGACCCACCTGCGCCCCTTCGAGGCGGCCTTCGCCGCCGGGACGGCGCAGATCATGCCCGCCTACGCCGTCCCCGCCGGCAGCGGCCTGGCCGAGGTCGGCGCCAACTTCAACCGTGACGTCATCACCGGCCTGCTGCGCGAGCGCTACGGCTTCGACGGCGTCGTCTGCACCGACTTCAACGCCATCACCGGCATGGAGGTCCCCGGCCTGGTCTCCCTGCCGCCGCGCCACTGGGGCGTCGAGCGGCTGTCGGTGGCCGAGCAGGTCGTCCTCACCCTGGACGCGGGCGCCGACCAGCTCGGCGGCGAGACCGACCCGGAGCTGATCCTCGCCGCCGTGCGCTCCGGCGCCGTCACCGAGGCCCGGCTCGACGAGTCCGTGCGCCGCATCCTGCGCGACACGTTCCTCCTCGGGCTCTTCGACGACCCGTACGTCGACCCGCAGGCCGCCGCCGCGCTGGTCGGCACGCCGGACGGCCGGGCGCTCGGCCGCGAGGTCCAGCGCCGCTCGCTCGTCCACCTGGCCGGCGAGCCCCGCACCGGCACCCGGCTGTACGTCGAGGGCGTGGACGCGGCCGTCGCCGCCCGGTACGGGACGGTCGTCGACGACCCGTCGCTGGCCGACCTGGCCGTCGTCCGGCTCGCGACCCCGTACGAGCGGCGCGAGGGCCTGCTGGAGCAGCACTTCCACAGCGGCTCGCTGGAGTTCGAGCCCGCCGAGGTCGAGCGCCTCACCGCGCTCGCGGACGCCGTCCCGACGGTCTTCGCGGCGCAGCTGGAACGGCCCGCCGTCCTGACGCCGCTCGCGCCCCACGCCGCCCTGCTCCTCGGGGAGTTCGGCGCCGCGGACGAGGTGGTGCTGGACGCCGCGCTCGGCCGCGCCCCGATGGTCGGCAGCCTGCCGTTCGACCTGCCCTCCTCCGACGCCGCCGTGGCGGCCGCCCGCGAGGACGTGCCCTTCGACACGCAGGCGCCGCTGTTCCGGTTCGGCCACCGCGCCGTCTGAGACGCATCCGGGCCCGCCGCCGGCGTCGGTGGCGGGCCCGGAGGCGTACGGATCGTCAAGATCGCCCCTCGGGGGGCCGTTCGGCAGTAGCCTCGGCAACGACGGTGCGGGTACGGCGACTTGGGGGCGACGGTGGGCGAAGGCGACGGGGAGGGCGCGGCGCTGCACGAGCGCGAGGCCGAGATCCGGTCGGCGGCGCGGGCGGTGGAGGCGCTCACCCGGCCCGGCGGCGCCGGGGTCGGCGAACTGCTCGTCTACACCGGCGCCGCCGGGCTCGGCAAGACCGCCCTGCTCACCGAGGTGCGCCGCCACGCCCGGCGCGCGGGCTGCACCGTGCTGTTCGCCCGGGGCGGCGAGCGGCAGCGCCACGAGCCGTTCCGGGTGGTGCGCGAGCTGCTGCGGCCCGTGCTCGCCGCCCTCTCCGAACCCGAGCGGGCCCAGGTGTTCGGCCCCTGGGAGGGCGTGGTCGGCCCCGCCGTCGGCCTGCTGCCGCCCGGTGGCCGGATCGACCCCCAGGGGGTGCGCGACGGGCTGGACTTCGTGCTCACCCGCCTCGTGCAACTGCGCCCGCCCGTCGCCGTGATCGTCGACGACCTGCACTGGGCGGACACGGAGTCCCTCGGCTGGCTCGCCGGATTCGCCGTGCGCGCCCGCGAACTGCCCGCCCTGCTGGCGCTCGCCTGCCGCGACGAGTTTCCCGACGGGGCCCTCGCCCTCCAGCACGGCCTCGTCACCCGGGCCGACCGGCGCCACGAACTGCGCCCCCTCCAGCCGGCCTCCGTCGCCCGGATCGTCCGCGCCGCCCTGGGCACGCAGGCCGAGGACGCCTTCTGCCGCCACGTCTGGGCCGTCACCGCCGGGAACCCGTACGAGACCACCGCCCTGCTGCGCGAGGTGATCGACCAGCGGCTCGACCCCGTCGAGGAGAGCACCGGCCAGCTGCGCGAACTCGCCGCCGGCGCCCGGGGGATGACCCTGCGGCACTGGCTGGACAAGATCGGCCCGACCGCCCTGCGGTTCGCCTGGGCGGCCGCCATGCTCGGCACCGACATCCGCCCCGAACTCGCCGCCGTCATCTGCGCCCAGGGCCCGGACACCGCCGCCGAGTCCGTCCGCGAGCTGCGCCGCCACGGCGTGCTGGTCGGCGGGCCGGGCGGCCGGCTGGAGTTCGTCCACCCGCTGATCGCCACCTCCGTCTACCAGTCGATGCCCCCCGCCGCCCGCACCGGCATGCACGGCGTCGCCGCCATCGCCACCGAGAACGCGGGCCTGGGCCTGCTCACCGCCTCCCGGCACCTGCTGGAGACCGTCCCCGAGGGGGACGGCGCCACCGTCGGCAAACTGCGCCGCGCCGCCCGCGAGTACCTGGCCATCGGCGCCCCCGAGGCCGCCCAGCGCTGCCTCCACCGCGCCATCAGCGAACCGCCCGCCGACGAGGACCGCGCCGTGGTGCTCTACGAACTCGGCTGCTCGGCCCTGCTCACCGACCCCTCCACGACCGTCAACCAGCTGCGCCTGGCCCTCGCCGACCCGTACGGCCTCGGCCCCGACCTGCGGGTCGACGCGACCTTCCGCCTCGCCCAGGCCCTCGCCCACGGCAACCGGGTCGGCGAGGCCGCCGCCGTCTGCGCCCAGGAGGCCGCGCGTACCCCGCCCGGCCCCGGCCGCCTGCGGCTGGAGGTCGCGCACTTCATGTTCGCCGCCTTCCAGGCCGAGGACGCGGACGGGCCGGGGCGCTCCCGGCGGCTGGAGGAGTTCGACCGGACGCTGCGCACCGTCGGCCTCGCCTTCAGCGACACCGAGGGCTCCGCCTTCAGCGACGCGGGCGGCCCGGCCGGTCCGCACGCGCTGTTCGAACAGGACGGCCTGGCCCACGCGGTGGCCGTGCTGCGCTGCTGGGACCTCACCCTGCGCGGCGCCCCGCGCGAGGAGGCCATCACCCTCGGCGAGACCGCGCTGCCGGGCGGCCGGCTGCCCCCGAGCCTCGGCTGGACCAACACCACCTGGGGCTTCGAACTGCCCGGCATCCTCGGCGTCTCCTACCTGTACGCGGACCGCGTCGACCGCGCGGAGGAGCTGTTCACCGAGGCCGTGCGCACCTACGAGGTCGCCGGGTGGAGCGGCGGCCACCTCGGCTTCGCGTACCTGCTCACCGGCCTGCTCCGCTTCCGCTGCGGCGCCCTCGCCGAGGCGGAGGACTATCTGCGCCGGGCGCTGCGCCTGGCCGCGCGGATAGGGCCGGGGGTGCCGTTGTACTGGGACGCCGTCGGCGGGCTTGCCGAGACCCTGGCCGCGCGCGGTCGCCTCGCCGAGGCCCTGGAGCTGGCCGAACGCCACGGCTTCGCCCCGCCCTACCCGACGGTGATGGTGCTGCCCGACGCCCCCACCCTGTACGGCCGCCTGCTCCTCGCCCGGGGCGACGCGCCCGGCGCCGCCGCGACCCTGACCGCCGCCGGGGCCACCCTGGACGCGCGGGGCTGGCGCAACACCGTCTGGGCGCCCTGGCTCGGCCACCTGGCCCGCGCCGTCGCCGCCGAGGAGCCCGAGCGGGCCCGCGAACTCGCCGAGGAGGGCGTGCGCCGGGCGCGGGAATCGGGGACGGCCTCGGCGATCGGCAGCGCCCTGCGCCTGAGCGCCTCCGTCCACGAAGGCCCCCGCGCGGCCGGCCTCCTCGCCCGCGCCGTCCGCCACCTGGAGCGCTCGCCCGCCCGCTACGAGCACGCGCTCGCCCTGGTGGACCTGGGCGAGGCGCTCGGCCCCACGGAGGCCGGGCTCGGCGCCCTGGAACGGGGGCTGGACCTGGCCGTCCGCTGCGGCGCCGACGGCCTGGCGGAGCGGGCGGGGGACCTGCTCGGGAGGCCCCGGGTCGGGCGGTGACCGCCGCGCCGCGTTGATCCGCGCGCGGGCGCTTGCCACGATCGGGGGCGCGGCACCTGGACACCCGGACACCCGTCACCCGGACACCTGGAGCACCCCATGAGGATCAACCTGGCCAGCGTCTTCGTCGACGACCAGGACAAGGCCCTGAGCTTCTACACCGAGAAGCTGGGCTTCCTGAAGAAGAACGAGGTCTCGCTCGGCGCCTACCGCTGGCTCACCGTCGTCTCGCCCGAGCAGCCGGACGGCACCGAACTCGTCCTGGAACCGGACGCCCACCGCGCCGTCAAGCCGTACCGGAGCGCCCTCGTCGAGGACGGCATCCCCGCCACCTCCTTCGCCGTCGACGACGTCCGCGCCGAGTACGCCCGGCTGCTCGCCCTCGGCGTCCGCTTCACCCAGGAGCCGGTCGACCACGGGCCCGTCACCACGGCGATCCTCGACGACACCTGCGGCAACCTGATCCAGATCGCGCAGCAGCACTAGAGCAACGTGTCGTGGATCGCCCGCAGCCACGGCTCGCGGACGGCGGGCATCCGGGCCAGGCGGTCGACGGTCAGCCGGTACTGCGGCTCGAACAGGCGCATCGGCCGCAGCGGCAGCGGATCGTCCCGCTCCACGCCCGGAGGCAACCGGGGCGTGGAGCGGGCCGGAGGGCGCGCGAGGTGGGCCCACACCCCGGCGTCCAGGGGGACGGGCGCCGCGCCGCCGGGCGGCCGCCAGGGCTCGCCCGTGCGGGGGTGGCGGGGGACGAGCAGGATCTCCGCCCCCGCTCCCGCGCCCGGGTCGAGGCCCGGGCCCGCGAGGGCCAGGCGGCGGACCGGCGGCCCGGCTGGGAGCAGGCGGGCGAGGGCTCGGCCGAACATCTCGGTGACCAGCCCCGCGGGCAGCGCCACCGGCTCGCCCTCCGAGGCGGCCAGCAGGTGGGCGAGGGCGATCCCCGCCGAGGCCCGCCAGCGGTCGCTCCACCAGCCGTCCGGCTCGACGGGTTCTGTCGGGCCCGGCCAGCTGTCCTCCTCCGGGGCGTTCGTGGAGGCCAGGCGCCGGACGGCGGGCGCGTCCAGCCACACCGTCTGCCAGGCGTAGCAGTCGTCCGTCTGCGACCCCACCACGGCCCCGCACCCCGCGCAGGCCAGATTCGGCCCGCCGCCCGCCGCGCAGCAGCCGTCCAGCTCCTCCGGCAGCAACACCGTGCCGCGGGTGTCACCCGGTGCCATCAGCACGGCGCCCGGCGCGGCGAGGGACACGTACGGCACCGGCGCGAACACCCCGAGCGCCGCCGCCTCCGCCTCGCCCAGCCCGGCCCACGGCCGCCACGGCGGACCCCACGGCTCCGGGTCGACGGCGAAGGTCCTCGGCTCCATCAGCACCGGCATGTAGCGGTGCCCGTCCCGCTCCTGGTGGGCGTGCGCCGGCAGCGCCACCTCCCGCAGCGGGCCCGTCACCACCGCGCCGCAGCGCGCGCACGCGAACACCGTCACCCGTTCTCCCCCCAGTCGCGGACGGACGCGAGTATCCGCCCCCGCGCCCGCCCCGTCCACCGCGTTTCCGCCGGCGTTTCGTGCGGGCGTTTCGTGCGGCGTTTCCGGCGGGCCCGCAGGCTGCGCGCCCGGCCCGCGAGCGGCCTAACCTGGAAGGGCGCGCACGGTCCGGGGCCCGGGAACACGGGCCCCTCGACGGAGACGGTGGCCCATGACGGTGATCTCGGCGGCGGTGTTCGGAACCGACTGGCGGCCCGGGCTGCCCGGCGGCGCCGACCTGCTGCGCGAGTGCGCCGCGCGGGGCTGGACGGTGGTGCTCACCGGGCCCGGAGCGGCCGGGGCGCCCGCCCTCACCGTCGCCGACCCCGGGGGAGAGCCGGTGCGCGCCGCGCTGGCACTGGTGGACGGCCCGCCCTCGCACGCCGTGGCCGTCGCCGGGAGCGTGCGCGAGGTGCTGGCGGCGAGGCGGGCCGGGGTGCCCTGCGTCGCCCTGGAGGCCGGCGGCGAGGCCGGCCCCGAGCTGCGGGCGGCGGGTGCGGCCGAGGTCCACCGCGGCGCCGCCGCCCTGCTGCGCGTCCTGGACGACAGCCTGCTCGCGCGCCCCCGGGCCTTCGGCCCCGTCGGCGCCGCGGCGGGCACGGCCCGGAACGGTTAACCCCGGCCCGTACCGGGCAACCGCCGGGTACGAGCACGTCACCCGGAAGTGTCGGAGGTGACCGAGATGGACGGACCCGCGTTGAGCGGATGGGAACGGCGGCTGCTTGAGGAGATCGAGTCCGATCTGCGCCAGGACACGCGGCTGGACCGGAAGTTGAGCACCATGGGGGCCAAACCGCCCGGCCCCGCACGCAGGGCGCTGCGCGCCGTCGGGCGGCGGCTGACCGCCGGCGTGGTGCTGACGGCCCTGGTGACCACCGCGATCTGCCTCAGCATCGGCGTGCGGACGCCGACCACCGCCGTGCTGACCGCCCTCGGCGTCGTGTGGGCGGCCTCGGTGGCGGCCGCGGTGGTCGCCTCCGAACTGCTGCGCCGCCGCCGGGGCGGGCGCAGGGCCGAAGCCACCGATCCGAGGGACTGGCCCGAGCCCGGCGAACACCGGGAACGGCGCGAACGCCGGCCCTGGGACCGGCCGGAGGCGTGAGGCCATGAGCACCGACCTGTGGGAACACCGCCCCGGCGCCCACCCCGCCGCCGACCCGAGCCTGGTCGGGTACGAGGTCCGGGCCGTCGACGGCCCGCTCGGTCGCGTCGAACAGGACACCGGCGACCACCTGCTGGTCGACGCCGCGCCCTGGGTGCCCGGCACCCGGGTGCCGGTCCCGGCCGGCCTGATCGCCCGCGTCGACCACCTCGAACGGTCCGTCCACCTGGACTGCCCGCGCGCCCACCTGAGAACCGCCCCGCCCGCCGCCGAACGCTGAACGCCGAACGTTGAACGCCATGGGCTGGCCCTCCACCACCCTCACCGGCCGGACGATCGCCTTCCTGGTCGCCCCGTACGGCGCCGAGCAGGTCGAACTGACCTCGCCCTGGCAGGCCGTCGCCGAGGCCGGCGGCACCCCGCGCCTGCTCTCCACCGCCCCCGGCCGCGTCCTCGCCCTCCGGCACCGCGAACCGGGGGACACCTTCGCCGTGGACACCGTCGTCGCCGACGCCGACCCGGCCGCCTACGACGGCCTGGTCCTGCCCGGCGGCGTCGCCAACCCCGACCACCTGCGCCTCGACCGGCAGGCCGTCGCCTTCGTTCACACCCTCACCGCCTCGGGCCGCCCCGTCGCGGCGATCTGCCACGCCGCCTGGACCCTCATCGAGGCCGACGCCGTCCGCGGCCGCACCCTCACCTCCTGGCCCAGCCTGCGCACCGACCTCCTCAACGCCGGCGCCACCTGGGTCGACGAGGAGGTCCACGTGTGCCACGCGGGCCCCGGCCCCCTGATCACCAGCCGCAGCCCGGCGGACCTGCCCGTGTTCGAGGACACCTTCGTCACGGAGTTCGCCCACACCAAGCACCCCCACCACTGACTTCCGCCGCACCGATGGCCGGCCCCCGCGCGGGCCTTCGCTTCGCTCGGCCCTGTCTCTGCTGATAGACGCAGGCACCACCTGGGTCGACGAGGACGCTTACATCTGGTTGACCAGTCCCAGCGAAGTTTGACGGCGTCCCGGCGACGTTCGACCACGTACTTCCGGCCCTCGGCCCGGTTCTAGGATTTGCGGCATGGCAACAAGACTCGTGCAGATCAATATGAAGGCCCAGAACGACTCCGTGCTCGGCCGGTTCTGGGCGGAGGCACTCGGTTGGGGTGTCGACAGCGAGGGACCCGGTGTGACGAACCTCGAACCCGTGGGCTTCGACTACCCCGACCCCACGGCCGTCTGCATCGACATCATCACCCGCCCCGAACCCAAGACGGTGAAGAACCGGGTGCACCTCGACCTGGCCACCACCTCGGCCGCCCACCAGGCGGAGTTGGTCGCGCATCTGAAGGACCTCGGCGCGACCCTCGCCGATGTGGGTCAGGGCGATGTCCCCTGGGCGGTCATGGCCGACCCGGAGGGCAACGAGTTCTGCGTCCTGGAACCCCGCCCCGTCTACGGGGACACCGGGCCGGTCGCCGCCGTGGTGGTCGACTGCGCCGACCCGCGCGCGATGGCCCGGTTCTGGGGCGAGGCGACGGACTGGACGGTGCACGAGGTCGCCGGCGACCACGCCTCCCTGCGTTCCGCCCAAGGCGTCGGCCCCTACCTGGAGTTCGTGCGCACTCCCGATGTCAAGAGCGGGTGGAATCGCGTCCACCTCGACGTCGCCCCCTACCGCGATGACGACCCGGCGGCAGAGGAATCCCGGCTGCGCGCCCTGGGCGCCACCGACCCCGGCATCGACCAGTCCTCGATCTCGTGGAGGATTCTGGTCGACCCGGAGGGCAACGAGTTCTGCCTCCTCAGCCCTCGCTGAGCCCGAGCGCCGGTTCCGGCCGGCTCGGGTCAGCGGCGAGACGGCGTGGGGTCGGCGCCCTGCCGCCGGAGACGGCGCGGCATCCCCGGTGATCCAACGCGCCTCGTCGGACGCCAGGAAGGCCACGAACGAGCCGGGAGCACCGGAGCCCAGCGTCAAGGGTCTCTCCAGGGCCCGCGTCTCACCACCCGTCAAGATCACCTGCCGGGTCGCCCGGACGGTCAAACCTCGCCGAGACTCGTCGGACAACGTTGAGTTCGGCCTGCTGTCAGTCCGATGTGACGTTTCGAGTGAAGCCGCTCGGGTTGGGCCGCTTCGATCCGTCGTGGCGTGAACAGGGGCTCGCCCTGGGCGGCCTTGGCCCCGGACGAAGGCCGATGCCTCCCGCCGTTTCCGGCCGTCCATGATCGGTTGGAGGAGACCGGGAACGGGCGGGAGGCCCGCGATGGTCTCTTGCCGGAAGTCCGGAGCCAGGGACCGGTCCTGGAGGACGAAGCGGCGATGCCGGTAGTCGACCGAGGTGAGGACGACATCCCGCTCCCGGGCCGGGACTCGGCTGCTGCGTTCGTGCGGGCCCGGCGGTGCCCGCCGGGCCCGCGCACTCCCGCTCCCGGTCGCCGGCTGCCGGCTACCTGGCGGCCCGGTTCGAGGTGGCGTGGAGGGACCCGAGCAAGCTGAGGGCCTGGGCGCTGGAACTGCCGGGTTCCGCCTGGTAGACGATCAGCTGCTGGCCGGGGGCGTCGCTGACGTCGAAGGCCTGGTAGGTGAGGGTCAGTGGGCCGACGTCCGGGTGGAGGAGGTGCTTGGCCGCCTGGGTCTTGCCGCGCACGACGTGGGCGTTCCACAGGCGGGTGAAGTCCGTGCTGTGCCTGGTGAGGGTGCGCACGAGTTCCCGGAGTCGGGGGCTGCCCGGGTCGGGCCCGGCCGCCTGCCGCAGGTGGCCCACGACGGCCTGGGCCGTGTGGCCCCACCGCTCGTGGAACTGCCGGCCCGCCGGGTCGAGGAAGACCATCCGGGCGAGGTTGTCGACCCGCTCGAAGGGGGAGTGCAGGGCCTCGGCCAGGGTGTTGGCTGCCAGGACGTCCAAGATCCGGTTGATGACGAACACCGGGGCGGCCGGGTAACCGTCCAGCAACTGGCGCAGGGCGGGGCTGACCCGGTCCGTGGTGTGGGCGAACCGATCGCTCGGCACCGTCCCCGCCAGCTGGTGCAGGTGCGCGTACTCGTGCGGTTCCAGCCGCAGTGCGCGGCCGAGCGCATCGAGCACCTGGGCCGACGGATGGCGTTCTCGCCCCTGTTCCAGGCGGGTGTAGTAGTCCGCGTTCACCCCGGCCAGGACAGCGACCTCCTCCCGGCGCAGTCCGGCGACCCTGCGTACCCCGTGGCTCACCACGCCGGCGTCCTGCGGCAGCAGGGCCGCCCGGCGGGCGCGCAGGAACTCTCCCAGGTGGTTGTCGGTCACGCCCCACCGTAAGCCGGCCAGGGCGGGGGGGGGGCGGGGGGGGGCGCCCCCCCCCCCCGCGCCCCCCCCCCCGGGCCCCCCCCCCCCCCCCCCCCCCCCCCCCCCCCGGGCCCCCCCCACCCCCCCCCCCCCCCCCCCCCCCCCCCCCCCCCCCCA
>NZ_JBIWOW010000010.1:253552-275412 GCF_044767945.1 Kitasatospora sp. NPDC101183 | reverse complement strand
CGGGGCCTCCTCACGCGGTCCCCCCCCCCCCCCCCCCCGCGCCCCGGGGCGCCCCCCCCCCCCCGCGCCCCCCCCCCCCCCCCCCCGCGGCGCCCGGGCCCCCCCCCCCCCCCCCCCCCGGGCCACCTCGACGACGTTGAAGCGGGAGGCCGGAACGATGCGTAGGGCCACGACCGGGCTGGTGGGGACTGTTGTGCTCGCCGCGCTGATCACGATGGTGCCGAGCGGAGCCGCGGTGGCGGACCCGGCCGCCGGCGTCACTCCGAACGCCGTGGACATCGTGGGCGTCGGGGACGGGACCAGCCAGATCCTGATGAACAAGCTCGCCGCCGCGTACAACGCCTCGCTGACCGACCCGAGCGCGCCGCACCTGTACAGCTGGGACGTGAGCCCCACCGGCACCATCACCACCAAGGCGGGGGCGACGCCGATCGCCCGGCCCGCGAACACCTATGCGGGCTTCCTCGCCCTGAACGGCAACACCCGCGCCACCGTGGACTTCGCCCGCTCCTCGCGCCCCGCACAGACCACCGACCCGAGCACCGACGACTTCGTGGCGCTGGCCAAGGACGCCGTCACCTGGGCCGCCCCGTCCACCGGCAACGCCCCGGCGAACCTGACCACGCAGAACCTGAAGGACATCTACACCTGCGCGGTCACCACCTGGAACCAGATCGACCCGACGCTGTCCACCGACACCATCAAGCCGTACCTGCCCTGGCCCCAGACAGGACTGGGGACGGACTTCCTGACCGCCATCGGTGGGGGAACGTCCGTCACGCCGGGTACGTGCGTCGCCGGTGTGCCGGTGTCGAACCAGGGCACCGATCCCGCCTTCGGAGACCCCGACGCGCTGGTTCCCTACTCGGTGGGCTACTTCATCGGTCAGGCGTACCTCGGTCAGGGCGGTGGGGCCGATGTCCAGGGGCCCTTGACGTTGCGGTCCATCGACAGCGTGGCCCCGGTCGACCTGCAGAGCAAGACGATCGCCGCCGACTTCGCCGCGACGATGTACGCGAACATCCTGTACTCCGTGGTCCGCGACGCCGATTGGACCGCTACGGACGCTCACGGGGCGGCTCTGCGCGCCGTCCTCGGGCACGGTAGCTGGATCTGCCGGAACGGCGCGGACGCCATCAAGGCGTCCGGTTTCCTGCCGGTGTCCTCGTTCGCGTGCGGTTCCGTCTGGCATTCCTGACCTCTCCCCGCACAGCACCACCCATCACCTCTCCCTCTCCCAAGGAGTTCAGCATGTCCCGAATGACCGTCCGCCTCGCCGCGACCGGTGCCGCCGTCGTCCTCGCGCTGACCGCCGCCAGTGGCGCGGCCTCCGCCGACACCACCGCGACCGTCACCCCGGCCGCCGGTCAGGCCGTGGTGACCAC
This sequence comes from Kitasatospora sp. NPDC101183, assembly GCF_044767945.1. Lineage (NCBI taxonomy): Bacteria > Bacillati > Actinomycetota > Actinomycetes > Kitasatosporales > Streptomycetaceae > Kitasatospora > Kitasatospora sp. NPDC101183. The sequence goes on along the minus strand of NZ_JBIWOW010000010.1, from coordinate 274,027 downwards.
CGACGTGAACTTCCTGTCGGGCGCCGCGCTCAACGGCATCGTGATCATCCCGCTGCAGCCCGCCAACCCGGCCTACGCCCAGGCCACCGGCCTCACCCTGACCTTCCCGGTGAGCGGCGGTTCGGCGAACATCCCGGCGTTCGACGGCGACGTGCAGTTCGGCGGCGGCCTGCTGTTCTTCAACCTCACCACCGGCAAGAGCGTGACCTTCAAGCAGCTCGACTACTCCGCCGCCAACGGCTACTTCACGGCGGTTCCGGACGGTTCCACGGCGCGGGTGCCGGTGCTGGACGCGGCCGGCAACGACGTGTTCTCCCACAGCGGCCTCACCCAGACCCTGACCTCCGACAGCTTCGAGGTGGACGCGGTCGGCGCGAAGTACCTGGACGCCAACCTCGGCACCACCTACTTCAAGGGCGGCCAGAAGGTCGGCACGCTCGCGCTGTCCTACACCCCGGCCCACTGAGCCGGTAGTTCGTGACCGCATGCGCAGGACCCCGCGCCTCGGCGCGGGGTCCTGCGCATGCGGATCTGTCAACTCCGGTACAGAGTCGCCGCGTTGTGGTCTCGTACACCTGGCCGACCGGATCCCGCCATGTCCGGCTGGCCGAATAGTACGCACGGAATCATCCGTCCCCAGCGCGATCGACGACCTCGCGCCGCCTCCCCCCGGCGGCCGCATCTCCCGGAGGCCCGGCCATGAGAAACCGCGTACCCGATCCGAGAGGCCGAGGACGGTGGCGCCGTCGGCTATCGGCCCTGACAGTCGTCTGGTCGGTGATGGCGGCGCTCGCGGTGATCCCGATCGGGCTGGGCGCGGTGCCGCAGGCACACGCGGACTCCTCCGTGACGGTGATCGGGCCGAAGGTCTGGATCCCGGCCACCGGGAAGTACGGCAAGGAGGGCAGCGTCACCGTCTCCCAGACGACGAACCTGACCAACCAGGTCGTCCAGGTCTCCTGGAGCGGATTCACCCCGACCGTCCTGGGGAACGGCACGCCGGTCACGTCGACGACGCAGTACAAGCCCTACGTCTACTACGCCGTGCGGATCTACCAGTGCCGCGGCACCGATCCCGATGTGACGGACTGTTACGGCAGCACCCTCTACGGCGGCGACCGTGCGAAGAGCTTCGAGCAGCCGCACCGGCCCACCCACATGGAGACCCCGGACTGGCCCTCCAACATGGTGATGGCCACGACCGGACCGGATGGCACGGGCTCGGCCTCGATCGAGCTGTGGAGCAGCAAGGAGAGTTCCTCGCTCGGCTGCGACCCGACGCACCCCTGCTCCATCGTGGTCGAGCCGAACTACGGTGGCGACCCGCTGGACCTCTGGGGAGAGCTGAACGGCAAGGCCAACTGCGAGGACCACCGGCTGGACCACGACGGCGAAGGCGACGTGGCCGCGGACTCGATCATGACTCCCGGCAACGAGAACTGGAAGACCCACAACCGGAACAGCGAGCAGTGTGCCTGGAAGCACAAGACGGCCGTTCCGCTCTCCTTCGCGCCCACCCCGGACTCCTGCACGGCGGCCAACCAGGCCTTCGGCGCCGCGGGCCTGGAGATGGCCAACCGCGCCATGCAGCAGTGGCGTACGGGCCTGTGCCTGAGCAGCTCGCCGATGACCGTGGGGTACTCCGCGACCGGCGGTGAGCCGCAGGCGCGGTCGGCCTTCCTGGGCGGCAGCACGACCACGGAGGTCGCACTGACCGCCAGGCCGGACACGTCACCGCCACCGCGCCCCTACGTGTACGCCCCGCTGGCGACCACGGGCATCTCCGTCGCGTTCGTGATCGACGACGCGAAGACCGGCCGGCAGATCCGCGACATGCGGTTGAACGCCCGGATGATCGCCAAGCTGCTGACCCAGTCCTACGGGGTGCCCGGGGGCATCGTTCCTTCCGTGGCCGGCAACCCGACGTGCCTCTTCGCGGATCCCGAGTTCAAGCAGCTGAACCCGGAGACCGCGGCCAACGGGATCCACTGGCCGTCCAGCTGCGGCGGGATCATGCAGCTCTACCCCGGTGTCCCCGGCGGCACCACGGACTTCACCTACCTGCTGACCTCCTGGGTGGCCTCCGACCCGGACGCGGCCCGTTTCCTCGACGGTGAGCCGGACCCGTGGGGCATGCACGTCGACTCCTTCTACCTGAAGCCGAAGTTCACCGGTTACCCGACCGAGGCGTTCCAGCCCCAGGACTTCAGCGGCGTGAACAGTGACGGCGACGGGTCAATCGATCTCCGGCACTGGAAGCAGTACGAGTGGAGCCCGTCCCTCGACGGGCTCGGGCGAGTGGCCCGCAACCTCATGCAGAACCAGCCGACCTGCCAGAACCCGACCAAGGTGAACGGCACCCACGCGCCCTGCGCGGCGATGGCACCCGGCCAGCGCATGGTGATCGCCATCATGGACACCGCCCAGGCGAAGGCGTTCTCGGTGCCCGAGGCCACGCTGCTGAACCCGGCCGGAGCCTGGGTGGCGCCCGGCACGGCGGGCTTCCAGGCGGCCGTCGCCGACATGCCGGCCGATGCCGCGACCGGGACGCAGCAGCTCCCGTTCGGGGCCTCCGACACCGCGTTCTCGCGCGACCAGCGGGCCTACCCGCTGACCGCCGTGCAGTACGCGATGGTCCCGACCGGTGGAGTGCCCGCCGAGAAGGCGGCCTCGATCGCGCAGTTCCTCAAGACGGTGACCACGGACGGCCAGACCTACGGCATCGCGCCGGGCCAGCTCGCCCAGGGGTACTTCGCCCTGACGCCCGCACAGCGGCAGCAGGCCCAGGACGCCGTCCAGCACGTCACCGCGCAGGACGGGAAGCTGCCGGGCAACCAGACCGCACCGGGCGGCAGTGGCTCCGGTACGGACGGCGGCGCCTCGGGCTCCGGTGGCGGCAACGGCTCCGGTTCCGGCGGCACCTCCCCGGCAAGCGACAGCGGCAGCGCCGGCGGCTCCGGGGGCGGTTCCTCGGACGGCTCCGGGCTCGGTGCGGCCGGTGGTACGGCGGCTGCCGGAGGCACCGGCGCGGCTGCGGCGGGCAAGCCCGGCGCGAACGGCAAGGCGTCCGGCGGCGCACTGACCGCGGCTCCGGTCGCGGCCGGCAGCCCCGCGGCCGACCGGGCCGGAGCCGCGCGCCTGCTGCTGCCGATCGCGCTGATCGCCGGCCTGGTGCTGCTGGTCGGCGGACCGGCGGCGCTGTTCCTCGGCGGCACCCCGACCGGGGCGAAGGCGCTCGCCGGGGCCAAGGCCCAGTGGTCGCGCCTGCGGCGCAGGTAGCCACTCCGTCGCCACGCTCGGCGGGGCCGCCGTCCCGGCCCCGCCGAGCACCTGCCCAGCCACCTGGTGCCAGGCCACCCCGTTCCCGAGCATCCCGTTCCCGAGCACCCTCGTTCCCGACACGGAGAGCAGACCATGACAGCCGCCGCCGAGCCCGCGGCACCCTACGACGGGGCGCCGAAGCGACCCGCCGACCATCAGCCCGACACCGACGTCCCGCGCGTCGTCATCGTCTCCTCGACCCCCGGCGACCGGGTGTTCCGAGGAGTGCTGCGGCTCGCCGGCCTCTCGGTCTTCGCGATCATGGGGCTGATCGCCTTCTTCCTGGTCCTGCGCGGCGTCGACGCGCTGCGTGCGACCGGCTGGTCCTTCCTGACCGAACAGAAGTGGCAGACCGCCGCGCACAGGTTCGGGATCGGGGCCGTCCTGCCGGACGGCGTGCTGATCGCCGTGATCGCGCTGGTGATCGCCGTTCCGGTCGCACTCTGCACCGCGATCTTCATCTCGGAGTACGCGCCCGTGCGGCTGCGGGCCGTGCTGATCTCGCTGGTCGACCTGATGGCGGCGATCCCGAGCATCATCTACGGCCTGTGGGGGCTGTTCTTCCTCCAGCCGCACGCCGTCGGGTTCTCCCGCTGGCTCTCCAACCACCTGGGCGACACGATCCCCTTCCTCAAGGTGCGCACCGGCGACATCGGCACCTCCTACACCTCGTCGACGTTCATCGCGGGCACGGTCGTCTCACTGATGATCATCCCGATCATCACCTCGCTCAGCCGGGAGGTCTTCTCCCAGGCCCCGCAGGGCGAGCGCGAGGGCGCGTACGCGCTGGGCTCGACCCGATGGGGCATGGTCCGCGCGGTGGTGCTGCCCTTCGGCAAGGGCGGGGTGATCGGTGCGGTGATGCTCGGCTTCGGCCGGGCGATGGGCGAGACCATCGCCGTCGCGCTGATCATCTCCCCGAACTTCAAGGCCATCACGCACATCCTGGAGAACGGGGCCAACTCGATCTCCTCGCTCATCGCGCTGCGCTTCGGCGAGTCGGACAAGCTCTCGCTCTCCGCGTTGATGGCGGCCGGGCTGGTGCTGTTCGCGATGACCCTGCTGGTCAACGTGCTGGCCGGGATCGTCATCAACCGCTCGCGCTCCGGCGCCGCGACGGCGGACTGAGCATGCCGAGACGTCATCACGACTGCCGGGAAAGCCTCCACCCGAACCGCGAAGGAGCGATTCGATGACCACGCTCGACCTGCCGCCGGTCGCGGTGAACGGGCCGGCCGACGAGCCGGCCCCCGCCGGGGCCGAACCGTCGGCCCCCGAGCGCAAACTGCGGCTCGGTGGTGTCACCCGCGAGGACGTGTTCACCGTGCTGGGTGCGGTGACCGGCTCGCTCGGACTGGACTGGCTGCTGTACGAGCGGGTGCTGCCGTTCAGCGGCGTCCTCGGCTTCCTGGTCTGCTGGTACCTGCTGTTCCTGGCCGGCTACTACGCGCTCGGCCGGCTCCAGTGGCACCCGCTGACGGTGCGGGACCGCCTGGTCTCCGTGGTCGCCTGGAGTTCCGGGCTGCTGGTCGTGGCGCTGATCGTCGACCAGATCGGCTACGTCGCCAGCAAGGGCCACGTGGCGGCCCAGCACCTCAACTTCTTCACCGACTCGATGGAGCACACCGGAGCGCTGGACGGGCTCGACTCGGGCGGTGCGCTGGGTGCGGTGGTCGGCTCGCTCGAACAGCTCGGCCTGGCCACGCTGTTCGCCGTGCCGCTGGGCATCGCGGCGGCGGTCTTCATGTCCGAGGTCGGCGGCCGGATGGCCCGGCCGGTGCGCACCCTGGTCGAGGCGATGACGGCGCTGCCGTCCATCGTGGCCGGCCTGTTCGTCCTCGGTGTCGTGATCCTCACCTTCGGCTTCGACCAGAGCGGGTTCGCGGCCTCGCTCGCGCTCACCGTGATGATGATGCCGATCGTCACCCGGGCCGCCGAGGTGGTCATCCGGCTGGTGCCGGGGACGCTGCGGGAGGCCTCGTACGCGCTGGGCGCGAGCCAGTGGCGCACGGTGTGGAACGTGGTGCTGCCGACCGCCCGGCCCGGGCTGGTGACGGCCGTGGTGCTCGGCATGGCCCGCGGGGTCGGCGAGACCTCGCCGGTGCTGCTCACCTCCGGGTTCACCTCGCAGTTCAACGGCAACCCGTTCAAGGATCCGCAGGTGTCGCTGCCGCTGTACGTCTGGAACTACGTCAAGCAGCCGTACGACGGGATGATCGCGCGCGGCTTCGCGGCCGGTCTGACCCTGATGGCCGTCGTGCTGATCCTCTTCGTCACCGCGCGTGTGCTCGGCGGCAGGCGTCCCGGGCAGCTGACCCGTGCGCAGAAGCGCCGGATCGACCGGGAGACGCGACGCCGGCAGATGGCGGCCGCGGCCGGCGCCGTGGCCCGCCCGTACGCGCTCCTGCCGAAGGAGCAGAACTGATGCCCCGCCCAATCGTCTTCCGTACCAGAGGAGTTCACATGCCCAGGGGCCTCAGGCGCTCCGTGGCCCGGACGTTGGCAGGGGCGATGTCCCTGCTGCTCGCGGCGGCCTCCCCCCTGCTGGGGCAGGCCCCGGCGTTCGCCGCCTCCGTCTCGCTGAGCGCGGCCGGTTCCAGCTGGGCCGGCCCCGCCATCGACCAGTGGCGGCAGGACGTTTCCCCCCAGGGAATCCAGATCAACTTCAGTCCGGTCGGCTCGGCGGCCGGCCGGGTCCAGTGGGCCAACGGGATGAACGACTTCACCGCCTCCGACGTGCCGTTCCGCTCCGCACAGGACGCGGGTGTCGGCCAGTCGGGCCGGGCCAACGGTGACGGTTCCGCGGAGAAGCCGACGTACGGGTACTCGTACGTGCCCATCACGGCCGGCGGCACCACGTTCATGTACAACCTGGTGGTCGGCGGCAAGCAGGTCCGCGACCTGCGGCTGTCCCCGCAGACCATCGTGGACATCTTCACCAACAAGATCACCAACTGGAACGACCAGCGCATCACCGACGAGTACGGCAAGCAGCTGCCCAGCCTGCCGATCACCCCGGTGGTCCGCTCGGACGGCTCCGGCGCCACCGCCCAGTTCACCCGCTGGATGGAGCACACCCACAAGGACCAGTGGGACGCCTACTGCGCCCAGGCCAACGGCGTGCCCTGCGGTGACTACACCGAGTTCTTCCCGGCGTCCGGCCGGATGACCGCGCAGAACGGCTCGGACACGGTCGCCGGGTACATCAAGTCCTCGACCAACCAGGGCACCATCGGCTACGACGAGTACGCCTTCGCCAAGCGCAGCAACTGGCCCGTCGTGCGGGTGCTCAACGAGGCGGGCTACTACTCGCTGCCGACCGCCTCCAACGTGGCGGTGGCGCTCACCGCCGCCAAGATCCGCGGCGTCGACGACAGCACCCCGCCCACCGACCCGAACTTCCTGCAGCAGAACCTCGACGGCGTGTACACCATGAAGGACCCGCGCGCCTACCCGATCTCCAGCTACAGCTACGTGATCGTGCCGCGGGCCGGGGTGTCCGACCCGCCGCCGCCGCGCTTCAACGACGAGAAGGGTTCCGCGCTCAGTCGCTACCTCGCCTACGTGCTGTGCGAGGGCCAGGGCAAGGCGGACGACCTCGGCTACTCGCCGCTCCCGCGCAACCTGGTGAAGGGTGGGCTGCTGCAGAGCAAGTCGATCCCCGGTAACGCCAGCCCGGTCGACCCGGGCACGCTGGCCAACTGCAAGAACCCGACCTTCAACGCGGACGGCAAGCTGACCCTCCTCGAGAACGCGCCGCAGCCGAGCCCGTGCGACCAGAAGGGCCAGCCGCTGACCTGCGTCGTGGGCTCCGACGGCAAGCCGCAGACGAAGGGCGGCTCCGACAACGGCGGCGGCGTGGCCGGTGGTACCGGCGGCAAGGGCGGCGGCACCGGCGGCACGGGCGGTGCCGGCGGCACCGGGGGTGCGGCCGACCCGAACGCGCCCGCCGCAGGGGCGGCCGATCCCAACGCGCCCGCCGACGGCACGGGGGAGATCGACCCGCAGACCGGCCAGGTCGTGGCCCGGGGCCGGGGCGGCGGCGGTGCGACGGATGTCGCGGCGAACGTGGTCGAGGTGTCCGGGCGGCCCGAGGACTGGACGCTGTCCACGCTGACGGCGGTGGAGCTGCTCGCCGTCGTCCTGGTGCCGCCGCTGCTCGGGCGCCGGCTGCTGCGCAAGCGGCGCGGCGGCTCCGGCGGTGCGGCGTGACGGCCCCGGTGCTGGAGAAGCCGGTGGCCACGGCCCCGGTGGCGGCTCCGGCGCCCGTGGCGGAGGCGGCCGAGCCGGCCGTCTCCGCCGGGCGGCGGCGGTTCCTTCAGGGCGCCTGGGCGGTGAGCCTGCTGGCGGCGCTGGTGATGGGGTTCGTCGGGTTCCTGTTCACGCTCTCGCACGTCCAGGAGCGGCACTACCAGTCGACCGCCTACAAGACCTTCCAGGACCAGCTGGCCCGGGCCGTCGCGCCCACCGGCTCGGCGCCGGACGGGGACCCGGTGGCGCTGATCGACATTCCGGCGATCGGGCTGCACCAGAACGTCGTCGTCGAGGGCACCACCGGCCGCGACCTGATGCGCGGGCCCGGCCACCGGCGGGACACCGCGCTGCCCGGGCAGGCCGGGGTGGCCGTGGTGTTCGGCCGGGGCGCCACCTTCGGGGCGCCGTTCGCGGAACTGTCCAAGCTGCGGGTCGGCGACAAGATCGAGACCGTCACGGCCCAGGGCAGGGCCACCTACACCGTCAACGTGTACGGCGACGGGGACCACCCGATCGTCGACCCGGTCCGCAACCGGCTGGTGCTGGTCACCGGGGACTCCGACTGGATCCCCGGCTCCACCGTGCTGATCGGCGCCCGGCTCGACGACGACCCGCAGCAGAACCCCGGCGGCCGGCCCGCGACCGTCCCGTACGACAAGGCGCTGGCCGCCGACAAGGGCGCGCTGGCCACGCTGCAGCTGTGGTCCCTGGCCCTGCTCGGCGCGGTGTTCGGCGCGCTGCTGCTGGCGCGGTACTGGCGGCCCTCGTCCGTCGTCTACCTGACCGCCGCGCCGGTCGTCGGCGCGCTGCTCTGGGCGGTCTACGAGAACGCCGCCGCCCTGCTGCCCAACCTCTACTGACGCGCGTCCGGAGGACCGTACCGATGACCGACACCACGCAGCAGCCGCAGGACGCGGCGGCGGCCGACACCCTCACCCTCCCGGTGGCGCCCCCCGCGCCCGCCCAGGCTCCGGCCCCGGCGTCGGCGCCGACCGGCCCGCTGGCCGGGCTGGAGACCCGGGACCTCTCCGCCTGGTTCGGCTCCCACAAGGTGCTGGAGCGGGTCTCGCTGGCGATGCCCGCGGGCGAGGTCACCGCGCTGATCGGGCCCTCCGGCTGCGGAAAGTCCACCTACCTGCGCACCCTCAACCGGATGCACGAGATGGTGCGCGGCGCCGCCCTCGCCGGCGAGGTGCTGCTCGACGGCGACGACGTGTACCGGGCCGGGCGGCGCCCCGCCGAGGTGCGGCGCCGGATCGGGATGGTGTTCCAGCGGCCCAACCCGTTCCCGGCGATGTCCATCGAGGACAACGTGGCCAGCGGGCTCAAGCTGGCCGGGATCAAGGTGTCCAAGGACGAGCGGCGCCACCTGGTCGAGTCCAGCCTGCGCCGGGCCGGGCTCTGGGACGAGGTCGCCACCCGGCTGCAGACCCCCGGCGGGTCGCTCTCCGGCGGGCAGCAGCAACGCCTGTGCATCGCACGGTCGTTGGCCGTCTCGCCCGACATCCTGCTGATGGACGAGCCCTGTTCGGCGCTCGACCCGACCTCCACCCGGCGCGTGGAGGAGACGATCCAGGAGCTGCGCGGGCGGCTCACCATCGTCATCGTGACCCACAACATGCAGCAGGCGCAGCGCGTTTCGCAGACCTGCGCGTTCTTCCTCGCCACGCACGACACCCCGGGGCGGATCGTCGAGGCCGGGGCGACGGAGCAGGTCTTCGGCAGCCCGCGCGACCAGCGGACCTCGGACTACGTCAACGGGCGCTTCGGCTAGGGGAGTTGCTGGTCAGGAGAGTTCTCGGCCAGGAGAGTTCTCGGTCAGGGGAGTTCTCCGTCAGGGGAGTTCTCGGTCAGGGGAGTTGGAGCAGCCGTTCCAGGACGGCGGCGACGCCGTCCTGCTCGTTGCTCACGGTGTGCCGCTGCACCGCCGCCAGGACCTGGGGGTGCGCGTTGGCCACGGCGTAGGCGGTGCCCGCCCAGGCCAGCATCTCCAGGTCGTTCGGCATGTCGCCGAAGGCCACCACCTCGCTCCGGTCGATCCCGTGCCCGGCGCACCAGCGGGCCAGCGTGCTGGCCTTGGTGACGCCGGGCGCGCTGATCTCCAGCAGCGGGATCGGCGCGGAGCGGGTGATCTCGGCGAGGTGGCCGGCCGCCGTACGGGCCTCGGTCAGCAGGGTGTCCGGGTCGAGGTCCGGGTGCTTGGCGAGCAGCTTGAACAGGCCCTGGACAGGGCCCCCGTGGCCGAGCAGCTCCTCCGCCGGGCCGATGGGGTGGTCCGTCTGCTCGCCCCACATCGGCACCTCGTACTCGGGCTCCCGGGCGAAGCCCTCCGGGTACTCGAAGGCGAAGGCCGTCCCCGGCAGCTTGGCCCGCAGCACCTCGACCACCGCGAGGGCGGTGTCCACCGGCAGCGGGAAGGACTCCAGCAGCTCGCCGCGCCGCACGTCCACGACGGCGCCGCCGTTGGAGCAGATCGCCAGGCCGTGGCCGCCGATGTGCGCGCTCAGCTGCTGCATCCAGCGCGGCGGCCGGCCGGTCACGAACACCACCTGCACGCCGGCCGCCTCGGCCGCCGCGAGGGCGGCGGCGGTGCGGTCGCTGACGGTGCCGCCGGAGCAGAGCAGGGTGCCGTCCAGATCGGTGGCGACGAGGCGCAGGGCGGGGCGAGGTTGGGTCACCGCTCCATCTTCGCCCATCGGCGGGGGTGCGGGGCCGGGGGGTCTTCAGCTGTCTATCGGCCGGTGAAGCGTCGATTCCGGCCGATCTACGCGTGTCGGCCCGTTCGGGCGTGTCGCTGCCGCTTCCTCCGGGGAGGAGATCGACGTAGCCACCACGTCGGCAGGAAGAGCGATGCCCACTCGCCAGCTCCACGAAGAGCAGCCCCCGACCACCACCGCTACCGAGGTCTCCTGGGACACCTCCCGCGACCCGGTCCTCCTCGGCGACGTCCTCTTCCAGACGCTCGCCGACCTCGCCCGCCGCGCCCCGTCCCCACCCCTGCCCCCGCAGAGGTCCCGCCCGCACCCGTAGCGCGGGCACCGGAAAACCCCGCGCCCGCCGGCCCTGCGGACTCGTACGCTCCGGGGATGACGAGGGGGAGGGCCTGGCATGGCGGTGTTCGGGTGTGCGCGCTGTGGCGAGGTCCTGACGGCGGTGGTGTCGCGGGTAGCGCTGCCGGTGCACGTGGCGGACACCCACTGGGAGGAGCTGCACCCGCCGCTGCTGGAGTCCGGGTGCTACGCCGTCGACGCGGGCTCGGTGGTCCTCGCGCCCGGTGACGTGCGCGGCACCCGGCTGATCCTCGAACGTGCGGCCGGCTACTGCATGGGGATCGACGGACGGGACGGGCCGAACCTCGCCTGCCTGGGTTGCGGGGAACCGGTCGCCACGAGGGTGGACGACTGCGGGCACTGGCAGGTCGTGGCGCTGGAAGCCGCGGCGGTGGTGCGCCTGCCCGCCCCGCCGGAGCGGCCGGTGCTGGGGTGGGCGGAGCTGCTGGCGGGCGGTGCGTTGTGGCACCGGTTGGGCGAGTACGAGGACATCCCGGCGGGTGTGGCGCTCGCCCACGTGGTGGCGGCCTCCGGTGGCGCGCCCGTCGAGGCGGCGCCCGGGCCGGTCGCCCGGCTGCTCGGGGCGGCGCTCGGCGCGCTGCTGCCCGTCGGCGGGGAGGGTGCGAGGCGCCTGGACCTGGCCGGGCCGGGGTACGGCGAGCCGGAGGCCGACCTGCTGCTGGTGCCCGTCCATCCGCAGACCGGGGCCGCGTGGCAACCGCACACCGGCGCGGTGCCCGTACCGATGGACGCCTCCCTCTGGGCCGAACTCGCCTTCCCGCCCCACCGGACCCGCCTCCCGGCAGTCGGCGGGCTGCCGGAGGGCGTGGAGCGGGACGACCCGCTCCCGCCGCATACGTGGCGCCCGTGCCGGCCGTCCGGGGAGGCGTTCCGGTACGCGCTCGCGCGGATGCCCGCCGTGCGGGAGCCGTGGCTGCGGGCGCTCTACGACCGGGGGCGCTCCCTGTGACCCGGCCTCACTGGGCCAGGTACCCGCCGTCGACCGGCAGGACGGCCCCGGTGATGAAGGAGGCCTCGTCCGAGGCCAGGAACAGGACGGCGGCGGCGACCTCGGCCGGGTCGCCGAGGCGGCCCATCGGGTGCAGCTTCTCGATCGCCTCCAGGTACTCGGGCCCGCCGGGCTCGTCCCGCAGTCGGGCGACCCGCTCGGTGCCGATCGTGCCGGGGGCCACGGCGTTGACCCGGATGCCGCGGTCCGCCCATTCCACGGCGAGGTGCTTGGTCAGCCCGGAGGCCACGAACTTCGCGGGCCCGTACACCGCCTGGCCGCGCTGGCCGGCCTCGCCGGAGATGGAGGACAGGCAGACGATCGAGCCGCCGCGGGGCTCCTGGGCGGTCATCGCCTCGATCGCGTACTTGCAGGTGAGGAACATGCCGCGGCCGTCCACGGCCATCACCCGGTCCCAGTCCTCGGCGCTCGCCTCGGTGATCTCCATCAGCGGGATCACCCCGGCGTTGGCCACCAGCACGTCGAGCCGCCCGTGCCGCTCGACGGCCGCCGCGACCATCCGGCGGGCGTCCTCCTCCCGGGCCACGTCGCCGACCACCGTGCTGACGGCGCCGGGGAGTTGACCGGCCAGACGGTCCAGCCCCTCGGCGTCGACGTCGGTGGCGACCACCGATGCGCCCTCCCGGACGAAGCGTTCGGCGACGGCCCGGCCGATGCCGCTGGCCGCCCCGGTCACCACGCAGGAGCGCCCGGTCAGCCGTCCTGCCGCGTTCACAGTCACCATGGGCGGGACTCTACCGAGCGGATGGGCTGATGGGGGTGGGAGTTTGAGACAGGCTCAGGAGAGGCTGCGCGACCAGGCGAGGAGCATGCGCAGGGCGTCGTGGGAGGGGGAGTCGGGGGAGGCGGCGTACGTGATGAGGGCCTGGTCGGGGTCGTCGGTGGGGCGGAGGGTCTCGTAGGACAGCTCCAGGTCGCCGACCAGCGGGTGGTGGAAGCGCTTGGTGCCCGAGGTCTTGTCCTGGACCGGGTGTTCGGCCCACCAGCGGCGGAACTCCTCGCTCTTCATGGACAACTCGCCGATGAGGCCGGCCAGTTGCGGGTCCTCGGGGTGGCGGCCGGCGTCCAGGTGGAGGTAGGCGACGTTCCCCCGGGCGCAGGCGGTCCAGTCCGCGTACAGCTCGCGGGAGGTCTCGTCGAGGAAGGTGATGCGGGCGATGTTGCGGTCGGCCGGCTCCAGGGCCGCGTAGTCGCCGAACAGGGCGGAGGCCGCCGGGTTCCAGGCCAGGATGTCCATGCGCCGGCCCATGACGAGCGCCGGAGTGTCCGTGAGGGAGTCCAGCAGGTGCTGCAGCATCGGCCGTACGCGCTGCGGCCGGGTCCGGCGCGCGGGGGCGCGGTGGGCGAGGCGGTGGAGGTGGCGGGTCGCGTCCCCGTCCAGCCGCAGGGCACGGGCGAGGGCGTCGAGGACGGCGGCCGAGGGGTTGGGGACGCGGCCCTGTTCCATCCGCGTGTAGTAGTCGACGCTGACCCCGGCGAGTTGGGCGATCTCCTCGCGGCGCAGGCCCGCGACCCGGCGCTGCCCTCCGAAGTCCGGCAGTTGGACGTCGTCGAGGTGGAGGAGGGAGCGGCGGGTGCGGAGGAACTCGCCCATGGTGGTCGCTGCGCTCGCTGTGCTCATGCGGTGATTGTGGCCGGTGGCGGGGGTGGCGTGCCTGGTCCTGCGAGGGCCAGCCGGTCAGGGGGAGGGGACGGCGGTGACCAGGCCTGTGTCGAGGGCGATCTCCTGGGCGGTGATGTAGGAGGAACGCGGGGAGAGGAGGAAGGCCACCGTCTCCGCGACGTCCTCGGCCCGGCCGAGCCGCCCCAGCGGCACCGGGGCGCGGATCGCCTCGTGCGAGGCCTCGTCCGGGTTGGCGGCGTGGAACATCCCGGTGACGACGTAGCCCGGGCTGATCGAGTTGACCCGGATGCCGCGCCCGGCGAGGTCACTGCCCAGCGTGCGGGCCAGGTTGTGGACGGCGGCCTTGGTGGCCGCGTACACGGGCGCCACGGCCAGGCCCCGGTGCAGCGTCCAGGACGCGTTGAGGACGACGGAGCCGCCGCCGGCCGCGTCGAGCAGCGGCAGGGCCTTCTGGACGGTGAAGAACACCCCCTTGAGGTTCACACCGACACTCAGGTCGAAGTCCCGCTCGGTGACCTCGCCGGCGCGCCCGAACACCCTGACCCCGGCGTTGGCGAACACCCCGTCCAGGCGCCCGTGGCGCTCGCGGATCCGGGCGGTGAGGCGGTCGAGGTCGCCGAGGTCGGCGGAGTCGGCGCGGACGGTCATCAGCCGCCCGCCCCGGTCGGACACGGCGCTCAACTCCTCGGCCGTACGGTCGAGGCGGGCCTCGTCGCGCCCGGTGACGACGACGTGGGCGCCGGACTCCAGGAGGAGGCGGGCGGTGGCCAGTCCCATGCCGCTGGTGCCGCCTGTGATGAGGACGACGCTGTTGCTGCTGTTGCTGTCGGTCATGGCCCCAGCCTCGCCACCGCCCGCCGTGGCAGACAGGCCCACCTCGACCGGGGTCCACCAGGGCCACCGAACCGGGGCTGACGTGGGCGCGGAGGGAGCGAGAACGAGCCCGGCGGGTCGCCGGGCTCGCTCGCCGTTGGTGGGCCGATTTCTTACCGGCGATACACCAGCCACTGCTGGCGGCCGTTGTCGGTTGCGTGCTCCAGGGTGATTCTCTCGCCGGGGCCGTGCTGTTCCAGGACGGAGCCTGCGGCGTCCGCAGCCTCGATGCGGACGCGATCGGGCTGGTCCGGGTTCGCCGGCGTGAGCTTCCAGGTCTGATTGAAGAACGGGTCATCGCACGGGAGCACCGTCAAGAAGGTCCCTTCGGTTGAGGCGCTGAGACACGGTGCACCCACCGTGTTGGCCGCCCGGATCCGGTAGGTGTCGGGCGCCACCTCCTGGAACGCCCAGTTGCTGGGAGTGCCGAGGGTCACGTCGTTGCCGGGCCCCTTGTGGAGGAAGTCCCCGTCCCTCACCGACTCAACCAGCGCCGTGAAGTTCGTGGACTGGGCCGAGGCTGCGGGCGCGGCGGCCGTGAGGGCGCCGGTGAACAGGCCCGCCGTGGCGACGGCCAGTGCGATCTTGCCGATCTTCGGCATGTCGTTCTCTCTCTTCGCTCGATCGGTCGCAGGTGATTCCTGAGACGTCCACGAACAGCCTGGACGCCGCTCGGGTCGTGGAACCGGACGAGGTCGAGCGTCTTGCCCTACGCGAGTGAAAGGGGACACCGGGCGTATCTCCCCGGAGGCCAGCCGAACAGGCGATGCCGCAGGCGGTCCACCTGCGGCGACTCGCATCGGGCCTGGAATGTTGACGCACGGTGTCCAGCCGGGTGGCGGCCACTCCGCTGGGGCAGCCGCATCGATGTGGGTACCCCGGGACAGTGCGCAGGAGGTCGGCCCGGCCGACTTCCTGCGCGTCGGTCAGGGTGTGGCGCTGAGGGTGTGGGTGGGGTGGTCGAGCCAGGGGTGCTGGCCGGTTTCCGTGACGGTGAGGCCGAAGCGTTCGGGGCTGGGGCTGCCCTGGTCCTGCCACCAGTCGTGGGCGGCTTCGATCTCGTCCCAGAGGTGGCGGAGGCCGTGGTCGTGGACGGTGAAGCGGTCGTGGTCGCGGTCGATCGCCGCCCAGGAGCGGGTGTCGGTGGTGGCGGCCCAGAGGCGGCCGGTCTCCGGGTCCCAGGCGGTCCACACGTCGGGGAGGAGGAGGCCCAGGGCGAAGCGGGCCTCCCAGCTGTTGCCGGTGACCTTGTGAGGGGAGAAGGTGCTCGCGTACTCGTCGGGGCGGTGGTCGTCGCGGACGACGTCCCGGAAGATGCGCAGGTCGCGGCGCCGGTTGCGCATGAGCATGAACGCGGAGTGGGGGCTGAACCGTCCTTCGGCGTGGTCGTCTTGGACGGTCAGCTTCAGCAGGCCCCAGCAGACCATCGGGCTGTCCCAGGGCGTGAGGACGACGCCGCCGGGCCCGGTCTGCTCGATCCAGGCCCGGGGGACGCGGCGGACGGAACAGGTCGAGACGATCCGGTCGTACGGAGCCAGGCGCGGCCATCCCAACGCCACCTCCCCGCAGAGGAGTTCGACGTTCACCCCGGCCGCGTTCAGGTTCGCCCACGCCTGCCAGGCGATGGCGGAGTCCACTTCGACGGACGCCACCCGGCCCGGCCCGAGCCGGTGGGCGAGGAGGGCGGCGTTCCAGCCCGTCCCGGTGCCGATCTCCAGCACCTTCATGCCGGGCCGGAGGTCGAGGTCGCGCAGCATGCGGACGACGACCGAGGGCGCGGAGGCGGAGGAGGACGGCCAGAGGTCCTCGTCGACCCGGGTGACGATCGGGATGTCGGAGTACACCTCCTCGAACCACCGCTCGTGGTCGGTCGGGAGGTCGCACGGCTCGTAGCCACCGAGCCCGTCGTCCAACCAGATCAGCTCGGGCAGGAAGTGGTGGCGGGGTACGGCGTTGGTGCCTCCGCCCACTCACGGGGAACCGGGCCGTCGAGCGCCGCCTCGACGGCCCGGAGGAGGTGGTTCGTCATGCGGGCCTGCCGGTCAGACCCGCGTGGATCACCGCGGCCGCCGCCGTCACGTCGGTCTCGTCGAGGTGGGCGACGAGGGCCCGGCGGACGTCGCGGAGGGTGCGGGGCAGGGCTTCCTCGCCCAGGTCGGCCGGGGCGATGCCGGCCCGGAACTCCGTCTTGGGGAGGGCGGTGGCGACCAGGGCCTCGGCGAGGTCCAGGACGGTGCGCTCCCGCAGGGCGAAGGTCAGGTGGAAGCTGGTCGTCGTGCCCCCGGTGTTGTGCGGGCTGTGCACCCACCCCCTGGGGAGGACGAGCGTGTCACCGGGGCCGAGGTCGTACTCCGCGTACGGTTCGGTGGTGTCCCAGCGGTCCTGCATCTCCCGCGTCCACATGACCGGGGAGACCAGGTAGTCGTCGAGCGGGAGCTCGACCTCGGGGCGCCGGACCGGCCAGACCTTGCGGCCGTGCAACTGCGTGACCACGGCCGTGAACTGGTCCCAGTGGTGCCCGAGACCCCGGCCGCCGGGCGGGGTCACGATTCCGGAGGCGTGCAGCGTGTACCCGGTCTCCTCCCGGATCGCGCGGCACAGTTCGGCGAGGTGCGGGACGGTGCGCTGCAGCTCGCGCAGGTTGACGGTGTAGCCCTCGTCGAGGAGTTCCCGCAGCTTGCCGGGCCTCATCCGCCCGTCCCTGGAGAAGCGGCCCGGGTGCGCCGCGCGCCCGTCCCGGACGGCTGCGGTGGAGGCGGGGTCCAGGAGGCCGTGGTCGATGTGGCGGTCGATGAGCTGGAGGGTGATCTCCCGGTCCAGCGCGGAGCCGCTGCGCCGGTGGAGCACGGGCTCGGTGGGGCAGGCGCGGAGGAGGGACTCCGTTGCGGGGCCGAGCAGTTGGGAAAGGGACATGGTCGGCATCGGGCTTCTCATCCGAGGGGGCAGGGGATGGTCGGGTGGAGGGGGAGGTTCGGGCAGCAGATGACGGCGTAGTTGATCAGCTGGGTGCCGGGGAGGTAGTAGCACCAGACGACGTCGGTGCCGTGGTCGAGCGCGGGCCGGGCGTAGGTGGCCCGCGCCGTCAGGCCGCAGTCGGCGGCTCGTCCGTCGGTGCGGTGGGCCGGCGGGTGTTTCCGGTAGATCCCGGTGAGCCAGGAGACCGCCGAGTCCGCGTCCTTCCACGTGCGTTGATCGAGGTCGGAGGGGCGGCGGAGGAGGTGGTGGCCGGTGAACATGGGCGGGATCGTGCGGTGCTCGAATGTGATGTGGGCGGACCAGGTCGACGCAGGTCTCGTTCTCGCTGCTGAGGTTGCCGCCGCACTGCCGCTCGAACCGGGCGCCCTGGACGGGCAGTTCGTAGAGGTTGAGGGTCACGGTTCCTCCGTGGTGTTCGGGAGTTCCGGAGGCCGGGCGGCATCCGGGGGTTCAGCGGGAGTGGTGGAGGAGGACGAGGGCGGCGGCGACCAGGTGGAAAGCGGCGGCTGCGGAGACCCCGTAGGCGGTCCAGAGGTGGACGGGGTCGGGGGCGTGCTCGTTGTCCTCCGGCGGGAGGGGCTTCACTCGGTGGGGGCCGTGAGGTCGGCATGGACGATCTTCCCGAGCGGGAGCGGCGTGATGCCCCACCGCCCACGCGTGAGCCGGTGCACCATCGCGAGGCCCCGCCCGGAGGTCGCGTCGTGCCCGGCCCGGATCATCACGGGCATCACGCGGGACCCGTCACCGACGAGGATGCGGACGCGGTCGGGGGAGGGGCGCCGGACGGCGACGACCATGCGGGTCTGGCAGCCGGTCTTGACGGCGTTGGTGACCAGTTCGCTGACGACGAGGGTGGCGTCGTCGATCAGGACATCCAGCCCCCACTCCCGCAGCTTCGCGCGGACGAGCTTTCGGGCCGCCGCCACCGATGCGGGTTGGTAGGGCAGGCAGACGGTCGCCGGCTCGGCGCGCTGGTGGACCTTGACGCCCAAGTCGAGTCGCAGCGTGCCTCTCGTGGCGTTCGAGAGGAGGGTCATCGGCGCTTCTCCTTGGCGTAGTCGTTGCGCTACGGAGAGCATCGCCGCGAGGAAGAACTTGGACCATCACTCTGCGGTGATAGTCCAAGCTCAAAGAGTGATGATCAGATGCCGACCCAATGGGCCATGCTCGTCAGGGTCTCCGGTGTCGACCGGTGGGCGGAGACGAGACCGGAGACGGTCTCACGCACCATTGGGTGGTAGCGCATCTGCTGCGGCGCCAACTCCCGTGCACGCTGAAGTGACTTGAGAGATGCCTCGGGGCGTCCGAGCCACAGCTGCGCGCGCGCGACCTCTGCGATGTGCGTGGCTGCTCGGGATGCTGGCCATTCTTCCGGAACCTCGATTTGTTCGGCAGCGCGAACAGCTTCTGCGTACCGGTATTGCTCGGCCAGCACCGCGACTTGGTGTACTGCGACGTTCGTCGGTCCGAACGCGAGCCAGTACACCTTCGTGGCCTCGCCCGTTGTCTCGGCGATCCGGGCGGCTTCCGAGATGTGCTCGAATGCCGCGCCCCCGTCGCCAGACCTCGCTGAGAGCATCGCCGCGCCAAGGTGGAGCTGTCCGACTGCGACCTCGCGGAGCCGGCCCGCATCTGCTTCGCCGAGGGCCTTCATCCCGACACCGACGAGTCGCTTCCCCAGGTCGAACTGGCCCGAGCGCAGGTAGACGAGCGCCCGGAGGTACTGGCGGACACCGGCGAGAATTGGATCGGATGCTCGCTCGGCGGCCCACGCCATTCGATCCAGGGCCACGACGCAAAGGTCTGTGTAGCCGAGCTTCGAGGTGATGTCGTAGGCGGTACGGAACGTGCTGGCCAGCACCTGCCACGCCTTCGTTGACGGGGAACCGTGCGAGGCCGTCGTGGCCTCGGCGATCAGGCCGGGCAGAATCCGTGCGGCATCCTTGATGCGGGTCTCTCTGATCAACGCACACAACTGTTCTGCAGATGAGTGCAGTTCATCGAGTGGGCGTGGTGCGATCTCGGTATCGACGCCCAGGTCGTACAGGTCGAGGGCTTCGCGAATCGGCTGGATCAGGACGTCGAGCTCGTCTTGTTGGAGCTCGGCTACGTACGGCTGACCGGTGAGATCGACGGTCTGTACGAACAGGACGCGTGCGACGGCCGCGATCACGGATGGTGTGGCAGGCTTCACGCCCTGCTCGACCTTGGTGAGCATGCTGTAGGAGATGTGGGCACGGGTGGCGAGTTCGCGTTGGGTCAGGCGGCGCAGCTTGCGGTACTGGGCGATGCGCTCGCCGGTGTGCTCGGCAGTGTGCCTAGGCATACTGGACTCCGTTCGTAGCGACCGGTGCGGACGGTACTCGTCGAGGGGGCCGGACGTGATATCGCGTGCGAATGCTTGAGGCGATCTCAGTCTGGCGGTAACATCCCGCGGCCTCAGCAGGGTTCGGCGTGATTCGGAAGATTTGGGGGCCCAGGTTGAGTGAGCACCGCGAGCCGTTCCTCTACGTCGTCGTCTGCGCCGCAGGCATCGCGGACGGGGTGAGCGAACTGATCTCCGAAGCCCATGCGGAGGGCTGGCAGGTAGGTGTGATCGCCACGCCCAACGCGCTCGCGCTCATGGACCAGGACGCCATCGAGGCCCAGACCGGTTACCCGATTCGATCCGGCTGGCGCGCTCCAGGAGCCCCGAAGCCCCTGCCGCCGGCCGATGCCATCGCGGTCGCTCCCGCCACGTTCAATACCGTCAACAAGTGGGCTGCTGGCATCGCCGATACGCTCGCGCTGGGCATTCTGTGTGAGGCGTACGGTCTTGGCATTCCGATGGCCGTGCAGCCTTATGTGAACTCCGCACTGGCCGCACACCCGGCCTACGTCGAGAGCCTGGCCAGGCTTCGCTCGATGGGCGTGCTGATCAGCGAATGCGTACCGCACAAACCCAACTCGATTGTTGGCCGGGAGACTTATAAATGGACTGACGTCCTCGCCCTGCTCCGGCCCATGAAGCAATCGATGTGAGACGGTCATCCGTCAGCAGGCCCCATTGCCCGGGCTGGGCAATGGGGCCTGCTGAACGGGTTTGTCTGCGTGCGCAGGAAGTCGGCCGGGCCGACTTCCTGCGCGGGGTGTTGAGGGCTTCGAGTCGGTGGTTCGGCCTGGTCCTCGATGCGACGAGGACCAGGGCCCCGGATGGCCGGGCTTTCTCTCGGTGTGGGGCAGCGGAGTTGTGGTTCCTGGCCGCGGCGCCGAGTCGGCGGCGCGGCCCGGTCAGGGGAGCGAGGCTCGTCGAGGGGGTTTGTGGGGCCGGACTGGGGGGGGGCCCCGGACCCGGCCCCCCGGGGGTG
>NZ_JBIWOW010000010.1:251107-253543 GCF_044767945.1 Kitasatospora sp. NPDC101183 | reverse complement strand
CGGGGGGGGGGGGGGGCGGCGCCGCCGGGGGGGGGGGCGCGGGCGGGGGGGGGGGGGGGGGTCGGCGGGGGGGGGGGGGGGGGGGGGGCGGGGGGGGCGCCCCCCCCCCCCCCCCCCACCAGGGGGATGCTGTCCAGCTTGCCGTGGGGGTGGGGCGGTTGGGCCCGGGCATATCGCCGACGTCGGCTTCGGATGGGGTTCATCGACTGTCAGCAGTGGATCGCGGAGTACGCCGAGCAGCTTCCGGAGGCGCTGGCCGGGCTCAGCGGAAGGCGGCGATGTTGCGGGTGGCCCAGGTGGTGAAGGGGTGCGGGGCGCGGCCGAGGACGCGCTCCACGTCGGGGCTGATGCGGAGTTCGGCGGGGTTCGGGGAGCCGAGGATGTCCAGGGTGTCGTCGGCGAGTTCGGCGGGCATGGCCTGGGTCATGGCGGCCTTGGCCTCGGCGCGGGTGAGGTCGTGGAAGCGGACCGGGGAGCCCAGGGCGGCGGCGAGGGCCTGGGCCTGCCGGCGCGGCGAGATCAGCTCCGGGCCGGTCAGCTCGTACACGTTGCCGCTGTGCCGGTCGTCCAGCAGGCAGGCCGCCGCGGTCTCGGCGATGTCCGTCGGGTCGAGGATCGGCAGCCCGACGTCGCCGAAGGGGGCGGCGGCGACCTGGTGCGTGCGGATGGACTCGGCCCACCAGAGGGCGTTGGAGGCGAAGCCGCCGGGCCGCAGGACGGCCCACTCCAGGCCGGACTCCTTCAGCGTGTCCTCCAGTGCGCGCATCGCGATCCGCGTCGCACCGAAGGGCCTGGTCGTCACCCCCTGCGTGGAGAGCAGGACGACTCGGCGGACCCCGGCGGCCGCGGCCCGGCCGATGATGTCGGCCGGGCGGGCCCCGGCGGCGTGGAGGTCGCCGGACAGCAGCAGGAAGAGTGCGTCCGCCCCGGTCAGCGCGGGCGCGAGGCTGGTTGGTTCGGCCAGGTCGGCGACGACGTGGCGGACGCCGTCCGGCACCGCCGCCGGGTGGCGCGACACCGCCGTCACCTGCTGGCCCGCCTGGGCCAGCGCCTTCGTCAGGGGTCGGCCCACGTTCCCGGTAGCCCCGGTCACCACGATCATCTACGGCTCCTTGTCCGATGTGCTCTGTGGTCTCCACGGTAGGAGTGAGGGCTTACCTTTGGTAAGGACATACCTTTGGGTAAGCTCGTCACGTGGGGGGAAGCGTGCAGGACAGACAGGCTGAGGCAGGGGCGCGGTATGAGGTGTTTCACACCGACTGCCCCGCGCGCGACATGGTCGACCACGTCACCAGCAGGTGGGGCATCTGGGTGCTGATCTCCTTGCGGAGCAACGACCTTCGGTTCTACGAGCTGCGCGACAGCATCCGGGGCATCAGCGAGAAGATGCTCGCCCAGACCCTGCGCGCGCTGGTCCAGGACGGCCTGGTCCGGCGGGAGGTCGAGCCGACGACGCCGCCTCAGGTCACGTACGGGCTGACGGAGTTCGGCCGGGACGTCGGCGAGCCGCTCTCGGAGCTCTTCGACCGGATCACGCGGCGGCTCTCGGAGCAGGACGCGGGGTAGCGCAGTTGTGGGCCCCGGCCGGGTGCGGCCGGGGCCCGTGTCGCGGGTGGGTCAGATACCGAAGGGTGCGGCGTACCGGACGGTTCCGCCGGGGAGGGGGTGGGCGGTGTCGAGAGTGAGGGCCATCAGGGCCTCGTCCGGGACGTCGATGGTCAGGCCGATGCCGTGGGTGGAGGCGCGGGTGAAGCCGAACCGGGGGTAGTAGGTCGGGTGCCCCAGGACGACTACGTACCGCTCGCCCATGTCCTCGGCCGCCGTGAGGGCGGCGCGGACGGCCGCGGAGCCGGCGCCGCTCCTCTGCTGATCGGGACGGACGGCGCACGGTGCCAGGCACAGGGCCGGGGTGTCGCCGATGTGGCAGCGGGTGAGCAGGGCGTGGCCGACGATGCGGCCGTCCTCGTCCGTCGAGACGAGGGAGAGGCCGTCGATCCACGCGTCCGGGTCGGCGCGCAGGGCGTCGACGAGGTCGGCTTCTCCCTCGGTGCCGAAGGCGGCGAGGTTGATCTCACGGATGGCGGGGATGTCGGCGCTGGTCTCGGCGCGCGTGATCCAGGTGTGGGTGCTCATGGTGGATGAGGATCCGTTTCGGGGTGGTGTTCGTGTGAGCGCCTCGCGAGCTCACGCTCCCGGCGAGGGCGGACAGGATGAGGTCAGGCCACGGCCCGGGACGTGAGGGAGACCCGGGCACTGCGCACGGTGGCCGCGAGCGCGGTCATCAACCTCACCTCCCTGATTCTTCAGATCCTGATCGAACACGAACGGAAACCACTGTACAGGAGGCCAACGGGCGGTGGGGGGGGCCGCGGGCCCCCCGCGCCGCCCCGGGCCCCGGCGGGGGGGGGCGGGGCGGGGGGGGGGGGGGGGCGCCGG